>NZ_FQVG01000096.1 GCF_900129265.1 Caloramator proteoclasticus DSM 10124 | reverse complement strand
CAGCGTTCGTCCTGAGCCAGGATCAAACTCTCATGTTATAACCTAGCTTCTTATTTGGTACGTTCGCTCTCGCTGTTCAGTTTTCAAGGACCGTTATCCTTAGCATTAATTAATATTAACACATTCAACTTATAATGTCAACTACATTTTTCGTCATCTTTCGTCGCCATCTCGCAGCGACTTTTGTATAATACCATCTTTATAGAAAAACATCATATTCGATATTCATTATTATAGCAAACTATATTATGAATTCTTTTATTATCTCTTTATTCCTCTAAATTTTATAATTCAATACGCACGGATATGTTGTAATAAATAAATTTGAACTATGATTTGTTATTTTAAAGTTATATAATTATTATTGGTCTATATTTTATTTATTGTATAAAACAAATTTAAATTCATATCTCAAATTAAATAAATTAATTGTAATTATAAGGAGGCTTTATTTTGATTAGGCAATTTATAAACAAAACTAAAGAGGACATTGTATTTTCTATCTCTTTAATTCTTGCTATAGTTACCTCTCTTTTTAATACACCTAAATTACACTACATAGACTTTAAGGTTTTGATTTCATTATTTAATCTTATGATTGTTATTGAATGCTTTGAAAAACAAAAATTATTGGAGATGATTTCTATCAGAATTTTAGACAAGTTTAAAAATGAAAGAAAGGTTTCTTTAGTGCTTATTTTGATTACATTTTTATTTTCTATGTTAATAACAAATGATGTTGCTCTTATAACATTCGTTCCACTTGCCCTTATAATTGCTAAAAAATCTAAAATAAATCCTATGGAGATAATTGTTCTTCAAACTTTATCTGCCAACATCGGAAGTAGTTTAACTCCTATGGGGAATCCCCAAAACCTCTTTATATATTCAAAGTATAATTTAAATTTAACTACATTTTTAAAAATAATGCTGCCTTTTGTTATATTAGGTCTATTTGTTTTAGTACTATTAAATCTATCTATTCCTAATAAAGATATATGTTTTCATATAGAAAAAGTGGAGATTAAAAATAAAAAAATAACATTTATTTTTGTTCTTTTATTTATTATAGTTCTTTTATCAATCTTTAATATAATAAACTACTATTTTGCCTTTTTAATAACAGTTATTATAACTTTTACTTTAGATAAAAAACTTTTTAAAGAAGTAGATTATGCTCTATTATTAACTTTTGTTTTCTTCTTTATATTTATAGGCAATCTTTCTAATATTGAAATTGTTAGAAACTTATTTATAAAAATTTTAAATAAACCAAAATCTACATTTATATCATCAATTACTTTAAGCCAATTTATTAGCAATGTTCCTTGTGCTATACTTCTTTCTGGATTTAGTAGCAACTATAAGGAATTACTTTTAGGTGTTGATATTGGAGGAATGGGAACATTAATAGCATCTCTTGCCAGCGTTATATCCTATAAATTTTATGCAAATGAGTATAAGCAAAATAAAAAAGTTTATTTAAAAAAATTTACAGTATATAACTTTAGTTTACTTGCATTATTTACTATAATATTTTGGTTTATAATATAAAAAGTGGCATAATGCCACTTTTTATATTTTTCAAATTTAACCCTATTTTCATCATATCTATCTATATACTTATTTTCCTCAATTGGATATCCAACGGGTACTATTGCAAATGCATCTATATTTTCAGGTAAATTGAATACTTCCTTTACATATTCCATTCTTTGCTTTAAAGGAGCAATACCAAGCCAAACAGCTCCAAGTCCTAAATATGTAGCTTCTAAAAGCAGGTTTTGCGTTGCTGCTGCCATATCCTGTTGCCAATACTCAGGATATTTCATATATTCTTTATTTGATAATAGAACAATTGCCACATTAGCATTTGCAACCATCTTTGAATATGGACTTACTTCAGAAAGCTTTTTTAATGTATCTTTATTCTTTACAACTATAAACTCCCAAGGTCTTTGGTTTCCTGCAGATGGTGCCTGCATAGCAGCCCTAAGAAGTTTTTCTATTTTTTCATTTTCAACTTCCCTATCTTCATATTTTCTTATACTTCTTCTATTAAATATAATTTCCACTTTATGCCCTCCTTTTAAATTACTTTTTATATTTTTCTCCCTCTTTCCAGCACTTTCCTATGACACTACCTATATTGAGATATTGTCTATTTGGCATTTCAAATAAAACCGGTTTAACCTTTGTATAATCAATTTTTCCTTTTTCATTTAGTACTTCTTCTTTAACATATGTATTGACAGGCTTTACAATAAAATTATCATGTGTATTTGTTTCATAATTATCTACAACTTCACATTCCATACAAACTGGAGCACTTTCTATTAAAGGCGCTCCCTCTAACTCACCTTTAAAATATTTAAAAACATCTTCTTTGCTGACTTTAGCTCCTGAAACAATGCCCACGTAGTCAGCCTCTATAAGCATATCTTCACTTATAATATTTATGGATAGTGTTTTATTTTGTTTTATTCCCTCATTGCTATAATGAATTTTATTCATGCTTATAAGCATTTTATCTACACCTATTATGCCTATATGTGCAATATTAATCCAATTAACCCTACCATTTATCTCCGTTCCTACTATTGTTACAGGAGTAGGATATAGACCAACAATAGCTCCTAAATTTTTATGCATAATTTTACCTCCATATGAAACAACTAATTATTTAAGTTATCTATACTAATCATTATTTGTTACTATTTAATATAATTATACATATACAATTATAACTTAACAATTAGTATCTATTGAATAAGTAACTATGCTAAGAGAAAGTAAACATATATTTAGTATAAAAATTTTCTATTTAAGTTGAAAATATTATACTTTAAATCATCCATATGTAATCTATTCTTCTAAAATCACTATAAAACAAAAAGGACAGTCATTCTAATCGAATACCCGCCCCAACTATTGACAAAGAGCCAAATAAAAACACCTGGTTGAAGTAATCAACCAGGTGTTTTTATTTGGAGCGGGAAACGGGACTCGAACCCGCGGCATTCACCTTGGCAAGGTGACGCTCTACCAACTGAGCTATTCCCGCATATAAAATTGGTGGCCAG
>NZ_FQVG01000095.1 GCF_900129265.1 Caloramator proteoclasticus DSM 10124 | reverse complement strand
AAGCTTTGAATTAAAAAGTTTTTGGGGTTGTCTAAAAAAATATCCTACAATAACTTGACACTATCAATATCCTACAATAACTTGACACTATCTTTGAGCTATTTTAATTGAATAAATTTAGTATTTAGACTATAATAAAATAGGTATTATAATTAAATATTTTAAGGATGAGGTGCTATTATGAATAACTGTTATGGTTTGATATTAGCAGCAGGTGAAGGTAAAAGAATGAAATCTAATCTGCCTAAAGTACTTCATAGGGTTTGTGGGAAACCTATGCTGTTTCACGTTATTGATGCCCTAAAGGGTGCAGATGTTGATGATTACATAGTTGTTATTGGACATAAATCAGAAGTGGTTAGAGCAAGTCTAAATGAAAACATCAAAACGGCTTATCAGGATAGACAACTTGGAACAGGACACGCGGTTATGTGCTGCAGTGACTTTTTAAAGGATAAAGAAGGAACTGTTATAGTTCTTGCAGGCGATGCACCTTTAATAACTGCAGAGACCATTAAGAATGTCTTTGAGTTTCACATAAATGGTGGCTATAAGGTAACAGTGCTTACAGGTGATGTTGATAATCCAGCAGGATTTGGAAGAATCATAAGAGACCAAAATGGTAATATTGAAAAGATAGTTGAACATAAGGATGCAAGTGAGGAAGAACTAAAAGTAAAAGAAGTAAATTCAGGCATATATTGTTTTGATATAAAATTATTATTAGAATCTCTTAATAAATTAGATAATAACAATGCACAAGGGGAATATTATTTAACAGATGTTATTGAAATATTAAAGAGACAAGGATATAGTGTTGGAGCATATAAAGTTGATTTTACAGAGTTTATGGGTGTAAACTCAAGAGTTCAACTTGCAGAAGCAAGTGAGGTTATGAGAAGAAGAATAGTTAAAAGGCTTATGGATGAGGGAGTTACATTTATAGATCCAAATAATGCATACATAGATGCAGAGGTTAAGATAGGTAGAGATACTATTGTGTATCCAGGCTGTGTAATTGAAGGAAATACTGAAATAGGAGAAGGATGTATAATAGGGCCTAATTCAAGAATAGTAAATTCAAAAATACATAATGGAGTTGAAGTTCAAAGCTCAGTTGTTTTGGATAGTATTGTTCACGATAATACATCTGTCGGACCATTTGCATATATAAGACCAGAGAGTGAAATAGGAAAGAATGTTAAAATAGGTGATTTTGTTGAAATCAAAAAGTCAAAAATAGGCGATGATACAAAGGTATCTCACCTAACATATATAGGAGATGCTGAAGTAGGACGTGGATGTAATTTTGGATGTGGTACAGTTGTAGTAAATTATGATGGAACAAACAAACACAAGACTATAGTAAAGGACAATGCATTTATTGGTTGCAACACTAATTTAGTAGCTCCTGTTACAGTTGAAGAAAATGCTTATATTGCTGCTGGCTCAACTATTACAGAAGATGTACCAAGTGGAGCACTTGCTATTGCAAGAGCAAAGCAGGTAAATAAGGAAGGCTGGCTTGAAAAGAAGGGTATATGGAAAAAATAGCATAGGAGGCGTTTTTTATGATTACACACGGTAAAAACATTAAAATATTTACGGGAAATTCTCATCCTAACCTTGCGAAGGAAATAGCAGACATCGTTGGTGTAAGTGTTGGAAATTCAAATGTTGGAAGATTTAGTGATGGGGAAATATCAGTAGATATTAATGAAACAGTTAGAGGAGCAGATGTATTTGTTGTTCAATCAACTTGTGCTCCAGTAAATGATAATTTAATGGAACTTTTGATAATGATGGATGCTTTTAAGAGAGCTTCTGCTGGTAGAATTACTGCTGTTATTCCTTACTATGGATATGCAAGACAAGATAGAAAGGCAAAGGCAAGAGATCCAATTACAGCAAAGCTTGTGGCAGACCTATTAACAGCAGCTGGTGCAGATAGAGTTTTAACTATGGACTTACACGCTGCACAAATTCAAGGATATTTTAATATACCTGTTGATCACCTTCTTGGTGTACCAATACTATCAAAGTATTTCCAAGATTTTAATCTAAACGAAGATGAAGTAGTTGTAGTTTCACCTGATTTAGGCAGTGTAACAAGAGCAAGAAAGTTTGCAGATAGACTACATGCTCCTATTGCTATAATAGATAAGAGAAGACCGAAGGCTAATGTTTCAGAAATAATGAATGTAATTGGAGATGTAAAGGGTAAGGTAGCAATACTTGTTGATGATATGATAGATACTGCAGGTACAATTACTAATGCAGCAAATGCATTAGCAGATTTAGGTGCAAAGGAAGTATATGCTTGTTGTACACATGCTGTGCTATCAGGTCCGGCTGTTGAGAGAATTAAAAATTCAGCAATAAAGGAACTTGTTGTATTAAATACAATTCCTTTAACTGAAGATAAGATGCTTGATAATATTAAGGTATTATCAGTTGCTCCTGTTTTTGCAGAGGCGATAAAGAGGATATATGAGGATTTATCTGTTAGTAAGATATTTGAGTAAAAGGATGGCAATTAGCCATCCTTTAGATTATTGACAAACCTAATTGATAGCTACATTATGAAAATGCCCCATGAAAGGATTTCAATAGGCTCTTTCATGAGCTTTAGCAATTGTTGCTTTTCGACTTTGAAAAAGTCCGTAATTCGGCACAGGACGTGCCGAGCCGAGCGGCCATCAGGATGATGGCATCGCGAAGGTAGGACTTTTTCAAATAAAGAAAAGCTTATAATTGCTTAGTGAAATGAAGGTATGCCTAAGAAATCCTTCATGGGGCTAATCAATATATAACTTTTTCAACAGCCCGATCCTTTTTATAATACATAAAAGTTTTTAACTAAAAAGCAACAGAAGTCGCCCACTTCTATAAGTGGGTGATGAATGTTGTTTGACACATTCTTCCTTTATGATATAATCAGTATTATAGGAAGGAGGTTTTGTAATATAATGGATTTAGACAATAATAATCATTCAGTATTCTTGTTGTATTATCATCTTGTTTTGGTAACTAAATATAGAAGAAAAGTTATTGATGATAATATATCGAATAGACTAAAAGAAATATT
>NZ_FQVG01000093.1 GCF_900129265.1 Caloramator proteoclasticus DSM 10124 | reverse complement strand
AATCGGAATTTACATATTTCAATTATTATTCATCTAAACCATTACATATCAAGGGGCTACGCCCTATTTATTTTTTAATCTGCGAAACTTCTGTTGATATGTTTTTAAAAAAGTGGTTAAGTTTCAGTAATAAAAAGCAGCCATATCAAAAGTTATAAGTGATATGGCTGCCAGTTATTAAATTATTCCCATTCAATTGTTGCAGGAGGTTTACTTGTTATATCATATACAATTCTATTTACACCCTTAACTTCATTTACAATCCTTCTTGATATTTTATCTAAAACTTCGTAGGGCACTTTAAACCAATCTGATGTCATTCCATCCACACTTTCCACAGCCCTTATTGCAATAAGGTGGGAATATGTTCTCTCATCTCCCATTACGCCAACACTTTTTACATCAGGAAGTACAGCAAAGTACTGCCATATCTTTTTATCAAGGCCTGCTTTTTTTATTTCTTCCCTTACTATAAAATCTGCTTCCTTTAATATAGAAAGCTTTTCCTCTGTAACCTCACCAAGTACCCTTATCGCAAGACCTGGTCCTGGGAATGGCTGTCTTGATACTAATTCTTCTGCAAGTCCAAGCTGTCTTCCAACTTCTCGAACTTCATCCTTAAATAGTTCCCTAAGGGGTTCAATCAACTTAAATTTAATGTCCTCAGGAAGTCCCCCTACGTTGTGATGGCTCTTTATAACTGCAGATGTTCCTGTTCCACTTTCAACAACGTCTGGATAAATTGTTCCCTGTACCAAAAACTCTGCCCCTTCTATTTTTAATGCCTCGTCTTCAAATACCCTTATAAACTCCTCACCAATTATCTTTCTTTTCCTCTCAGGGTCAGTAACTCCCTTTAGCTTTCCTAAAAATCTATCCTTTGCATCAACCATAATAAGGTTCATATCGAACTTTTCTTTAAAGGTATTATAAACCTCTTCTGCCTCTCCCTTTCTTAATAGGCCGTGGTCAACAAATATACAGGTTAAATTTTTACCTATTGCCCTGTGTACCATTAGGGCAGCAACAGAGGAGTCAACTCCACCTGACAGGGCACATATTGCCTTTTTATCTCCAACAGTCCTTCTTATTTCCTCTATCTTTTCATCAATAAAGGAGGACATTGTCCAATCTCCCTTAAGACCGCATACATTAAACAAGAAATTTTTAATAACATCAAAACCAAACTGTGAATGTTTAACCTCTGGATGGAATTGAACGCCATATATCCTCTTTTCTTTATTTGCCATTGCCGCATTTTTGCAGGAGTCTGTGTAGGCTACATTTACAAAACCATCTGGAAGTTCTGCAACATAGTCAGTATGGCTCATCCACATTATGCTCTCTTTAGGAAGGTTTGAAAATAGGGCACAGTCATTTTCTAAAACAACACTTGTGTTTCCATACTCCCTTTTATCTGCCTTTTTAACTTCTCCACCTAACATAAATGCGGTAAGCTGCATTCCATAGCATATTCCAAGTATAGGAATATTCAAATCAAATATTTCCCTATCTACCCTTGGTGCTCCCTCTTCGTATACGCTGTTTGGTCCACCTGTGAAAATTATTGCACTTGGGCTCTTTCTTTTTATTTCTTCTATTGAAACTGTGTATGGAACTATCTCAGAGTACACCCCACACTCTCTAACACGCCTTGCAATAAGCTGGTTATACTGTCCTCCAAAATCTATTATTAAAACAAGTTCTCTATTCATATTACCCTCCTACTTTGCATCTGTTGTATAGTTTGGTGCTTCCTTTGTAATGTATATATCGTGTGGATGGCTCTCCCTTAGACCTGCTGATGTTTGAACAACAAAGACAGCCTTCTGTTTTAGTTCCTCTATGTTCCTTGCACCGCAGTATCCCATACCAGCTCTAAGTCCTCCAACTAACTGATAAAGAGTGTCTGCAACAGGTCCTTTGTAGGCAACTCTTCCTTCAACTCCCTCTGGTACAAGCTTTTTGTTGTCCTGTTGGAAATATCTGTCCTTGCTTCCCTTTTGCATTGCTGCAATTGAGCCCATTCCTCTATACACCTTAAATCTTCTTCCTTGATATATTTCTTCTTCTCCTGGACTCTCCTCACATCCTGCAAGAAGTGAACCCATCATTACAACAGATGCACCTGCTGCAAGGGCTTTAACTATATCTCCAGAATATTTAATTCCTCCATCTGCTATTATTGGAATACCGTATTTATCTGCCTCTTCTGCACAATCCATAACCGCTGTTAGCTGAGGAACACCAACTCCTGCTACAACTCTTGTTGTACAGATTGAACCAGGTCCTATACCAACCTTAACGCAGTCGGCACCAGCAAGTATTAAATCCCTCGTTGCCTCTATAGTTGCAACGTTACCTCCTATTACCTGAAGCTCTGGATATGCATTTTTTATTCTATATACCATATCTATAACACCCTTTGAATGGCCGTGGGCAGTATCCACAACTATTACATCCACACCCGCTTCATATAGTGCCTTTACTCTATCCATTGTATCTACAGTTACTCCAACTGCAGCACCTACCAAAAGTCTTCCCTTTTCATCCTTTGCTGAATTTGGGAACTTAACTGCCTTTTCAATATCCTTTATTGTTATAAGTCCCTTTAGGGCATAGTTTTCATCAACAAGTGGAAGCTTTTCTATCTTGTGGCGTCTTAGTATTTCTTCTGCCTCCTTAAGGCTTGTTCCAACTGGTGCTGTTATTAAATTATCCTTCGTCATAACTTCGCTTATTCTTCTTGAATAGTCCTTTTCAAATCTTATGTCGCGGTTTGTTATAATTCCAACTAATCTTCCACCTTCAACAATTGGGACACCTGATATTCTGTACCTTGCCATTAATCTATCAGCATCTTCTATTGTGTGTTCTGGAGATAAAAAGAAAGGATCTGTTATTACTCCGTGTTCTGATCTTTTTACCTTATCTACCTCTAAGGCCTGCTCTTCAATAGACATGTTCTTATGAATGATTCCTATTCCACCCTCACGAGCCATTGCTATTGCCATTTTTGACTCTGTTACTGTATCCATTCCTGCACTCATAAGTGGTATATTAAGCTTTATTTTCTTTGTAAGATATGTTGAAACCTCTACATCTTTAGGTAATACATCTGACTTTTGTGGAACTAATAAGACGTCATCAAAGGTATAGGCTTGTTTTAAGATTTTCATTTAGAATCCTCCTCCCCTTCAACATGCCCTTTAGGGGAAACAAAAAAGCATATTGCTCCCCAAAAAAAGAAATGAGTGAAGTGCAATATGCAAACGCAAAGCAACCTCACTCATAGTCGGAGGTTTACGGCCCCCGGTAGAGACTCCCGAACCATATTATCGGGATTATATGAGTAGGCATGTATTCTTTATTTATTTTTTAGTATTATATAGGTTTTGAAGTAGTTTGTCAAGACAAAAAGTGCCACCAAGAGCTCCGAAAAAATAGTGGCTTTTAATGACGTTTTTTATAAATATTCAACTTAATTTAATAAAATGCATAAAAAGTT
>NZ_FQVG01000012.1 GCF_900129265.1 Caloramator proteoclasticus DSM 10124 | reverse complement strand
TCTTCGACTTGTAGGTGCTAAAATACATATTATTTTAGCAAACACTGCGTGTAATATAGTAAGGATGGTCAACTTAATTATGCAGCAAAAGGCCACCCTTAGCTTTGCTACGCCCTAAAATGAGGAAATAATAAAAATAGGGCTCAAAACAAAGCCCTATATAGATTGAATTAACAAATATTACTATATTTTTAATGCTACGCATTTTACATTAATAACTTTTTATGCATTTTATTAAATTAAGTTGAATATTTATAAAAAACGTCATTAAAAGCCACTATTTTTTCGGAGCTCTTGGTGGCACTTTTTGGGGGGTGAAAAGATGCTGTTTGAATATTATTTGTTAATCGTTAATATCTTAGGTATTTTACTTATTATGATAGATAAATTTAAAGCGAAATATAAAAGATGGAGAATAAGGGAGAATACTCTATTGATTGTAGCTCTAATAGGTGGAAGTATAGGTGTATATTTATCAATGTACCTCTTTCACCATAAAACAAGAAAACCTAAGTTTAGGTATGGAGTACCTGCAATAATCATATTGCAATTGTTGATATCTTTTTTAATATTTAAATAAATTAAATTTCCCTTGATATTATAGGAAGGTAAATATAAAATAGTAGAGAAATTATAAATGGAGGTATATTTATGTCTCTAAAGGGAAATTTAGAAATGAAAATAAGCAATGCTTTAATACATTTTGAAAAGGAAGAGATAGGTCGTGGTGCAGAAGAAGCAATGGCACACATATTTAAGGATATGATAATTGTCAGGTTAAAAAAAGTTTTAACCCCTGCAGAAAAAAGGCTTGCACAATCTCCAGAGGGAAGAAAAACAATTAAAGAGTTTAGATATATGCTTGAGGATGTCTTAAGAGGAAAACTTGAGACTATAATTGAGGAGATTGTAAATGTAAAGGTTGTTAGTATTCACTGTGACATTAGTACAAAAACAGGCGAGTATCTGATGGTTTTTGTTATGGAAAAGGATGTTGAAAGTTTGTTTAAGGAGTGATGGGTAATGGATATTATAAAAAGGCTTTCAGAGGAGCTTGGAATAAAGGAATGGCAGGTAAAAAACACAGTAGATTTAATTGATGCAGGAAATACCATTCCCTTTATTGCAAGATATCGTAAAGAGGCTACAGGAAATCTTGATGATACAACACTCAGAAATTTTTATGAAAGGTTGACGTATCTTAGAAACCTATTGGCTAAAAAAGATGAAGTAAAAAGACTAATAGATGAACAGGGAAAGCTTACAGATGAAATAGTTGCAAAGATTGAAGCAGCAGAGACAATAACAGAGGTAGATGATATTTATCGCCCCTTTAGACCAAAGAAGAGGACAAGAGCAACTATAGCAAAGGAAAAGGGATTAGAACCACTTGCTAACTTAATAATCTCACAGGATTTCGATGGAGATTTAGAAAAGGAAGCAGAAAAATACATAAATGAAGAGTTAAAGGTAACAACAAAGGAAGATGCTATTTCAGGTGCACTTGATATTATAGCAGAGGATATATCGGATAATGCAGATTACAGAAAGGCAATTAGAGATATTACATATAAAGAGGGAGTTATAGTAACAAAAAAGACAAAGGATGAACGTTCACCATACGAAATGTACTACGATTATAGTGAGGCAGTTTGTAGAATTGTACCCCACAGAATTTTAGCAATAAACAGAGGAGAAAGAGAAGAATTTTTACAAGTTAAGATAGATGCACCAGTTGAAAAAATACTTTTATATCTTGAAAAGAAGATAATAAAAAGAGAAGCACAGGAGACAAAATACATAAGGGATGCAATAAAGGACAGCTACAATAGATTGATTTTTCCTTCTATAGAGAGGGAAATTAGAAATATGCTTACAGACAAAGCAGAAGAGCAGGCAATAAAGGTATTTTCAATTAACTTAAAAAATCTACTTCTTCAACCTCCTGTAAAAAATAAGGTGGTTTTAGGATTTGACCCTGCGTTTAGAACAGGATGTAAGATAGCTGTTGTAGATGAAACAGGAAAGCTGCTTGATACTACAACAGTTTATCCAACAGAACCACAAAACGATATAGAGGGTAGTAAAAGAGCTCTTAAGGAGCTAATTTACAAGCATAATGTGGAGATTATTTCTTTAGGTAATGGTACTGCATCTCGTGAATCAGAGGCATTTTTATCAGAACTTATAAGGGAAGTAAAGAAAGAAAGTGGAAAAGAGATATACTATGTTGTTGTATCTGAGGCAGGGGCATCAGTTTATTCAGCATCAGAACTTGCGGCAAAGGAGTTTCCAGATATAAATGTTTCATTAAGAGGTGCAATCTCAATTGCCAGAAGACTTCAGGATCCACTTGCAGAACTTGTAAAAATTGATCCAAAATCAATAGGTGTTGGTCAGTATCAGCACGATGTATCACAAAAGCGTCTTTCAGAGGCATTGAATGGAGTTGTAGAGGATGCGGTAAACTCAGTTGGAGTAGATTTAAATACAGCATCACAATCGCTACTTTCATATGTTTCAGGTATAAATGCTGCTATTGCTAAAAACATAGTAGAATACAGAGAAGAAAATGGAAAATTTAAAAATAGAAGAGAACTTTTAAAGGTAAAAAGGCTTGGAGAGAAGGCCTTTGAGCAGTGTGCAGGATTTTTGAGAATAACAGATGGAGATAATGTTTTTGACAATACTGCTGTTCACCCAGAATCCTATGAAGCAGCAGAAAAACTTATAAATATATTAGGATATAGCAAAGAGGATGTTAAGCAAAATAAACTTCAGGATATAGATGTAAGACTTAAAAATTATGGAGAAGAAAAAATTGCATCTGAAATTAATATAGGAATACCTACTTTACTTGATATAGTTAAGGAACTTAAAAAGCCAGGAAGAGATATAAGAGATGAACTTGAAAAGCCAATCTTTAGAAGCGATGTCCTAAAGATGGAGGATTTAAAGCCAGGTATGATTTTAAAGGGAACAGTAAGAAATGTTGCAGATTTTGGTGCTTTTGTTGACATAGGAGTTCATCAAGATGGACTTGTTCATAAGTCTGAGATATCAGAAACGTATGTTAAACATCCAGCAGATTATGTTAAGGTAGGTCAAGTTGTAGATGTTAAGGTTTTAGAGGTAGATTTAGAAAGAAAGAGAATAGCACTTTCAATGAAGATATAAGGGGGTAATTAGATGATTTTAATAAAAAATGGTACTGTTTTGACTATGGCAGGTAAAATTATAGAGAATGGTTGTGTCCTTGTGGATGGTTCAAAGATAAAATATGTAGGAGAAGAAAAGCAATTTGAAGGAGATTTTGAAGTTATAGATGCAAAGGGTGGTTATATAATGCCAGGTATGATTGATGCCCACTGCCACCTTGGAATGTGGGAGGATGGAGTTGGCTTTGAGGGAGCAGATGGCAACGAAGCAACTGATCCTATAACGCCACATTTAAGAGCAATAGATGGTATAAATCCAATGGATAAAACCTTCAAAGAGGCTTATGAAAATGGTATAACCTGTGTTTGCTCAGGACCTGGAAGTGCTAATGTAATTTCAGGAAGCTTTGCAGTAATAAAGACCTATGGCAAAAGAATAGATAATATGATTGTAAAGAGTCCAGCTGCTATAAAGGTAGCCTTTGGAGAAAATCCAAAATCAACTTATCACGAGAAGCACGAGATGCCTACAACAAGAATGGGAATTGCTGCTCTTTTGAGGGATACATTATATAAGGCACAGGAGTATTTAAATAAAAAGGAAAATGCAGAGGAAGAAGAAGATAAACCAGATTTCGATATGAGATACGAAAGTCTAATTCCAGTTTTAAAAAGGGAAATACCTTTAAAAGTACACGCTCATAGGGCTGATGATATGTTTACTGCAATTAGAATAGCAAAGGAGTTCAATATAGATTTAACCTTAGATCACTGTACAGAGGGACATCTAATAGCTGATGAGTTAAAGGAAGAGGGGTATCCTCTTATAGTAGGACCAAGCCTTTCTGAGAGAAGTAAGGTAGAACTTAGGGAATTGACCTTTGAAACTGCAGGTATTCTTAGTAAAAAGGGAATAGATATTGCAATAATGACTGACCACGGAGTTATTCCAATACAATATCTACCTCTATGTGCGGCCCTTGCAGTAAAGCACGGTATGGATGAAATGGAAGCTTTAAAGGCAATTACAATAAATCCAGCAAAGATATTAAAGATTGATGATAGAGTTGGTTCTTTAGAGGTTGGAAAGGATGCAGATATAGTAGTGTTAGATAAATTTCCACTTGATGTAATGGCAAAGACACAATATGTTTTAATAGATGGAAGAATTGTATTTAAGAGGGCATAAAGGACACCTGTAGGTGTCCTTATTTTAAATAGTTCTAAATAATTCTTTATTTTTTTATAAAAATTAACTAAATTTTTTTAAATAGATTACGATATATAGTATAGTAACTTTAAAGGGAGTGAGAGTGTGAGTAGGGAAATTTATGACAAGATTTTAAGTACACATCATAGAAGATATTTTTATGACATAGAAAAAACAATAGATAAATTTTACAATATTTTTGGTGATGACTTTAAGAAGGTTCTATACTTAAAGGGTGAAGAAATTGAAAGAGAAAATATAAAAAGTAAGTTTTTCTTTTTAGAAAGAGGTAAATTTGCAATAAAGCACGACAACTATATGGGAAGGGATATGATATGTAGCTTCGTATTCCCAGGGGAGTTTTTTAACTTTTCTGTGTTTACAGATGAATCTACCTTTAAATACGAGGCAGCGATAAATAGCTGTGTTTATCTTATTGATAAAGATAAGATATTAAATTATTTAAAGGAAAATGCTGAATTTAGAGTATATATACACAGCCTAATTATAAAAAGTATGGACTTACAGATGATAAGACAAGGATATACAAGCTCCGGCAACCATAGACATTCCTTTGTAAGCTTTATACTTGAGTATTTTAATGGATATAGTAGCTATAAGGATGGACAAGTTGAGGTAGAGCTTGATGTAAACTATCAAGAAATAGCTTATCTATTAAATATGACAAGAGAAACCCTATCTCGTATTGTAAACGAATTTAAAGATAGTGGGATAATAGAATCAGGAAGACGCTATTTAAAAATATTAGATTTAGAAAAATTCTGTGCTTAAAATATTGAATTCAACTGGAAATTATTATATAATACTATATAGATAAAATTATAAGAATAAAAAATCTTCAGGGCAGGGTGAAATTCCCGACCGGCGGTATAGCCCGCGAGCCGCAAGGCATGACTCGGTGAAATTCCGAGGCCGACAGTATAGTCTGGATGGGAGAAGGTTTATCTTTTTTTGCCTCTGGAGATTTCAGAGGTTTTTTATTTTCTCTCCGCCCTGAGATTAAAGAAAGGGGAGGATTTTATGTCAAAGACACAGAAACTAACAAAAATTTCAATTTTGGCAGCAGTGGCCTATTTAATTATGTTTATTGAATTTCCACTGCCACTTTTTCCAGATTTTTTAAAGATTGATTTAAGTGATGTACCAGCACTATTTGCAGCCTTTGCCTTTGGCCCTTTATTTGGTATTGTTGTGGAGGCGGTTAAAAATCTTCTACATCTTATTACAAAGGGAAGTACATTTGGTATAGGGGAATTTGCTAATTTTATAGTAGGATCAAGCTTAGTATATACTGCTGGTGCACTTTATAAAAGGGATAAGACAAAAAAGGGAGCAGTTTTGTCTTTAACTTCTGGTGTGCTTGTAATGGCAGTTATAGCATCTGTTGCAAACTATTATGTTTTCTTACCGCTCTATGAAAAGGTTCTACATTTTCCAATTAAGGCTGTTGTTCAAGTAACTTCAAAGGTAAACAGTTTAGTTGTAGATTTAAATACTTTAATTGTGTACTGCATTATGCCCTTTAATTTGATTAAGGGTATAGTAGCATCGTTTGTAACTTTTGTACTATACCAAAAGATGCATACGATATTAAAATAGAAGTTATTAATAGTATACAGTCCATAAAAAGCCCCGTGAGTGGATTGTTAAAATCCTTCACGGGGCTTTTAAAATTATTCTGATAGAGCTTTTTTTACAATAGTAAATGCCTTATTGCAAAGCTCACCAGATTTAACCATAGTCTGTATAATCTTAAAGGCATCATCGGCACTCATTCCAGCTCTATAGGGCCTATCTGCTGTTAAAGCTTCGTAAATATCGCATATTGCCATAATTCTTGACTCTAAGGAAAGCTTATCGGCATCAAGTCCTAAGGGATATCCTTTTCCATTAAGTTTTTCGTGATGGTTTGCAGCCCATTCAGCAATTTCCTCAAAACCATCAATTTTAGAAAGGATGAGCCTTGTATAATATGTGTGTGAACGCATTATCTGCATTTCCTCTGCGGTAAGTTTACCATTTTTATCAAGTATAGAATTAGGGATAGAGAGTTTACCTATATCGTGTAGCAGTGCAGCAATTTCCATCTTAAGTGTTTTATTTTTATCAAAACCAATATAGTTACAAACCTTTTTAACATATTTTGCAAGATTTGTAGAGTGAGTATAGGTAAAATGACTTTTGTGGTCTATTATATATGCAAATACTTCAGCAATGCGTTTAATATCTTCAAGTGTTGCAGGTATTTTAGTTTCAGGTATTATTTTATCAAGTATTTGATTTGTGTACGCAATATTTTCTATATCAAGCCAAAAGGCATCAATGAACTGCACTTTGTTATAAACATCAACAATATTTGGATCAAATAGACTGTTTTTATGTTCATTTATCCATTCATTAATTCTATTTCTCTGTATAAAGTTAGATTTTGTTTCATCATACAATATTTCAAATATATCTGCCAATCGTATAATTCTGGATATTAGTGGTATATCCTCTCCCTTTAGTTTATAAACACCAGTACCATTGAAGTTTTCGTGATGGTACTTAATAATGCTTGCAAGTTCCTTATCAACAGGAAGTCTAAGTATAAGAGCTTCTCCAAGCTTAGAATGTTCAAGTATAATATCAAAATCAGAGTGGGCTGAATCTATATCCCTTTTTATTCCTATATCGTGGAGTGCTGTTGCTATAAAAACTTTACTTAAAAAATTTTCATCATCATTTATCATTTTTGCAACTCTTAAGGCAACATAGGTTGCTCTTCTTGCGTGATTTAGAAATTTATGTTTTGATAAGTTTAGGTTGGCAGTATAATCTTCAAAATCGGTATCTGCTATTGTACTTGTTTCAGCTAAATCAACGGAAAATGCAAGGGAAGCAACAATTTGATGAAGATCAAGTCTTTCCATAAAACCTCCATAAACTTTTTTATAGTTTCTTCGATATATAGTATTGTACTACAAAACAAACATTAATTCTACAATTAATAACAAAAATCATTATTAAAAGAATTGAATTGGTTGTAAATATTTGATACAATTTAGTTGGAGGTGTTAATATGAAGGGAACAGCAGTATCAACTTGGGTAAAAACTTGTAGAAAATTATACGGAGATAACGTTGTAGATAGAGCACTTGAACATATAGGTTTTAATAAAGATAAAATGTTTTCACCTATAGAAGATGTACAGGATGAAAAGGTTAAGTCAATGATGAGTTTTATATCAAAGGAAAAGGGAATTACAACACAGCAGCTTTGGAGAAGCATAGGTAGAGATAATATAAAAACCTTTAGTATAGACTATCCAGCTTTCTTTAAGCACGATAGCCTTTATGGCTTTTTAAAATCTATGTATGATGTACACGTTATTGTGGTAAAGAGAATACCTGGTGCAAAACCTCCTATATTGGAGATGAAGCCAATTTCAAGACGAGAAGCAGTGTTTAAATACTATTCTAAAAGAGGAATGTTTGATTATTTTTTAGGTTTAATCGAAGGTTCTGCAGAATATTTTAAAGAAAAGGTTGAAATAAATGAGCTTTCAAAGGCGGCAGATACTCTTGAGTTAAAGTTAACCTTTGAAAGGGATATATATGTGACAGAAAAGTTTAGATTAAACAAGATGTTAGGCTTTGTAAAGGACATAGAATTAAAATCATCAATAGTTACATTCATATTATTTGCACTACTTGAAATTCCTACACTTTTAGTTTCAAAGGAAGTAGCTCTATATGCATCCTTTGTATACGCCTTAATTGCAACTATTTTAGGAACTAAACTAATTAACAGGCCACTATATAGAATTGTGAAGGAACTAAAGAGGATAAAATCCCACGAATATGTAGAGGATGGAAGAATAGAAACAGGAGACTACTTCGAAAAAATATTTGATGCATTAAATGAATATAAAGACATAGTAAGAAAGGATTTTGTAGGATTTAAAGGTATTACAGATGAGATGAATACATTTAGCAATACCTTAACAACAATTGCAGATAAGATGAAATATACATCAGATGAAATATCAAGTGTTGTTGAACAGGTGGCAGAGGCGGCTATGACTCAAGCTGGAGAAACAGAAACATCAGTTGCACTACTTAATGACAACGTTGAGGCAATTAAAAATGTAGTGGAAATAGAGATGCAAAATAAGGAAGAACTTGAAAATGCTGTAGAGAAAATTGAAACAAGCTTTAAGTATGTTGATATGACATCTCAAAAACTTAATGAGCTATTGAAGAATTTTGAGGTTGTAAAGAATAGAAGTTTTGAAATAAAGGAACAGGCAAAGGGAATAACAGAGGTTGTGGAACTTGTTTCACAAATTGCGGCACAGACAAACCTTCTTGCACTAAATGCTTCAATTGAGGCAGCACGTGCTGGAGAAGCTGGACGTGGTTTTGCTGTTGTTGCAGATGAGGTTAGAAAGCTTGCAGAACAGTCAAAGGTTGCAGTTGACGATATAAACAATAGACTTCTTGACTTTGTAAATCAGATAGAAATCCAAGTAAATTCAGTTGCAGAGCAGTTTGAGGTTTTAAATGACGAAAACAAAAAGTTAAATACTGCGGTTCATTCAAGTAGTGAAGCAAAGGATACAATAAAGCAGGTTGCAGATAAACTTATTGAAACATCAAATAAGCTTCAATCAGAGACTGATGCTATAATAAGGGTTTATGAAAAGATTGAATCTCTTGCAGCTATTGCAGAGGAGAATTCTGCATCATCTGAGGAAGTTGCAGCAAATGTTCAAAGCTATACAGAAGAGATTAAGAAGCTTATTGATAGTATTGCAGACTTTAAAAAGATTACAGAACAGTTCTCGCAGGATATAAATATATACAGAATCTAAAAAAAAGTTGCCATCAGGCAACTTTTTTATGTTGTTGATAAAACCACTTGTTAGTGAAAGTATGAAAAAGCCCCATGAAAGGATTTCAATAGGCTCTTTCATGAGCTTTAGCAATTCTTGGTTTTTGGTTTTTGGAAAAGTCCGTAATTCGGCACAGGACGTGCCGAGCCGAGCGGCCATCAGGACGATGGCATCGCGAGGGTAGGACTTTTTCAAACAAAGAAAAGCTTAGAATTGCTTGGCGAAATGAAGGGATGCCAAGAAATCCTTCATGGGGCTAATCAATATATAACTTTTTCAACAGCTTGAGAGTTGCTTTTGGGCAACTTTTTGCTTTCTAATTGATGATTTCACATTTATGGTATAAAATAGATTTATGCCAAAATAAATACTTGTGAGGTTGGTGTAATAGATGATTACTTTTGTTACAAATAATGAAAGAGAAACATTTGAATTAGGATATAAAATAGGTGCTAAGTTAAAAAAAGGAGATGTAATCTCATTAAATGGTGACTTAGGTGCAGGCAAAACGCATCTTACAAAGGGTATAGCCGCAGGACTTGGAGTGGATGACTATATTACAAGCCCCACCTTTACAATAGTAAATGAATATATGGGAAGGCTTCCCTTCTATCATTTTGATGTATATAGGATAGATGACATATATGAAATGTATGAGATAGGTTTTGATGAATACCTCTATGGCGATGGTGTTTGTGTTGTTGAATGGGGGGATATGGTAGAGGAGCTTCTTCCTAAGGATAAAATATATATATACATAAAAAAATTAGATGATAGCATAAGAGAAGTACAAATAAAGGGATTGGAAGGTGAAGTGTAATGAAGGTTTTAGCAATGGATACGTCATCAAGCGTTGCAACTGTAGCTATTGTATCTGATGATAAGGTTGAAGGAGAAATATATCTAAACCACAAGATGCAACATTCAGTAATACTTTTCCCAATGATAGAAAAACTTCTTAAGATTACAGAGAACAGTCTTCAGGATATAGACATAATTGCTGTATCAGGAGGGCCAGGTTCCTTTACTGGACTTAGAATTGGTGTTGCAGCAGCAAAGGGAATGGTTCAGGGTTCAAATAAGACCTTTATAACAGTTTCAAGCCTTGAGGCAATGGCATATCAACAGAGCTGTTTTGATGGTGTAATCTGTCCTATTATGGATGCACTAAGGGATAATGTATATACTGCAGTTTATGAGTTTAAAGATGGAGAATTAATAAATACAATGCCTATAGATGCACTGCATATAGATGAACTATTAGATAAGCTTGAAGCATACAGTAAAATTTTATTCTGTGGAGACGCAGTTTCAATACATATAGGAAGAATTAAAGATAGATTAAAGGATAAGGCTCTTTTTTCAACACAAAATAATATGCTTCCAAGGGCATCAAGTATAGGAGAGATTGCACTTAAAAAATATAGTAAAGGTGAAATATCAGATATTTATACCTTCAGTCCTTTATATATAAGAAAATCTCAAGCAGAAAGGGAATATGAAAAGAGGACAGGTGAGAAGATTGAGTGAATATATTATAGAAGATATGAAATTAGAAGATATTGATGGAGTTTATGAGGTTGAAGTTTTGAGCTTTAAAACTCCCTGGAGTAAAGAGGCCTTTCAAACAGAACTTACAAGAAATAGCTGTGCGGTTTATAAGGTTTTAAAATATAAGGGTAAAGTAATAGGATATGCTGGTATGTGGTGTATGATTGATGAGGGACATATTACAAACATAGCAGTTCATCCTGAGTTTAGAGGAGCTGGATTTGGTGAAAAATTAGTAGATGTCTTGATTGATGAGGCAAAGAGGAGAAATATAAATGCGATGACTCTTGAAGTTAGAGTATCAAACCTACCTGCTATAAATTTATACAAGAAAAAGGGATTTACCTGTGTTGCAACAAGAAAGGGCTATTATCAAGACACAGGAGAAGATGCCTACATTATGTGGAAGTATGATTTAGATAAAAATTAATTTTTTAGGGGGGATAAAATGAAAATAATTGGAGTAGATATAAAAACACTTGAGGTTCCTTTAGAAAAGCCATTTAAAACTGCCTTAAGAGAGGTTACTACATTAAAAACTTACATAATAGAACTTTACACTGATGATGGAAATATAGGATATGGTGAAGCGGCATCAACACCAGTTATAACAGGTGATTTAGAGGGAAATATAAAAGATGCAGTGTTTAATTATATATTTCCCTCTATAAAGGGAATGGATGTTGAAGAGATAGAAAACATAATGTATAGAATAAATAAATGCCTAATAAAAAATACAAGTGCAAAGGCAGCAGTTGATATGGCAGTTTATGATTTGTTTGCAAAAATGTGCAAAAAGCCTTTATATGTTATTTTAGGTGGTGCAAGGACTGAAGTTGAAACTGATATAACAGTTAGCGTCAAAGAACCAAAGGATATGGCAGAGGATGCAGAGGAGTACGTTTCAAGAGGTTTTAATACCCTAAAGATTAAAGTTGGAATTGACAGTGAACTTGACATAAAGAGAGTTAAGGCAATTAGAGATGTAGTTCCAAAGGATATAAATATAAGACTCGATGCAAACCAGGGCTGGAGTGCAAAAGAGGCGGTTAGAACCATTAGAAAAATGGAAGATATGGGGCTTGATATAGAGCTGATTGAGCAGCCTGTACCATATTATGATATAGAAGGGTTGAAATATGTAACCGACAATACATATATACCTATTATGGCAGATGAATCTTTATTTTCACTTCAAGACGCAGTGAGACTTTTATCAAATAGAGCCTGCGACATATTAAATATAAAGCTTATGAAGTGTGGAGGGCTCTATAATGCACAAAAAATACTATCTATTGCAGAAGCCTATGGCGTTGAATGTATGATAGGCAGTATGATGGAAAGCAGCGTTGGGATAACCTTTGCAGCATCCCTTGCCTGTGGAAGGCTTGGAATAAACAAGGTTGATTTAGATGCGGCTCTTCTTTTGAAGGAAAACAGGGTTGATGAAGGAATAGAGTATCATAAAAACATAATAAAGATGTCAAAGGGAGTAGGCTCTGGAATTAAGGGAATAAGATACTAAGGTTTGAGGTGAATTTGGTGAAGAGTATAAAAATAATACCTAAAAGGTTAAAGGGGTGCGTAGAAATACCACCCTCTAAAAGTATAAGTCATAGGGCAATAATATGTGCTTCTTTGGCAGATGGAATGAGCAAAGTAGAGAATATAATATTTTCTGATGATATTACAGCAACGCTTGAGGCTGTTAAGAGCTTTGGTGTGCAGTATAAGATAGATTCTAAAGGTGAAATTAGCAATCTTTTGATTAAAGGAAAGGATAAATTGAATTTAATAAAGAATGAGATAGACTGCAGGGAGTCAGGGTCAACTTTAAGATTTTTAATCCCTATTTGTCTTTTGCAGGATGGGGAGGTTACCTTTACAGGTCGTGGTAAATTAGTTGAAAGACCTCTTGATGTTTTTTATAAAATATTTAGAGAGCAGGGGATTAAGTATAAAAATAAGGATGGAAGGCTTCCTCTTACTGTAAAGGGAACTTTAAAGAGTGGACTTTATGAAGTTGCTGGGAATATAAGTTCGCAGTTTATTTCAGGACTTTTGTTTGCACTACCCCTTCTTGAAGGAGATTCTAAAATAGTTATAACAACCCATCTTGAATCGAGGGGATATGTGGATTTGACTTTAGATGTTTTAAAGGATTTTGGAGTAGATGTGATAAATAATGACTATAGGGAGTTTTATATAAAAGGAGGTCAAAGATACATACCTACGGATTATAAGGTTGAGGGGGATTATTCTCAGGCAGCCTTTTGGCTTGTTGCAGGAATCTTAGGTGAAGAAGTTAAGTGCAGAGGTTTAAATATAAATTCACTTCAGGGCGATAGGGTAATAGTAGATATTATAAATAGGATGAAGGGGAATATTGCTGTTTATGAAGACTATATAACAGCAAAAAATTCCACAACAGAGGGTGCAGATATAGATGTATCCCAGTGCCCCGATTTGACACCAATTATCGCAACACTTGCAGCCTTAAGCAAAGGCACAACAAGAATAATAAATGCTAAAAGATTAAGAATAAAGGAATCTGATAGATTAAAGGCAATCGCAACAGAATTAAATAAATTAGGTGCAGATGTTGAAGAGTTTGAGGATGGACTCTTAATAAAAGGTAAAGAAACATTAGAGGGCGGTGTTGTGGATAGCTGGAATGACCATAGAATAGCTATGGCACTTGCGGTTGCTTCAATTAGATGTAGAGAGCCTGTTATTATACATAATTTTGAAGCGGTTAAAAAATCATATCCAAATTTCTTTGACCACTTTATAAAATTAGGTGGTGAAGTGTATGAGTAGTATGTGGGGAAAAAATATAAAGATATCTTTGTTTGGAGAATCCCACGGAGAAGCAATAGGTATTGTAATAGATGGACTACCAGCAGGATTAGAGCTTGATTTTGATTTTATTAAAGGAGAAATGTTAAGAAGGGCACCGGGGAGAAGTAGTATTTCAACTCCAAGAAGAGAAGAGGATGAAATAAAAATATTAAGTGGCCTTTTTAATGGAAGAACAACTGGTACACCCCTTTGTTGTATTATTCAAAACGAAAATAAAAAATCTACCGACTATGAAAAAACTAAGAACATTTTAAGACCAGGACACGCTGATTATACGGGATTTGTTAAATACAGAGGTTTTAATGATTATAGAGGTGGAGGACATTTTTCAGGTAGGTTAACAGCCCCACTTGTTTTCGTAGGGGCAATAGCAAAAACAATTTTGAAAAAGAAGGGAATAATAATTGGTGCACATATAAAGAGCATAAAGGATATAGAGGATAAAAGTTTTGACTGCTGTAACATAGAAGAAACAATGAACTTTCTAAAGTATAAAGAATTTGCTGTTTTAGATGATGAAGCAGGGCAAAAAATGAAGCAGGCAATTTTAGATGCAAAGGAAAATGGAGATTCATTAGGTGGAATAATTGAAGCTGCAGTAGTAAACGTAGAGGCTGGTTTAGGTTCTCCATTTTTTGATTCTGTTGAATCAAAATTATCCCAACTTCTATTTTCAATACCTGCAGTAAAGGGAGTTGAGTTTGGGGAAGGTTTTAATATAACAAAAATGACAGGTTCAGAGGCAAATGATGAGTTTATTATAGATAATGGAAAAATTAAAACAAAAAAGAATAATAACGGTGGAATTTTAGGTGGAATTACAAATGGAATGCCTATTGTTTTTAGGGTTGCTGTAAAGCCTACTCCATCAATATTGAAGGAACAGGATACTGTAGACATAAGTTTAATGCAAAATGTAAAATTAAAGGTTGAAGGAAGGCACGATGCCTGTATTGTACCTCGTGCTGTTCCAGTAGTTGAGGCTGTAGCGGCAATTGGTATTTTAGACTTACTTATTGAAAAGGATGGATATTTATGGATGACTTAAAAAAAGTATATGGTTTAATAGGAGAGAAACTTTCCCATAGTTACTCTCCTATTATTCATAATGAAATATTAAAAAGGATAAATATTGACGGTGAATATGTTTTGTTTGAAGTAGAAAGAGGCAGATTAAGGGAAAAAATAAATGAACTAAAATATAAAGTAAAAGGTCTAAATGTTACAATCCCCTATAAAGTCGAAGTAGTGGAGCTTTTAGATGAGGTATCGGAGGAGGCTAAAAAGATAGGGGCGATTAATACAATAGATTTTAAGGATAATTTGATGGTAGGATACAATACAGACTACTATGGCTTTAAGGCTATGCTTGATGTTTATAATATAGATATAAAGAATAAAGGGGCTGTAGTATTAGGAAGTGGAGGAGCCTCAAAGGCAGTAATCCACAGCCTTTTAGATAATGAAATAGGCGAAGTAGTTTTAGTAAGTAGAGATAAGATAAGGGTAGAGGATAGATTTAAAGGAATAAAATGTATAGATTATAGCGAACTAAAACATCTTCGTAATTTTGATTACATAATAAACTGTACACCTGTTGGAATGTACCCTAATATTGATTCTTCACCTGTTGATAAAGACATTCTTCAAAATTATAGTGTAGCAATTGACTTAATTTATAACCCAACTAAAACATTATTTTTAAAAAAGGCAGAAGAAATAGGACTTAAGGCTGTAAATGGTCTATATATGCTTGTAGCACAGGCTGTAAAATCAGAGGAGATATGGAATAGGGTGAGTGTAGGTGATGAGGTTATTAGGGAGGTATTTGAGGTTTTGCATAAAGAATTTTAAAGTTAGGGTAGGTATCCTAAGTACCTACATCAGGCTGTTGAAAAAGTTATATACTGATTAGCCCTATGAAGGATTTCTTGGGCATTCGTTCATTTCTCTAAGCAATTCTAAGCTTTTCTTTGTTTGAAAAAGTCCTACCCTCGCGATGCCATCGTCCTGATGGCCGCTCGGCTCGGCACGTCCTGTGCCGAATTACGGACTTTTTCAAAGTCGAAAATCAAGAATTGCTAAAGCTTATGAAAGAGCCTATTGAAATCCTTTCATGGGGCTTTTTCATACTTTAGCTAACAAGTGAGTTTATCAACAATCTGGGTTAGGTAACTTAATTACTACCTTCAATTTTTAAATGATTAGCCTCAAAAAATTGTGAATAAATAAATAAGAATAAAAAATACTTTGATAATCAAAGGATATTTCCCCTGCAAAACTTGATTTTAAGCTTTTAATCCAATAATATATAATTAAATGTCTTTAGCCAAAAAGAGTTTGATACAAATAACATTGTATTTAATTGGGGGTATATATATGTATAAGATTTTAAAGAAGAAGACTTTGGCAGAAAATATAATAATGTTTGAAGTAAAGGCACCAATGGTTGCAAAGTCTGCAAAACCTGGTCAGTTTGTTATTGTTAGAATAGATGAAAAGGGAGAAAGAATTCCTCTTACAATATGTGATTATGATAAGGATTTAGGCACAGTTACAATAGTCTTTCAGGTAGTTGGTGCTTCTACAAAGAAAATGTCAAAATTAAGCGAAGGAGAGTTTTTATTAGATTTCGCAGGGCCTCTTGGAAACCCATCTGAATTTGTTAGTTTAAATACTGATGAGCTTAAGAAGAAAAAGTTTCTTTTTGTAGCAGGGGGAGTAGGTACAGCACCAGTGTATCCCCAGGTTAAGTACTTAAGAGAAAAGGGAATAGACTGTGATGTAGTTATAGGTACAAGAAATAAAGATTTAGTGATATTAAAGGATGAAATAGAAGCATTAGGATGTAGATTATATATATGTACTGATGATGGAAGCTTAGGTTTTAAAGGGAGAGTTACTGATTTTATGAAAAAGCTATTTGATGAAGGTAATAGTTATGATGAGGTTGTAGCAATTGGCCCAATGATTATGATGAAATTTGTATGTCTTCTTACAAAGGAATATAATATAAAAACTACAGTAAGTTTAAACTCAATAATGGTTGATGGAACAGGTATGTGTGGTGCCTGCAGAGTAACAGTTGGAGGTGAAACTAAATTTACGTGTACAGATGGGCCAGAATTTGATGGACATTTAGTAGATTTTGATGAAGCAATAAATAGGCAGAATATGTTTAAGGATGAGGAAGTAAGAAGATTACATCATAGTAGAGAATGTAGCTGTTTTTAATGGAGGTTTTATCTATGGAAAGAGTTCCAGTTAGAGAATTAGATGCAAAGGAGAGAATAAAAAGCTTTAATGAAGTGTGCTTAGGTTATAGTGAAGAGGAGGCAATAAAGGAGGCCTCAAGGTGTTTAAACTGTAAAAGTGCTAATTGTGTAAAAAAATGTCCTGTTGGAATTGATATACCAAAGTTTATCGATCACATTAAAAAGGGAGAGTTTAAAGAGGCAGCAGAGGTTATATTTATGTATAACAACCTCCCTTCCATTTGTGGCAGAGTATGCCCACAGGAAATTCAGTGCGAAGGTGGGTGTGTTCTTAAAAACAAGGGACAAGCAGTTGCAATAGGAAAACTGGAAAGGTTTGTTGGAGATTATGTATTAGAGAATAATTTAGATGTGGTAAAAAGAAAACCTATGAATGGTAAAAAGGTTGCTGTCGTTGGAAGTGGACCAGCAGGATTATCCTGTGCATCAACCCTTGCAACCTTAGGATATCAAGTTACTATATACGAGGCACTTCACGAAGCTGGAGGTGTTTTGGTTTACGGAATTCCGGAATTTAGGCTTCCTAAGGAGAAGATTGTAAAAAGAGAAATAGAGAATCTAATTAAATTAGGTGTTCAAATAAAAACTAATGTAATAGTTGGAAGGACAGTAACAATAAATCAACTTATGGATGAAATGGGATACGATGCTATATTTATAGGAACAGGAGCTGGACTCCCAAAGTTTATGGGAATAAAGGGTGAAAATGCAAACGGTGTTTTTTCTGCAAATGAATTTTTAACAAGGGCAAATCTAATGAGAGCCTTTTTAGATGAATATGATACGCCTTTAAAGATAGGCAAAAAAGTAGCTGTTGTAGGTGGAGGAAATGTTGCAATGGATGCCGCAAGAACAGCAGTAAGGCTTGGTGCAGAGGTTCACATTGTATATAGAAGAACAGAAGAGGAAATGCCAGCAAGATTAGAAGAAATACATCACGCAAAGGAAGAAGGGGTAATATTTGATATTTTAACAAATCCAGTTGAGATACTAAAAGATGATAAAGGCTGGGTAAAGGGGATGGTTCTTAGAAAAATGGAACTAAAGGATGCTGATGAAACTGGACGTAGAACACCTGTTGAAATTGAGGGCTCAGATTATACTGAAGAGTTTGATACAGTAATTATGGCAATAGGAACAGTGCCTAACCCTATAATTACCTATACAACAAATGAAATAAAGATAAACAACAGAAAATGCATAATAGTTGAAGAGGAAACAGGAGAAACAACAATGGAGGGAGTATATGCCGGTGGAGATGCTGTAACTGGAGCGGCAACTGTTATACTTGCAATGGAGGCAGGCAAAAAAGCCGCCTACGCAATACACAAAAAGTGCCACCCAGGTGAAATGTGACATTTTTTATTATATGTAAAAAAATCAGCCCACACTTATGACAGAAGTTGCTTAACTTTAGTAAATGCTGACGAATCTGGCTCAAAATTACCCATTTAATTTGTAGTGCAGGCGACTAATCCATTTTAATTGTGATTAGCCTACTTGAATTGCAGTTTGATTAGCATTACTTTATATAGCTTAGGTAGTTTACAATGAAAAGTTAAAGATGTAGAACAGATAGAAAATATGTGCTGTAGAGTATAAATGTATTAACGCTCTACAGCACTTTACATTTATAGGTAAATTTAATCAAAAATAGTTATTTATAAAAATTATCTATTTAACAAGTTGTGTAGAAATAAATTATACTGAAATTAGAAAATTCAAAAAAAGGGGGATTAGTATGGGATCAAAAAAATCAATTATTATTAATGGCTTAATAGTAGGTTTATTGTCAGTTCTTCTTGTAAAGTATGGAAACCCTGTTAATATGGGTATTTGTATTGCCTGCTTTATAAGAGATACAGTGGGAGGACTTGGGTTACATAGGGCAGAGGTTGTTAAATATGTTCGACCTGAAATAATAGGTATAGTACTTGGTGCATTTCTTATGTCCTATGGTAAAAAGGAGTTTCAATCAAGAGGAGGCTCATCACCTCTTACAAGATTTGTATTAGGATTTATAGTTATGGTTGGAGCACTAATGTTCTTAGGTTGTCCGCTAAGAATGGTTTTAAGACTTGCCGGAGGAGACTTAAATGCTTTATTTGGAATTATAGGGTTTGCAGCAGGAATAGGCTTAGGAATAATATTTTTAAATAAGGGATTTACATTAAAAAGAACGTATAATCTAAATAAGGTAGAAGGTTTTATATTCCCAGTAATAAATATAGTGTTACTTGTATTACTGATTTCAGGTTCAGCGGTTTTAATCTTTAGTCAAAAGGGACCAGGTTCACAACATGCACCAATTTTATTAGCACTTGTTGTTGGTTTAATTGTTGGTGCGTATGCACAAAGAACAAGGCTATGTATGGTAGGTGGAATTAGAGATTTAATTTTGTTTAAAGATTGGTATTTAATATCAGGATTTTTAGCAATATTTGTTGCAGCACTTTTAGGGAATATTGCCTTTGGATTTTTCAAATTAGGGTTTGTAGGTCAACCTGTTGCACATACTGATGGATTGTGGAACTTTTTGGGTATGGCCCTTGCAGGATTTGGTTCAGTTCTACTTGGTGGATGTCCTATGAGACAAATAATATTAGCAGGAGAGGGGAACATAGATTCTGTAATAACTATATTAGGTATGGCAGTTGGAGCTGCCTTTGCACATAATTTCAAACTTGCATCCAGTGCACAAGGCCCAACAGTAAATGGTAAAATTGCTGTTATAATTGGATTTATAGTAGTAGCTTTAATTGGATATTTCAATATAGAAAGAAGTGTTGATTTTAAAGTGAAGGGGGATGTAAACATTGAAGGCTAATTTGGTTGATGCAAGAGGAAGATCGTGCCCAGAACCAGTTTTATTGACTAAGAAGGCACTAACATTATACAAAGATGGGGTTGATGTTTTAGTTGATAATATAACTGCAAGGGAAAATATAAAAAGATTTGCAACCAACTTAGGATATAAAGTAAATGTTAAGGAAAATGGTCAAGATATATTAATAGAGATTAGAAAAGAGTGATTTTATGTATATTGTAACCTTTCATACTCAATCAGCAGCTTTTATGTATAAAAGGCTTCTTGAGCAAAACGGAATAACTGTAGAGCTTATGCCAACTCCACGAAGAATAAGTTCAAGCTGTGGAATTGCTGCAAGGGTTTTTGACGAAGAGGCACTTAAATTTCGCATAGATGAATTAGATAGTATCTATAATGAAGAATTAAAATTAATAATAAAAAACACATAAAAAACCTTTGGTTAAATGCCAAAGGTTTTTTTTAAAGGACTTTACGACGAAGCTAAAATTAGATTAACAGATTTGATTAAAACTATATTGGATAATAATGTAGCTTAAAGTTGCTTTACCCTTAAATATATTGTTATAATTAATACTACTTACAATAATTTTGGAGGTGAAAATATGTATAGCTATAAACCAAGTAGTGTATGTGCTGATGAAATATTATTTGATGTTAAGGATGGAAGAATTACTAATGTTGAATTTGTTGGCGGATGCCCTGGTAATGCAATTGGCCTTGCAAATCTTCTTGAGGGTATGGAGGTAGAGGAGGCTATAAAAAGATTAAAGGGAGTAAGATGCGGAGCAAAAAACACATCCTGCCCAGATCAGTTTGCAAAGGCACTTGAGGATATAATAAAAATTAGTCGCTAAAATTAGCGACTTTTTTTATAACAGCTTGCACATAGTTTAAAAAATGATATATAATAATATTAGATATTTAGAATATTGTCTAAATATCTAAGGGAGGTGGAATTATGAATTTGCCATTCAAAGCTTTATCAGACCCAACAAGAAGAAAAATAATTATGTTACTAAAGGAAAAGGATTTAACAGCAGGGGAGATAGCAGAACACTTTAATATGACAAAACCAAGTATTTCACATCATCTTAGCATACTAAAGCAGGCAGATTTGGTTTCTGATGAAAGAAAGGGACAAAATATTTATTATTCTTTAAATACAACAGTATTCCAGGAGCTCATAAATTGGTTTTTTGAAATCATAGATTATAATGAAGGGGTGAATAGAGATGAGAATAGGTGAAAAATTAAAAAAGGATTGGCCCATTTTATCTTTGATAATTATTACATTCATAATAAGCCTTATTTTATATCCTTATCTACCAGATAGGGTTCCAAGCCATTGGAACATAAGAGGAGAAGTAGATGCCTATTCAAGCAAACTATTTGGGGTATTAATGATAAATTTAATGAATTTAGGACTGTATTTCTTATTTTTAATCCTTCCTAATCTTGACCCTAAAAAAGAAAACTATGTCAGGTTTTCTTCAGCCTATAATATTATTAGATATTTCCTGCACGTTTTTTTTGTGATTGTACAGCTAACTATAATATCTGCAGCTCTTGGATTTAAAGTTAAAGTAGACTTTGTTATGACAATTTCCGTTGCAATAATGTTTATATTGTTTGGAAACGTTATGGGCAAAATAAAACACAACTATTTTGTTGGAATTAGAACCCCTTGGACGTTAGCAGATGAAAGGGTATGGATTAAAACACATAGATTTGCAGCACCTCTTTGGGTTATGTCTGGTTTTATTATGATTTTTGTATCCTTTAAGGGTGGTATAACTGCATTCATAGTTTTAATTGTTGCAACGTTAATTAGTGCCTTTGTACCAATGATTTATAGTTATATTGTTTATAAGGAATTAAATAAGAAGTAGTGGGTAAATCACCAACTACTTCTTAATTTTTGATTTCAACTCCACCTAATATAGAAAAACATCTTACATAAAGTGTTTTTTCCTGTTCAGGACTAAAGAAGGTTTTATTATCCCAGCCACCTAAGATAGGTACTCCAGTAACAACAACCTTCCAATCTTTTGGTACCTTTAAATCTATTCCTCCCATTATAGAAGTTGTAGTTATTTCTGCATAGCTACCCTCTATTTTACAATTTGTAAGATCAACATCGGCACCACCTAATATGCAAGTAATGTTTCCACCTTTAAATTTATTAGCAGCATTAATAGTTTCGAGTGATGATAATATTGCAACATAATCTATAAAGTTGTCTTCTCTAAATTTGTTTTTTTTTGTATGGGATACATTTTGGGAAAAAATAAGTGATATTCCAATGACAATTAATATTGTAGGCCATATATACTCTTTAAACTGGCCAGGAAGTAAATCAAGATTCCAAACCTGAAGTATTGTACCTACAACTAAAAACGACATCCCAGTTGCATTTATGCTCTTGTATTCTATAAATTTATAAATTCCATAGATAATAATCAAGGACGGCCAGTATTGTCTTATAAGTAAATTTATATCGATTATCTGTAATTGTGATAAAATAAGAAAGATACCAATTACAATTAGTAATAATCCCATTTTCTTTCTTCCATTCATTTTAACCCCTCCCTCCTTATAGTATTAATTATACTATAAAAAATTATATTTAGTAATAAAAATAAAATATTTACAATTATATAAAATTTTTAACAAAAATGGACAAATTAAAATTGCTATGATAAAATTTATGTATTATAAACTGTTATAATACGGGGTGTAGCTATGATACCTACAGTTTCAAATGTTCAGTTTTCAAGTAATTTAAGAAATTTAGGTAATGCATCTCAGGATTTTTTAAATTTAGATTTAATATTAAGGGTTACAAAATCTCTTGAAGCCTCAATAGATGAATTTATTATGACCTATGATCCTAAAAAGTATTATAGGGGTATGAAGGGTATATCGACTAAAAATGTAGGTTTAAATATAAATACATATGCATAAAGGTACCTTAGTTAGGTACCTTTTTTAATAATATTCCACCTATAATAAATAAAATAATTACACTAAACACCCCGTTGTTTGTCTTACCTGTTAGCTGTGCAACAAGACCAACTAAAAATGGCCCCATTATGGCAGCAAACTTTCCAAATATGTTGTAAAAACCGAAGAATTCATTTGAACTTTCTTTTGGCACAAGCTTCCCAAAATATGAACGGCTAAGGGCCTGTATTCCACCCTGTGATGTTCCAACAAGCATAGCAAGTATCCAGAAGTCAACTGCTGTTTTTAAGAAGTATGCATAAATACAAATTCCAGTATATACAGCTATTGCAACATAAAGCATAGTTTTAGTTGAATATTTTTCTGAAAGCCTACCATACAAAATTGCAAAGGGGAAGGCCACAAACTGAGTAAGAAGAAGTATAATCAAAAGGCTTGTAGCACTAATACCTAAATCTGCACCATAGGATGTAGACATTTTTATAATTGTATCAACCCCATCTATATAGAAGAAATATGCTAAAAGGAATATAAAAAGAGGCTTGTGTTTTTTAATATCTTTAAATGTATTTATAATTCTTCTAAAGCTTGCGGATATAGGATTTTTTTCAGGTTCTATAAAATATTTTTGATTTACATTTTTAATCATAGGAATTGTAAAAATACCCCACCATATAGCAGTTATTATAAATGAAATCTTTGATGCAGTATATACGCTCATAGGAATTTTATTAAATTGTGCTAATATTACAATAATCATACAAATTATAAAAGGGATTGTGCTTCCAATATATCCAAGTGCATAACCCATTGTAGATACCCTGTCCATTCTGTCTTCACTTGTTACATCAACTAAAAAGGCATCATAGAATATATTGGCACCTGAAAAACCAACAACAGTCAAAAGATAAATTACAAGTAGAATAAACCACGCATTTTTTGTAGGAATTGCAAGTAAAGATGTAGAGATGATTCCAATTAAAAAGAATGTTACAAAAAATTTTTTCTTGTACCCTTTATAGTCTGCAATTGTTCCAAGAATAGGTGCTAAAAGTGCTACAACTAAAGTAGCAATTGAGTTTGCATATCCCCAATAGGCAGTAGATGTTGCCTTATTAATATTTGCAGCGTCCGTTAACATTTTAAAATAGAGAGGCAAGATAGTTGTAGTAACAGTCATAGAATATGCAGAGTTTGCCCAGTCATACATAGCCCAGCTTTTCTCTTCTTTGTTAAGGTTCATAAACATCCCCCAATTCATTTTAAATTTATAGAATTTAACAGTATGGCCTTTATATCTGTTATCTTAATGCTGTTAAGCTGCCTTTTAGTTTCACCCCTATCCCATAGACAAAAGAGAGTTTTATGCTTATTAGGAAGCTGTCCGTGGGCAGCCCTGTGATCTGATGGTGCAATATAATCTTTAATATTTTTGTCTGTAAAACAATATCCTGATGAAGGTTCAAGCATTAAAAATGCATTTTTATCAAACCCTAATTTTATATAATCAGATGCGGTAAATATTTTTTCTATTGTTCCTTTGCTCTGTCTACTAAAATCCTCTATTGAATAATATATTTTATCTTTTATATTATTTGACACCTCCCTTCTTAAGTATATATATGCAGAACCATCACAGGATTTAAAATATAAATAATCTGAAAGCTTTTTCTGCTTAAAATACTCATTTAAAGAAATAGCACTATGAACATCTAAACTACCGTGGTCACCTAATATGGCTATTTTATATCCCAAATTAGATGCAACATCAAATATTCTCTTCAATCTTTCTTCGTGTCTTAAAATAGCCTCTTTAACTTTTTCAGACTTTGTACCATATATGTGCTTTTGTGTATCAAGGTCTGTAAAGTGAACAAGTACAAGATTTGGTCTTTTGTATTTTAATGTGTATAGGGCTGATTCCAAGACAAAATCATCAAGATTTGGTTGTTTTAGACCATTTAGCATTTTTCCAAACTTTTTATAAATAGATAGTTGAAATAGTTTACTGCCTGCAAGGAGGGAAACAACAATCTGATTTTGCCAAGGTCTATTGGCAAATATTTCAGGCATATTGTAATCTATTTTTCCTCCACCAGTTGTAGGCCAAAGAAGTGTACAGATAGTACCACCATTATTTTTTACAATGTCTAATATAGTTTCACACTTTATATCACTTTTGTACCAAAACCAATCTGGAGAGGTGCGACTTGGCTGAAGTTTTGTGTTATTTACAATACCGTGTTCATAGGGTCTTTTTCCTGTAATTATACTGGCGTGGTTGGGATAAGTAAGTGTAGGGTAAACTGGTTCTACGTCGAGGGAATAGATAGAGTTATTTAATATATAATTAAACGTTGGTAAATTTCTAATTGTTTTAAAATCATCTGTACATAATGCATCAAAGGAGATTACAATAAGTTTTTCCTCCAATTTTAACACCTCAATTCAATTATAATACAAATATATTTAATATATATTAAGTTTTGGAAAAATATTTAACTTTTTTATTTGTATATTTAGAGTAGTTTTATTATTTCCATAAAAAACTATTAAACTAAAACCAAACAAATAGATTATTTTATAAAAGCCCCATAAAGGACTTAAATATAAAGTAAATCCTTTATGGGGCAAATAATAAGCATTAATATAGATAGCTTTAATACCCTACTTATACATACCACCTTTTAAAATATTTGAAATAACCCGCATCTCCTCAATAATTTTATCTTTTTCTAAAACAATTTCACCCTTTTCATTTTTATGAGTTTTAATGTAGCTGTTAGCATAACCTTCAAATACCCAAGAAATTATTTTAATTGCATTTTGAACATCCACGTCTTCTTTTAGGTTAGAAAAATCAATGTTTTTAAATATAGCGTCATAGCCAAACCTTTGATATTCTAATAGAATAGGTGTAAGTTCCTTGCTTACCTCCTTTGGAGTGTTTAAAAAAGCATCGGTTAGAAGTTTAAAGATATATGGGTATTTCTCCATAAGATTAAATTTAACAAGGTTCCACTTAATGATTCTCTCAAATATATCAGTCTCTGAAAAATCCACAATTTTAAAGAATTCATCATACAGCAGAGGAACTGCATATTTTATTGTTTCTATATATAGTCCCTTTTTGCTTTTAAAATAGTGAAATAATATTCCCTTTGATATAGAAGCAGCCTCTACAATTTTATTAGTAGATGCGTTTTTATATCCTTCCTTTGCAAATTCCTCTATAGCAGCCTTTATTATTTTTTCTTTTTTTTCTTCAGGTACGTTGTTTTCTTTTTCCAAAATAATTCACCTCTTGTCTTTAATCCTTCTGTAGTTTAAGGATGTCAACCATAGACACATTAAATATCCTCTTTCTTGAAATAAACTTAGAAATCAAAAGTACAATATAGATTATAGCATATCCTAAAATTGAATACATTGGGTCTATTTCTATAGGCATTGCTAAATTCATATCCTTTAAAGAGGTATTTAAAATAGAACTTAAGAATCCCTTTACAAAAGGTATAGAAATTATATAACCTATTAAACTTGGTATAAACATAAATGAAAGCATAAGTGAATTTATTTCTCCTTCGTTATATCCTAAAATCTTTAAAAGTGAGATAGAGTGTTTATTTTCTTCAATTATTAAAGATGTAACAATATATACTACTATCAAGGCAATTATAAAGGATAATACTCCCATAGCAATTAGCATATATTTTACAGGTTCAAGGGCTACGTCAAAGGATTTTAATATCTCTTCAATGCTTTCAATTTTTAATATCTTATTATCATCAATATTAAGTTTTGTATCTGAGTAAATTCCATTTATGCTCTCTTTATCTTCATTTAAAATCTGGTTTAGCATTTGGAGGGGCATATAAATAACGTTTCCAGTATATACATCCACCACATCGTCAATATGAATATCTATTGTTTTATTGTTGAATAGATTAATAAGCTTCACAGAACTTTTCTTATTAAACTTATCATATAAAGAACTTGTTATATAAACCTTATCAACTTTAACTTCGTTTTTACCCTTTGTGAGCTTTATATGTTTTGGCTCTTCTTCAAGCCCGTAGATTATTATATTATCGTTTGTTTCTTCGTTCTTAAAATATGCTATCTTAAATCCTTCAGCATTTATTTCATTTTTATTTATATTTTCCTTTAAAATATAGCTATATTTATACTTAAATGTTCCTTTAATAGATTTATTAATCAATGCGTCTACTGAACCCTTTGCAGCAAAGCCAACAAGAAGAAGTGTTGATGCTGTAAATATACCAAATATAAGAAGCATAATTTTTGAAAATCCCCTCAATGATTCTCTTATTCTTAAACTTAAATCTACTTAGATTAATATTTGCAAAGATTGGTATTTTATCCTTTTCTACCTTCCCTCTTAAAAGAGTAGTAGGTGAATACTTTAAAAGTTTTGCCGATGCAACATAGGCAGACAAAGAAAGAATTAAAACAGATTCAAGTAGTCCATATAAAAGAAAGTTATATTTAACATTTGGACTTACAGGAATATTAAAGTAGAAAACATAGTAGTCTGTCAGTGGTTTTTGTAAAAGAATAGTAAAAAGTGTTCCAAGTATTGTACCAAATATAGATATTATAATTGGATAAAATAGATAATGTCTCTGAATTTCAGATTTAGTATATCCAAGGGCATAGAGTGTTCCTATTTCCTTTATTTCAAGTTTAATTATTCTTTTTAACAGAACAAAAAGGAGTATAAAGGTCAAACTTAAGAATAAAAGAGGTATTTTAACCGCAAGCTGAGGAAGCTGTTCAATTTTCTTTTTTGCTAATGTGTATCTTAAATTATCCTTTATATCCTGCCACATAAGTATTTTATATTCACTATCTATATATTTCTTTGCATTACTTATATCTCCTTTGATGCTGTAGAAATAAGTCAAATCGCCATATTTTTTTATGTCCTTTGAAGTTACAATTGCAACACCGAATTTAGTTGGATCTGCCATTAAATCGGTAAGTGATTTAGTTGGATAAATATAATCAGGAATTGATACAAAACCAGAAACCAAATATTCATATCCCCCTAAACTTATTACATCTCCAATTTTAATTCTGTTTGCCTTTGCGTAGGCAGGGTTTAATGCAATTTCACCCTCTTTAATCATTCTTCCTTCAATTATAAGTGGCTTATTTATTTCGCTACTAAGTTCTATTAATCTAATAGTTGACTCCTTAAAATCAACATCTACCTCATATCTTTTCTCTAATGAGACATTAAACATATCTTCTATTTTATTAATATCTACTTCCTTCAGGGTTAAAAATTTTGCATCTTCGATATTTGTTTTATTGTTGTAGGTATCTGTTGCTTCATTAAAATTAGATGCCAAACTACCAAATATAGAGTATAAGGAGATTGATAGTGCAACTAAAAAAATAAGTCCAATATACTGCATTTTGTTCTGAAAAAGAACACGTTTAATACGTTTATTTAAAATCATTACCATTCTACCTCCTTAGGGGAGATTCTTTCTTTATTCAATTTAACATCGGTTATTTGGCCACTTCTTAACTTTATTATTCTATGGCACATAGATGCAATGCTTGTATTGTGGGTTACAATAAATATAGTTGTACCGTACATTTTATTTATTTTATCAAGCAATTCTAATACTTCCTTTGATGTATTGTAATCAAGGGCACCTGTAGGTTCATCACAAAGTAGCAGTTTTGGATTTTTAATAATTGCCCTTGCAATGGATATTCTCTGCTGTTCACCACCACTTAACTGTTGAGGAAATTTGTTTTTATTCTGTAGCATACCAACAGCCTCTAAAACTTCTTCTATTTTAAGGGGGCTTTTAGTAAGTTCAGCAGCAACCTCAATATTTTCAAAGGCGGTTAAATTAGGTATAAGATTATAAAATTGAAAAACAAATCCTACGTTATTACGCCTGTATTTTGTGAGTTCCTTATCAGATAGTTTGCTAACATTTAAATCCCCAAACATAATTTCACCATCAGTTGCTCTGTCAATTTCACCCAAGATGTTAAGAAGAGTTGATTTACCAGAACCAGAGGGACCTAATATAGCAACAATCTCTCCTTCATTTGCCTTAAAGGATACATTCTTTAGAGCATAAAATGAATTAGTTCCAGTTTTATATTCTTTAGTAACATTTTTGAACTTAATTGACATATCTATACCTCCCTTGACCATATGGTCAATATTCTTAATTCAATTGTAATCTATTTTGACCACGTGGTCAATAAATATAATACTTTATTTTTTCATCATAATTTAAAAAATCCCCCCATATTATAGTAATAAAATAGAAGGGAAATTGGAGGGTAATATGGACTTTAATCAGCTAATTAAGAGTGATAGAGAAAAAAAGAGTAAAGAAAAGTTTGAAGGTACTTTTTTAGATTATCTTGAAATATTAAAGAATAATCCAGAAGTTGCAAAGCTATCTCATAAAAGAATGTACGACATAATAGTTAATAAAGGATACGAAGTTTTAAAGCCAGAGGAAAATCCAAGGGTTAGAAAGATATATGGAAATGAAGTGATTAAAAAATACAACTTCTTTAAGGATGAATTCTTTGGAATTGATAAGGTTCTAATGAAGATAGTAAACTACTTCTATTCTGCCTCGATGAAGGGAGAAGAATCAAGGCAGGTTTTATATCTTGTTGGCCCTGTTGGTGCTGGTAAATCATCTATCGTTGAAGCACTAAAAAGGGCACTTGAACAGTCACCTCCAATTTATGCACTAAAGGGATGCCCAATGAGGGAAGAGCCACTTCACTTAGTTCCAAATCACTTAAGACCTGAATTTGAAAAATTGCTAAATGTTCAAATAGAGGGAGATCTATGTCCAATATGCAAATATAGGCTTATGAATGAATATAATGGGGAGTATGAAAAGTTCCCAGTTATTACAACTAATTTTTCAATTAGATCAAGAAAGGGAATAGGAGTTGTACCACCAGTAGATCCCAATAATCAAGACACATCCGTTTTAACAGGTTCAATAGACATATCGAAGATGGATTTATACCCAGAAGATGATCCAAGAATACTTTCATTAAATGGTGCCTTTAATGTTGGAAATAGAGGAATTGTTGAGTTTATTGAGGTATTTAAAAATGATGTGGAATATCTACACACAATAATAACAGCAACTCAAGAAAAATCAATTCCATCACCGGGTAAAGGACCTATGATTTACTTTGATGGAATTATAATAGCCCACTCCAATGAGGCTGAATGGAATAAGTTTAAGTCAGACCATACTAATGAGGCTATCCTTGATAGAATAGTTAAAATAGAGGTTCCATACTGCTTAGAGTTAAATGAGGAAGTTAAGATTTATGAAAAGATATTGAAAAAGAGTAATTTTAAGGCCCATATAGCTCCACATACAATTGAAGTTGCAGCAATGTTTGCTATTCTTTCAAGGCTGACACCTTCTAATAAGGTGGATATGATGACAAAGCTTAAACTATATAACGGTGAGGATATATTAGAAAATGGAACAACAAAGAAGATAGATATAAAGGAACTAAAGGAGGAGGCAGGCCCAAGGGAGGGAATGACTGGAATATCAACAAGATTTATAGTTAAGGCAATAGATAATGCTCTCTCAAGCTCTGAATATGATTGTATAAACCCATTGAGTGTAATGGAGAGCATATTAAAGTCTGTAAGAGAACTTGATGTTAGTGAAGATGAAAAGAAAAAGTATACTGCATATATACAGGATACAATAAGAAAAGAATACAATAAGATTTTAGAGAAGGAGATAACAAAGGCATTTATTCACGGATTTAGAGAGCAGGCAGAAAGTCTATTTAATAATTATATAGATAATGCTGAGGCATATGTTAACAAAACAAAGATAAAGGATAAGGCAACTGGTGAAGAACTAAATCCAGATGAAGCCTTTATGAGGTCAATAGAGGAACAGATAGGCATTTCTCCAAACTCCGCAAAGGGATTTAGAACTGACGTTACATCCTATATGTTCTATGTTATGAGAAATGGTGGAAAGATAGATTATACCAGTTATGAACCACTAAAGGAGGCAATTGAAAAGAAACTTATAGCTTCTGTAAAAGATTTAACAAGAATAATAACAAAATCTAAGGTTAGAGATAAGGAACAGGATGCAAAATACAATGCAATGGTAGAAAAGATGAAGGAGGATGGCTACTGCGACCACTGTTGTGATGTTATATTAAAATATGCAGCAAATAATCTATGGAAGGATTGATGTGTATGGCTATTTTTCGTGATATGCATTCGGATCCTGTTGAGCACGACCGTTCCATAGAGGATAGAAGAAGGCATAAAAAACTTGTTGAGAAGGCAATAAAGGATAACCTTGCAGATATATTGTCTGAGGAGAGTATAATAGGTGAGAGTAAAAACAAAAAGGTAAAAATTCCAATCAGGGGGCTTAAGGAATATCAGTTTATATATGGAAAAAATACAAAGGGTGTTGCTTCAGGTGATGGTACGGAAAAAAGAGGAGATAGAATAGGAAGTGAAAAGAAGCAGGGGATGGGACAGCAAGGGGCAGGAAATCAAGAGGGAGAAGAGATGTATGAACTTGAAATAACAATAGATGATATACTTGATTATCTGTTTGAGGATTTAGAGCTTCCTGATATGGATAGGAAAAAGACATCTGAGATATTAGTTGAAAGCAGCAAGAAGAGGGATGGATACCAAAAATACGGAATAAGGCCAAGGCTTGCAAAGAAAAAAACTGTTATGGAGAAGATAAAAAGAAAACAGGCAAGGAAAAGAGCCTTAAGGGAGATGAACCTACCTGTTGACATTGAAAGATTCCCATTTGTTGAGGATGATTTGAGATATTTTAGGATTAAAAAGAAGTTCAGAAGGGAGAGCAATGCAGCAATTATATGTATTATGGATATTTCAGGTTCTATGGATAATACTAAAAAGTTTATGGCAAGATCCTTCTTCTATATCCTTTCAAGATTTATAAGAAAGAAGTATAAAAACGTTCAGGTGGCCTTTGTAGCCCACACGACAACGGCAGAGGAGGTTAATGAATATCAATTTTTCCATAGGGTTGAATCTGGAGGAACCTATATTTCAAGTGGTCTTAACAAGGCACTCGAAATAATAAATACAAGGTTTAATCCAGAAAATTGGAATGTATATGCCTTCTATGTTAGTGATGGGGATAATTGGAGTGAGGATGATGAAAGGACTATAAAATCAGCAAAGGAACTTTGTAGAGTCTGCAACCTCTTTGCCTATGCAGAGGTTATGCCAAACAGCTACAGTATGACTATAAAAGGAAAACTCACAAAGGAGATTAAGGATAAAAACTTTATTGCAGTTTCTGTTAGCCATAAAAATGAGTTGTGGGACGGCTTGAAAACAATGCTCAAAAAGAAGCAGAAGGGGGGATATTGATGGATTATTCAATAAAGGAGTTAATGTATTGGAACGATAAGATAGAGAAGATAGCAAAGGATTTTGGACTAAACTTCTATGAGCAGGAGTTTGAAATAGTAAGCTATGAAGAAATGCTCTCCTATGAAGCATATATAGGAATGCCATCAAGATATCCCCACTGGAGTTTTGGAAAGGCTTATGAAAGAACAAAAACTTTATATAGATACAATTTAACAGGACTTCCCTATGAGATGGTAATAAATTCAAATCCTTGTCTTGCCTATCTAATGAAGGAGAATACTCTTCTCCTTCAAATTTTAACTATGGCACACATTTATGCCCATAATGATTTCTTTAAAAATAATAGACTGTTTAAGGAAGGAACAAATGCAGATTATACAATTGATATGTTTAAAAGGCACGCGAATTTAATTCGAGAGTATATAAAGGATCCATCAATAGGTTATGATGAAGTTGAAAGGGTTATAGATGCGGCCCACGCCCTTAAACTTCAAGTTAAAAGGACAATTTATAATGGGAAGGATGAGGAAACGCAAGATTCTAAATATAAGTTACCTGAGGAGGATTTGCTTTTATTTATAATTAAATATAGCGATATAGAGGATTACAAAAAAACAATCGTTGAAATGATAAGAGAAGAGGCCCTATACTTTATACCACAGATTGAAACCAAAATAATGAATGAAGGATGGGCAAGTTTTTGGCATTATAAAATATTGAAGGAATTGGACCTTCCTCAGGGACTCTATCTTGAGTTTATAAAAAGGCACAATGATGTAGTGGCACCTCATCTTGGGGGACTAAACCCATATTATGTTGGATACAAGATATTTGAAGATTTAGAGAGAAGATACGGGATTAAAAAAATATTTGAGGTTAGGGATGTAGATAGAGACTCCTCTTTTATTAGAAGATATTTAACACTTGAGCTTTGTCAAGAGATGAATCTTTTTGAATATGTAAAAAGAGATAGTGAATATATAATTAAAGAGGTATCGGATGATGAGGGATGGAAGGAGATTAGAGATACCTTAAGTAATAACTGTGGAATGGGACTTGTACCATATATACAGGTTACTGATGTTGAAAGGGATAGAACTTTAATTTTAGAGCATATATACGATGGACGTGAACTTCTCCTTGAATATGCAGAGGCCACATTGAAGCATCTTGTTGAACTTTGGGGACATCCAGTTATTTTAAAGACACAATTTGGAGGAAAAGAATACAGGATATACTGTGATGAAAAAAAGAGTATAAAAAGGGGAGTATAAAAAAATATTGACAAATATAAATTTGATATGTGATATAATTGTTTTATAATACAAATGAAAAATAGGAGGATAAAATGAAAATCAAAAAGATTCTAAATAACAATACTCTCCTTGTAAGTGATAAGGGAGTAGAAAAAATTGTTATAGGTTCAGGAATTGGTTTTCAAAAGAAAATAAATGATATAGTTGATAAGAGTAAAATAGAAAAAGTGTTTGTTATGGAAGATAAGAGTGAATATGAAAAGTTTGAAGAGATAGTAAAGAGCTTTCCTCAAGAATATGTAGATGTTGCTGAAAATATTATTCGTTATGCTGAAAATAAATTAAATGTAGAACTTAATCCACATATATATATTGCCTTAACAGATCACTTAGCATTTGCCTTTGAAAGATTTAAAAAAGGAATAATTGTAAAAAATAAGCTTCTTGAGGAGATAAGGTCCCTTTATTTTGATGAATTTAAAATTGGTATTTGGGCAAAGGAGTATATTAAACAAAAACTAAATATTGAAATTCCAGAAGATGAAATAGGTTTCATTGCATTACACATTCATACAGCAAAGAATAACTATAAAGATATTACAATAACAATGGATATTGCTTCTATTATTAAGGATATGACAAATATAATAGAAACAAATCTTAATATAAAAATAGATGAACAGTCAATATCATATCAGAGATTAAAGACTCATTTTCATTTTGCATTGAAAAGAATCATTAAAAAAGAGAAAACCTTTGATATAGATGAGGAATTGTTTGAAGTAATAAAAACAAAATATTGGAGGGCATATAATATTGCAAAACAAATACAGCAGCATATATATGATGAGTATGAATACTCTGTTCCAGATCAAGAATTAGCATATATTTCTCTCCACATACAAAGAATTATAAATTTTGCTTGACAATATAAAAAAAATTATATATTATGAAAATACAAATAAATATTTAGGGATTGTTACTGGTGATGCAGGCAAGACCCAAAGTAACAGTAGTGGTATTCTACTGGTGCTTTGGGTCTTTTTTGTTTATAACAATTTAAGTTAGTGCCCGGGACTAATTTAAATTGTAAAAAAAATAAAGGAGGTAGTTTTATGGAACATAGAGAAATAGCTAAAAGGATTGTTGAACTTGTGGGTGGAAAAGATAATATAATAAGTGCAGCACATTGTGCTACAAGACTTAGAATGGTTTTAAAGGATGAATCTAAGGCAAACATTGAGGAACTTGAGAGACTTGATGAGGTTAAAGGAGTATTTTCCAACACAGGACAATTTCAAATAATTTTGGGACAAGGTTTTGTAAACAAAGTTTACAAGGAATTTGTAAAAATAGCAGATATTAAAGAGGCATCCACAAGTGATTTAAAGAAGGATGCTATGCAAAAAATGAATCCAGTTCAAAAGCTTGCAAGAATATTATCAAATATATTTGTACCCATTATACCAGCAATAGTTGCAAGTGGACTTTTAATGGGACTTTTAGGTATGTTTAAAACATTTAATTTAGTAAATCCAGATAGTGGATTATTCATAATGGTAGATATGTTTTCAAATGCTGCCTTTGTATTTTTACCCATATTAGTTGCCTTTAGTGCAGCGAAGGAATTTGGTGCTAATCCATTTTTAGCAGCAGCCCTTGGAGGAATACTTATTCACCCTGCACTACAAAATGCTTGGACAGTTGGTGGAGGAATTGAAAAGACAATAAATGTATTTGGACTAAATGTTGCAATGGTTGGTTATCAAGGAACAGTATTGCCTATCCTTATAGCTGTATGGATACTTGGTATAGTAGAAAGAAATATAAGAAAAATTGTTCCAGAAGTTTTAGATATACTATTAACTCCATTTTTAACAATAATGATAACAGGGTTTATTTCATTAACAGTAATAGGGCCTGCAGGTAGACTTATTGGAGAAGGAATATCCTTTGTATTAAATTTTGCTTACAATAGCGTTGGAGCATTAGCAGGACTAATATTTGGTGGATTATATTCAACTATTGTTATAACAGGAATACATCACAGTTTCCACGCAATTGAAGCAGAACTTATAAAAAACGTTGGGGCAAACTTATTGTTGCCAATTTGGTCAATGGCAAACGTTGCACAAGGTGGAGCAGCCTTTGCAGTATATTTTAAAACAAAAAATGCTAAGATGAAGTCTGTTGCACTTCCAGCAGCAACCTCTTGTTTACTTGGTATAACAGAAGCTGCAATATTTGGAGTTAACTTAAAACTTATGAAACCATTTATAGCGGCTGCGATTGGTGGAGCGTTAGGAGGAGCATATGTTGTTGTTACAAAGGTTGCTATGACAGCTGTTGGTGTAACTGGTATTCCAGGTACTGCTATCGTTCAAACTACATCAATGCTAAACTATATAATAGGTATGGTAATTGCGTTTGTTGCAGCATTTATTGCAACCTATGTATTAGGATTTGAAGATAAAGAATAATAAGTGAATAATATTAAAAGTGGGTGAAAAAATGAAGGGTGTTGTAACACTTGGAGAAGTATTAATTGATTTCATATCTATAGATGATAATATGACATTTAAAAAGAATCCAGGGGGAGCCCCAGCAAACGTTGCAGCTGGGGTTTCAAGGCTTGGAGGTAAGTCAGGTTTTATTGGTAAGGTTGGAAATGATAATTTAGGTAGATATTTAAAGGGCGTTTTAGAGAGCTTTAATGTGTCAACCCAAAATATGATATTTACAGATGAAGCACACACAGGTATTGTGCTTGTAACATTGGATGAAAATGGAGAGAGAAGCTTTGAGTTTTATGTAAACCCAAGTGCAGATAGCCTTTTGAGGGAGGATGATATAAAAGAAGAGATGTTTGAGGGATATAGAATACTTCACATTGGAACCATATCAATGATAAATGAAACCTCTAAGAAGGCTACACTAAAGGCAGTAAAACTTGCAAAGGAAAAGGGAATGTATATATCCTTTGATCCAAATTTAAGATTGAATTTGTGGGAAAGTGAAGAAAGGGCTAAAAATACTGTTTTTGAAGTATTAGATTATGTTGATATTTTAAAGGTATCAGATGAAGAGATAAGATTTATAACAGGTAGAAATGATTTAAAGGAAGCTATTAAAGAATTTGAAAAGTATGGTATAACATTAATACTTGTAACATTAGGGAAAGATGGTGTCTTATTAAACTATAAAGGAAGGTTAGAAAAAGTAGACGGTTTTCCTACAAAGGTGGTTGATACAACCGGTGCTGGAGATGCTTTTGTTTCTGGAATGCTCTATTCAATCTCAAGCTGCCAAAAAGGGTTTGAAGATATAGCATTAGATGATATAAAATATTTTGCAAAGATAGCCAATGTGTGCGGTGCCTTTGCAGTATCTAAAAAAGGAGCAATGTCTGCACTACCTACATTAGATGAGGTATTAGAGATATTAAAGAGGTGATGAATATGAAACTATATGCACCAGAGGGGAAATTCTTATGGGATTTTTGGATATATGAAGAAAATGGAATATATCACTTGTTTCACTTAGAAGCACCATTAAATGAGGACTCCCACAGTAGGCATAGAAATTCGACAGTTGGTTATGCAGTATCAAGGGATTTGGTAAATTGGGAGTATAAAGGAACTGTTCTTAAAGCATCGGAGTTAGAAGATGATTGGGATAGTGTATCTATTTGGACGGGATGTACTATTAAAAAGGATGATACCTACTATATGTTCTATACATCAAGATGTAAAAGGGATATTGCAGATGATGGATATGTAGGACACACACAAAGAATTGGAGTGGCAACATCTAAAGATTTAATAAATTGGGAGAAGTATAGAGGAAATCCTATTATAGTTGCCGACGATAGATATTATGAAAAACAGCAGGATGCCTATAACAAACACGAAGGTTGTAGAGACCCATTCGTTGTATATGATGAGGATGAAAAAATGTACTATGCATTTTTTACTGCAAGAGATAAAAATGGACACCCAAAATATAGAGGTTGTATAGGAAGGGCAAGGTCAAAGGATTTAATTAATTGGGAGGTTATGCCTCCAGCTGCATCATCACATATTTTTACTGATATGGAGGTGCCATCACTTCATAAACATAATGATAAATGGTATATGATATTTGCAGTAAAAAAAGAATGGTATAGCCCAGATTATATTAAAGAGATTCATCCTGATGAACCGCAAACGGGTGTTTTGTATTATGTTTCAGATAGCCTATCAGGAGAGTTTAGACCATTATCTGAAAATATTGTTTTGTCTGGGAATGAACAAGAGATGTATACTGGAAGAATAGTTAAATCTCCACAGGGAGAAGATGTATTTTTATCCTGGTATGTTGGTGATGATGAAGGTTTTAAATTGAACGAAAAATCCTATAAGTTATCCTTGCCAATTAAAATTGAGTATGATGAAGTAGGTAATATGAAACTTAAGAGTTATTTAAAATAATATCAATAAAAGTTTGCTCAATGGTTTGTGTATCATTTATTTTGATAATAACTTCAAAATTAGAGTGCTTTCTTTAAATAATTTTGCATAAAACTTCTTTGGAAAGATTCCAAAGAAGTTTTTTTGTAAATAAATTCAATTTAAGTTTTACAAAAAAATAACGATAAAAATAATGTCGAAAATAATAAATTAATGATGAATAATGTTATAATATTAAGGCGAAGAGGGAGAAAAAGGGAGGGAGCTCCGTGTATATAAAGAAAAAATTACCGCTATTTATTGCACTACTTGTGTCAATACCATTGATTGTTTTAACAGCAACTATTTATTACTATTCATCAGAACAGCTTATACAGATTAATAAAACAAAAATAAATGAAGTAGTCACAGTTGAGGCTGAAAATATTTCTGTAATATTGAGTATGTTTTCTAATGAAATAGAGGATATTGCACAAAACAAAAAAGTAAAGGATTTTATAATAAACAGGGATGAAAAAAGCAAAAATCAGGCGTATGAGTATATAAAAAATAAAAGCGAAATAGAGAGTATGAGTTATTTATCAGAATTTAGAAATTTTATTCTAAAGCCTAAATTAAAGTATAGATCTGTTATTTTAGGGAGTAGAGGAGAGATATTGTTAGATACAGATGATAAGCAGTATATTCCTGAAGGGTTAAATTACGAAATAATGAAAAATGTTAATATAAATAGAGTATATATGAAGCCAATTTATACAGATAAGTATGATTCAAAGCTTCTTGTAGCCGTGCCTGTTGTCTCTGATAATAATATAATAGGTGTTTATTGTGCGTATTTTGATATAGATGAAATAGGGTTTAAATTCTTTAATTATGAGATTGGTAAAAACAGATATACCTATATTTCGGATTTAAATGGTACAATTTTATACCATCCTGATATAGATAGAATTGGAACAAAGGTAGAAAATGACCTTTTAAATAATATAATAAATAGGATTAATAATGGAGAAAAAATAGAAGAATATAGTGGTATATATGAATATAGGGGCACAAAAAAATATATGGCTTTAAAATATATGAAATCTACAGGGTGGATAATTGTTGTAGCTCAGGATTTAAGTGAAATTTTATCAGTATCAAGGAATATAACTTTTTTATCGTTGATTCTTCTTATAACCTTTATATTTATTTCTCTACGTTTTGGAATTAGATTTTCAGATACAATAACAACACCACTTACTAACCTTATGAATGCAATGAAGGCAACAGAAGAGGGAGAATTAGAACAGCAGTTTATTTATAACCGTGAAGATGAGTTTGGAAGTTTAAGCAGGACATATAACAGTATGATAAATAGATTAAAGAATAACTATACTGAGCTTGAGGCCTTATATGAGGAGCTTGCGGCAACAGAAGAAGAGCTTAGAGTACAATATGAGAATTTAATGAATTCAGAGGAACAGCTAAGGATTAGCGAAGAAAGGTATAGGATAGCTCTTGAGGCTGGTAAGTATGGCATATTTGAGTGGAGTACTAAGGATGATATATTATATTTATCAGAACAGTTTAAAATACTTATAGGATACGATTTTGAGGATATTAAAGTAAGAGATTTGATAAATGAAATAGTTTTGCAAGAAGATAGAAAAATATTGTATTCAGCCTATAGAGAACATATAGAAGGAAGAAGAACTTGTATAGAGTGCGAAATAAGAGTTAACACTGGATATGGTGTGACAAGATGGATGTATATTAAAGGAAGAGTTATAAAAGAAAAAGAAGGCGAAAAAATAATATCTGGTGCTATGATGGATATCACAGAACGAAAGGAATACGAAGAAGATATAAAATATCTTGCCTTCTATGACACCCTAACAGATTTGCCCAATAGAAGATATTTCATAGAGGAGTTGGAGAAGGAAATAAAAGATAAAGATAAAAATAAAAAGTTTGCTGTTTTACTACTTGACCTTGACAATTTTAAAAAGGTAAATGACACCTTAGGACACGATAAAGGAGATGCACTTCTTAGAAAAGTAGCATCTATATTAAAAAAATATGCAAATGATAACGTGTTTGTTGCGAGGTTTGGAGGAGATGAATTTTTAATTCTTCTAAGGCAGTTTTCAAATTTAAATGAAATCAAAGCACTTGCAAAAAATATTATTCACGACCTAAAGGAAGGAATAGATGTTATAGGGAAAAACATATATACAACAACAAGCATAGGTATAGCAATTGTTCCTGATGATGGTGACAATGTAAATGATATAATTAAAAATGCAGATACCGCTATGTATAAGGCTAAGTCAGAGGGTAAAAATAGATATATTTTCTTCAGTGCTGAAATGATTGAAGAACTTGAGAAAAGGATAGAAACAGAGAAGATTCTTTTGGATTGTTTGAAGAATAAAGATTTTAAGCTGGTTTATCAACCACAGGTATCTTCTAAAACGGGGGAGGTACACGCCTTTGAGGCATTAATTAGATTAAAAAATTATAACATATCTCCTGCAGAGTTTATTCCAGTTGCTGAAGAAACAGGCCTTATTGTGGAGATAGGATACTTTGTTATTGAAGAAGCTGTGAGACAAATAAAGGAGTGGATAGATAAGGGGATAGAAGTAAAACCTATAGGAGTTAATTTGTCTGCGGTTCAACTAAGGGATGAGAGCTTTGTAAGCAATTTAAAGGAAATAATAAAGAAATATTCCATTAAACCAAGTCTGTTAAAGATAGAAATAACAGAAAGTGCACTAATGGAGGATAAGGAGAGAAATATAAAAATAATAGAACAGCTTAAAGAGGTAGGAATTCAAATTGCAATAGACGATTTCGGGACAGGATATTCCTCCTTAAATTATTTAACCTTTATACCTGCAGACTATATAAAGCTTGATAAATCCTTTATAGATAAGATGTTTGCAAAGGAAGGGAAAAAGGAAGTTTTAGATGGAATAACCTTCTTAGCACATCAACTTAATTTAAAGGTTGTAGTCGAAGGTATTGAAGACAGAGAACAGTTTAATTATCTAAAGTCTAAGGGATGCGACTATATGCAGGGATATCTTTTTAGTAGACCAGTTGATAAGGAAGAGGCAGAAAAGCTCTTTGCAAAGAGGTTTGAAGTATAAAAAACAAAGGTGCTTTGCACCTTTGCTTTTTATATAAAATAAATAAGGCCTAATCATACGATTAGGCCTTATGGCAGGGGCAGTAGGAATCGAACCCACAGCCTACGGTTTTGGAGACCGTTGCTCTACCAATTGAGCTATACCCCTTCGACATAGATTATTTTATAATATATTATGACATTTGTCAACACCTAATTATAAAAAATATAGGATATTTTAATCTTTCTATAAGTATGGGTAGTTTACAATATTGGGTTAGTATATATAAAAAGTTATGTATGAATTATCCCTAAGAAAAAACATTGTTTTTTTTAGATTGTTGACAAACCTAATTGTTAGCTAAATTATGAAAAAGCCCTATGAATGGATTCCAAATTGGCAAAATGAACGAATGCCCAAGAAATCCTTCATAGGGCTAATCAATATATAACTTTTAGAACAGCCTGAAGAAAACATTGTTTTTCTTGGGGCTTTATGAATTATTTATCAGGTGCAATATATTCATTTTTATTATCTAACCTACTTATAGCTTCATCAAAAAGCTGTTGCACCATCTGTGCAAATTGGTCTGGGGTAATAACTGCCTTAACGAAGGCAGGAAGCTTGTCATACTGTGAAACTACGTAGTAGAATTTCTTCTTTCCCTCGGTTAGTGCAAGTTCTTCAGCCTTCTTTTCAACATAGAACATAAATTCAAGAGCCAGTTTTTTTGCATATTCTCTGTTTGCAAAGTAATATATAACAAGTATTGCCAATACTGCTACAATGCCCCAAAGCTCTGGCATAAAATATCCCCCCTTTTTTAGTACATTATATGTGGGAGGATGTTAAAAAGTGATTTTTTTTAAGTTAATTTAATCTTGTACCACAGAAGGGGCAATAGGGATAATCAGGATTAACTAAGTTTTTGCAATTTGGACATACCTTTTCAGCATAGGGATTATATATCTCCCTTAAGTCCTTATCCTCTATATCGTTTATTTCTCTTAATTCATATTTTTTTCCAACTTCCTTTGGTATCTCAAATATTCTGTTACAGCATCTTGAGATAGCAAAGTAATGTTCATCAAATTTAAATAACTTAATGAAGAAAAAGTGAAAATAAGAGTATCTTTTATACACTTTATATGTGGTAAACTGCCCGCATAATTTGCAAACTTTACTATTTATATCTCCAATATGTTCTTCTTTGCCTTCAACTCCGAATATACCTATAAAGAACATATACCTTCCCCCTCATTGCATTCTATATCCTTTAGCATATCACAAACTTCACCTATTGAATAGATATATAATCTATGAAGAGGTCTTGTAAGTGCTACATAAAGAAGCTTTATATCAAGTTCATTCTGCTTATATAAATCTCTGTTGGCATTAGGTATAAATACGGCATCAAATTCGAGTCCCTTTGAAAGATACGAAGGTACAATAACCCTCTTTACAGAATATTCCTTTTCATTACCTGTTATTAGTTTAAAGTCCAACCCCTTCTTTTTAAGAAGCTTATGAATTTCCTTACATTCACTTAGTGTTTTTCCAATGATAGCTATTGTGTTAATATTTGATTGCTCTAATTCTTGAATTTTTATAAAAATATTTTCTACAACTTCCTTTAAGGAGTTTAACTTTTTTACTTTTACCCTTTCACCGTGTCGAATAACAGGTTTCCCAATTTGAACCTGAGTATCTTTAATATGGCTTATAACCTTGTTTGCAACCTCCATAATCTCAATACTTGTTCTATAGGTTTGTTCAAGGGTAAGGTAATTGGCAGAATTATTAAATACAATGCTCCTTATTTCATTCCAATCTCTAACTCCACGATAATAGTGTATTCCTTGGTTTAAATCACCAAGAATCGTAAAGGAACTATCTTTTATAATGTTTTTTAAAACATACAGCTGTAGTACACTAAAATCCTGTGCCTCATCGATTACAATATGTTTAACCTTAATTTTTTCACTAAGACCTAAAGTAGTATATTTAATAAAAAGAAGTGGAGCCAAATCTTCATATTCATACAAATTAGAGCTAATATTTTCCCTATACGAATCTATTAAATATTCATAGGCATCTTTGTCTATATATTTAAGTGCCTGTTCTTTAAATAGATTGCTAAATATGAATTCATCATAGTACTCAAAGGGTGATTTTATTTCTATTGCCCTTATAAAATTTTGTGCACCATTTTTTACAAAATCGTTTACCTTACCTATAAGTTCGTCGCGTTTATTGTATGTTTCAGTTAATTTAATTCTTCGTTCCTCTGTGTCTTCAATATTTAATTTAATTTTATTAACCTCTAAATCACAAATCCTGTGTAATTTTTCAATTAACTCATCCTTTTTAAGTTTTGCTCTATTTTGTAGATGTTTTTTTATTTCATTTAACCTTTTTTGAAAAGGAAGGTCAGAATAATTCTTTAAAAACAGCTCTTGTATATCCTCATAGGAGTATAGCTCTATCTTTCCAACATTAAAGGAATTTTGAGGTATAATAGTCTGTTCTACTTGCTTCAGATAAAGACTTAATGTATCCATAAATTCCTTTGATGTTTTAAATTTAGTTGCTTCAATTATAATTTCCTTCTCTCTTTCATCCTCAATATCTACTAATTTAGAAAGTTTACTGTTTACATCCTTAATCTTAACCTTCTTTTCAAGAACCTCAAAGGCAAACTCTTCAAAGGTAGTTTGTTTAACTCTGTTAACTCCAAGTTCGGGTAAAACATCAGATATATAATTTAAAAAGAGCTTATTTGGAGCAATAATCATATAGTTTTCAGGAATAAAATCCTTGTCATAGTTGTAAATAAGATAGGCAATTCTATGGAGAGCAATAGTTGTTTTACCACTTCCTGCAACCCCTTGAACAATTAGTGGTTTCCACATATCTGCTCTTATTATCCTGTTTTGTTCAACCTGTATAGTTGAAACAATATCCTTCAACCTATTATCTGCGTTTGCACCAAGGAAGGCCTGTAAAAATTCATCGTTTGTTGTTATATCAATATCAAACATATTTAAAAGTTTGCCATCATCAATTGTATACTGCCTTTTTAAATGAATTTCTCCATAAATTCTTCCATCAGGACAGTCGTAATGGGCTCTACCCAAACGTCCCTCATAATAAAGATTAGCAATTGGTGCTCTCCAGTCTATTATTATTGGTTTGTAGTTTTTGTCATCAAGCACAGACATCTTTCCAATATAAAGCTTTTCACGATTTTTTGAACCTTCTTCTGTAAAGTCAACCCTTGCAAAATAGGGTTTTTTATGTGCGTTCTCAATCTTTTTTAATTTCTCTTCTATTGTATCGGAAAGCTGAGTGTTGATTATCATACTGATGTAGGGGTCACTGCTGTCATCTTTAGGGTCTCCTACTCCACTTGATAGCTCTTTGTTTAACCTATCTTTTGTTTTAAGAAGTGAACTGTGATATTTATTTAAAAATTCAAGTATAAAGCTTAAAAATTGTACTTCCTGTTTATAATCTGGATGATTTTGGATTGACATAAAAACACCTCCGTTTATATTTTTGGAGGTCCTTGAAAACAGCTTAAATTTATTCTAAATCATTTTAAAGTATATGTAAATACGATTTCCTGGGAAATAGACTATTTAACTGCAAATAAAATATGTTGACTGTAAATTATGTAGGCACTAATAAATAAGGTTGCTAAAAGTGAGAGCTGGACTAATGTTAGACACAGTTTAATCCTTTGGTCGTCTAATTTAAATTTTATTATTTGAAATATAAAAAGACTAATAATGAAAAACAAAGAGAATTTTATCACAGAATTTACCCCCTTAATATTAATATATTAAGAGTATGGGCAATTATAATATTTTTATACACGATATATAAATATACACAAATGGAATAATATGTTACAATATTCTTGGGGGTGATAAAATGGAGAATCGAGGAAAGAAGATAGAGAGGATGTATTATATCTTAGCAGGGATACTTTTAGTTGGATTTTTATTTAGTTACTTTAGCAAAGGCATAAAAGATTATTTTGTACCTAAGTTAAAAACCTTTAATTATCAGGTAAGGACAAGGATTTTAAAGCAAGAGGATTTTTATACCAATTACACTAAAAATCAGGCTATTGTAGGAGATACTATATATTTTGTACCTGCCTTAAAATATGAGGATTTTTGCCTATATGCCTACAATACAAAGAATAAAACATTAGAAATGATTACAAAAAATTGGGTAAACCAAGTTGAGCCCTATGAAGGCATTGTTTATTTTAGGGATGTTAAAGATACATTATATAGGTTGAATCCTAAAAACAAATCTATAGAAAAACTGTTTGACAACTGTGCAGATTTTCAAATTGTTGATAATAAAATTGCCTATTTAAATAGTGAAAACAGAAATGTAATTTTATATGATATTTCCAATAAAACTAATATAGATTTAAAAATATACCCTCATAAGTTTTTATATATGGGAGATGTTATCTACTATTATTTTACAGATGAAAGTAGTTATATATATGAAATGAATATAAAGGATAAAACCTATAAAACATATCGATTGCAGGATCCTATTTTAAATTTGATGTACTACAATGGATATTTTTATACATCAGTTGGCAACATTAAGATAGTTTGCTTCAATAATAAATTTGAAAAGCTTTGGGAAATAGCAGATCAAAATAGAGGGATTGAATTATCTAAAATTTTAAAAGGAAGAGTATATTATTATAGTTTAAGTAACAGAGAAATTGAAAGAGTCCTAATGAGTGTTGACTTAGAAGGTAAGAATCCAAGGGAGGAGCTAAAGGTTAATGGAATAACCTATAACAATGTTGAATTTATAGTGGAGGGTAATAAAGACTATATATATGATATAAAAAACAAGAAAAAATACGAATTTCCTGGTATAAAGCCTGTTCTTTTTTATTATCCAGACAAAAAAGAAATAGATACACTTCAGGGATATAGGATGGTTAAAGCAAATAACAAATTATTTTATTCAGATTATGTTAAATTAATTGAGCATAAATTAGGTTCTGATGATGGAGATAGAGTTTTCATTAGTAATAATTTGAAAAATATATTTGTTAAGGATTTAAAAGCTGTAGGTGGTAATTTGTTTTTTTATGGGGGTCAGCTATATAGTTTTGATATAGATTCAAATACTCCTAATTTGGTAACTAATATATTAACTAATAGGATGTTTGTTGATGGAGACACGATTTATATCTTTTCAATAACAAATTTATATAGAATATACAATAATAAAATCGAAAGGTTATTAGAGAATGCTTGGGTACTATATATAGGAAATGGTAAAATATATTATTACCCTAATGAAAATGGTATAACAAATGGAACGAAAATTATGGTTTTAGATATAAAAACCAACAAAACAGAAGAGATTAAAAATGATGGTGTATACTTATCAGAAATTTTATATATAAATGATAAAAATATTTATTATGTTGAAGGGAACAATCTATGTGTCTATAATTTTGAAACTAAAGAAAAAAACATATTACACAGCAATTTATTATTTTTTGATGGATGCCTTGTATCAAATGAAAAAATATTTTTTATAGAAATCAACGATAATGGAAAATTTAAAATAAAATGTTTGAATATTAATACCAATAAGCTGTCAACAGTAGTGGAAGACATAGGATATATAAATTCATATCTGTATGATGAAAAACAAAAGAAGCTATACTATACAATAAGTGACTATTATAAAGTTTTAGAGGTAGATGCTAAATGAAAGAAATAGGGAAACGTCTACTTCAATTTGTTGAAAAAGTTATACATTGCTTAGCCCTATGAAGGATTTTTTGGGCATCGGTTCATTTCGCTAAGCATTCTAAGTTTTTCTTTGTTTGAAAAACAAGAATTGCTAAAGCTCATGAAAGAGCCCATTAAAATCCTTTCATAGGGCTTTTTCATACTTTAGCTAAAATTAGGTTTAGCAACAATCTAAAGAAGTAGTCAAAATCCTACTTCTTCTAATCTTCGTCTATCCTTCCCTCCATTTTAAGCTTTTCCTTTATAAAATCAATTCCCTCACCAATTCTGTATCTTTTAGACATAGTAGGAAGAGCCTTGCCTACAATACCTTTTCTACTTTTTCTAACCATAAACTCAGCCTCCCTTCTATTTATATTTTGATTTAAAATATAAATAATATAAGTGAAATAATTAGAAATGAAGTATAAATATAGAAAAGTATAGCTTAAAGTCAAAGAAACAATGTAAATACTATACTATACAAGTAAAAATAATACATAAAAACATTTAAAAATTAACTAAAAATAATATTTATTTTGTAAAAGGCTTGTTAAGTTTTTGAAGTTAAGTTACGATAAAGAATATATACAAAAATACAAAGGAGGAAATGCAGAATGACAATGGGAAAACGAATATCCTTGTTCGTACTATCAATTTTTGTAACAAGCATTGTAATAATGGGCTTATTATCCTATAAGGGTGTTATGATTACTTTATTAAAAGATTAAATGGTGAAATTTTAAATATCTCATCATCAGAGGCAGAAAAAATAGATGCTATTTTAGAAAAAGAGGTATCAGAACTCCACGGACTTGCCTCCTCGGGTGATGCTAAGGCAGTTTTACAGGGACAAGGAGATGTAGAGGCCTTAAATAAGGTATTTGATAATTATGTTGAAACTGTAGGAAACAGTGAACATATATTTCTTGTAGATTTAAATGGTACAATATTAGCAGACAGTGATAGAAATTTAATTGGTAAAAGTGTACAGGACAGGCAATACACAAAGAATACAATAAGTACAAAAAGGCCTGTAATAAGCGAGGTACTTGCTTCAAAATCAACTGGAGAATTAGTAGTTGCAGTAACATATCCAGTTTTTATAGATGGATATATAAAGGGTTTTGTGGCAAGTGCAGTAAAATGCAGCAGCTTTTCGAAGTATTTAAAGGATGAGGGAGTTGCTGGATTAAAGTCTGGATATACTTATCTTGTGGATACAAAGGGTAAAATGATATACCATAAGGATAAAAACAAAATAGGTAAATCTGTTGAAAATGAAGCTGTTAAAGGACTAATAGAAAAGCTTAATACAAATGCAAAGGTTGAGAGAGATACAATAAATTATGTGTATAATGGAGCAAAAAAGATTGCAGGATATGATTTTTCAAAAAAGACAGGATGGATTGTTGTAACAACAGTTGATGAAGGAGAAGCTGTAGCACCAATAAATTCACTAATACGAAAACTTGTATTAATTTTTTCAGTTTTAGGGTTAATTGCAGTAGTACTATGTTATCTATTCGTTGAAAGAATAACAAGTCCATTGAAGAAAGTAGTAAAGCTAATTGATGAAACATCAAGATTTGAATTAAACTATAAGAATGAATATGATGACCTTTTAAAATATAAAGAGAAGTTGGAATTATTGCAAATGCAGTTGATAATTTAAGAGTTCAATTAAGGGATATAGTAGGCAAAATTGTGGATGTGTCTGATGTTATAAAGGAAAATGCCTTTAAGGTTTCAAATACTGTTGAAATGCTAAAGTCAGAGGCAGAAGACAATATGGCAACAACGGAGGAACTTGCAGCAGGAATGGAGGAAACATCAGCTGCAACAGAAGAAGTAACAGCAACTTCAGATTCAATATTAGCAAATGTAGAGCAGATTAGAGAAAAGGTAGAGAAGGTTACAAGCTACACTGAGGAGATAAAGGAAAGAGCATTAATGATAAATGCAGATGTAAAATCTTCAAAGGAAAATGCTCTAAATATTTATAGCAATGTTAAAAGGGACCTTGAAGAGGCAATAGAAGAATCAAAGAAGGTAGAAAAGATAAATGAACTTGCAGATGCAATAATTGCAATAACATCCCAAACAAACCTGCTTGCTCTAAATGCAGCAATAGAGGCTGCACGTGTTGGAGAGGCGGGACGTGGATTTGCTGTTGTTGCAGATGAAGTAAGGAAGCTTGCAGAAGAATCCTCAAAAATTGCAGCAAATATACAAAAGGTTGTTGAGATGGTAAATGCATCGGTTAAAAACCTTGCAAAGAGCAGTGAAGATATACTTGGATTTATTGAGGAAAAGGTTACAAATGACTATAATGCATTTATAGTTGTTGGTGAACAGTATAATATGGATGCAGATACTATATATAACTATATGGAAGAGGTAAAGATTCAGATAAAGGAAGCAACAGAGGCAGTTTCTGATATAGTTAGGGCAATAAGCGATGTGGCAAAGACAGTAAATGAAGGTGCAATAGGAACTGAAGATATTGCATCAAAGACTCAAAATATAGTTGCAGCAGTTGATGGAGTAAAGGAAATTTCAGACCAAAACCTTGAGGGAGCAAACAAGCTAAAGGATGTATTGAGTGTGATAAAATTATAAAGTGTTGCCTTAAAAAGGCAACACTTTGGTTATCTAAAAAGTCCGATAAAGGGATTAGGCATTTGTTTGTTTTGCTTCTTTTCTGTTTTTAAGGACTAAAAGGTGACCCTTTGATGCATCCCTTAACTTTTTAAACACACCTCTTACATCATCTGGTATTTCAAGGGATAAAAACCTTTCGTACATATCTATGTTTTCAATTTCTGCGTGTATTCCATATTCAAGTGCCTCATCTAAAGAGAGGGGTTCCTTAAGATATTCTAAAGATTTATCATCAGGAATTTCTACATTGTACTTTTGCATCAGCTCCTTTAGCCAATTTATATGATGAACTTCAGAATTTATAATGCTGTTAAAGGGTTTTTCATCTCCAAGTGCCTTTAGGGCAAGTTCATATTCTGTTCTTGCAAGATATTCATCTTCAATTGCATAGATTAGCATATTTTCTAATGTAGGATTTTTATCAAGTTTTGCCCTTACTGCTCCATACATAATATCACTCTCCTTAAGATTAATTATAAAAATCATAAGGCTCTTTGTCAATTGTTGGGGCGGGTATTCAATTAGAATGCCTGTCCTTTCTTGTTTGAGAGTGATTTTATAAAGATAGGTTGGATGGGGGAGAGTCCCCTGCAAAAAATTGCAGGACAAAAAGACCAACGGGAGTTGGTTTTCTAAAATTTGGTATTATAATTTACTTTAATTACAGCAATGAAGAATTCTATTTCTAAACCTATCAAAGTTTTTAAAGCCGAAGGCATTTCTTTTAATAACTTTAATTTTGTTATTAAAGCCTTCAGTACAAGCATTTGTATACGGTATATCAAAAGAATTCACTATTTCATTAAAATACCTGATATAAGTATT
>NZ_FQVG01000091.1 GCF_900129265.1 Caloramator proteoclasticus DSM 10124 | reverse complement strand
CTTTTTCCCTTCCAAAATTTCAATAAAATAGAAAAAATCTAATTTCCTATAAAGAAAAAAGCTTTACTGGAAATTAGATGCGAAATCTCTGTTTTAATATAAACATATTTGTAATTATCAATTTAATATGATAATATATTTAAAGAAATTTATCAATGTTGGAGGTGTAAATAATGATAACTAAGGATATGGGAATAATTGAAATAGTTAACAAATATCCTGAAACAGCAGATGTATTCTTTAAGTATGGAATGCATTGCTTAGGCTGTATGGCTGCAAGATTCGAAACACTTGAACAAGGTGCTCTTGCTCACGGTATCGATGTTGAAGCTATGGTGAAGGATCTAAACGAAGCAATAAATAAGTAATTCTATACATAAAAAGTGCCAAGAACTTTTGTTTCAAGGCACTTTTTATTATATAAAATTAAAAATATTACCCTTTTTACTTCTAAAATATACTTCACCCATTTTATCTAATGCAAATTTCAATTCTTCTTTACTGCAGGTGCCAAAGCTCATTCTAAAATAATTGGTATTTATCTCATCTAAATAGAAGGCACTTCCAGGTGCAATTGTTATTCCTTCATCCTTTAATAGGCTTGCATATATTGAAGAGTCCATATCTGTTCTACACCAAAGATTTATACCACCTTTAGGCTCTATAAAATCTATAAAGTTGACATTCTCTTTAATGTATTCAACAACAAAATCATATTTATCCTTATATTTTTCTACTAAAAAGCTTATATGTTTATGCCATAGCCTTTTCCTTATATATAAGTCAAAGGCCCTCTGCATAAGTCCTGAAGTTGAAATATCTGTTGAATATTTTACACTCTGAATATCCATGCTCATATTGTTTGGTGAAATAATATATCCTAATCTTATTCCCGGCATAAAAATCTTAGAAAAGCTCTTTAAATAAATAACTCTATTATTTTTATCAATAGACTTTATAGGAAGAGTGTTTTCACCATAAAATCTTAATTCCGACATATAATCATCTTCAATTATGTAGAATCCATATTTGTTTGCTAAATATATAAGACTTAATTTTGTATCCTCTGAATACGTGTATCCAGTAGGGTTTTGGAAGTTTGTCATTATATATAGTAATTTTATTTTATTCTTTTTAACAACATCCTCTAAAACCTCTAAATTAATTCCATCCCTTTCAATAGGTACTTCAATAACATTAGCTCCTCTTGATCTGAAAACTGCAACTGCTCCTGTATATGTTGGGCATTCTACGACAACATTATCTCCAAACTTTAAAAGTGTCTTTGAAATAATATCTATTCCCTGCTGTGCTCCCGATATAATATTTATATCATTTATATTGACTTCTATGCCAACCTCCATTGAATATTCACGCAGGCTTTCTCTAAGAGGAAAATAACCCTTTGGTTCTTGATACGTAAATGCAAATCCTCCATCCCTATCTAAAACTTCGTTTATAACGTTTTTAAATTCTTCTACAGGAAAGTAGTTTGGATTTGGCATTGAATTAGATAGATTAATTTTTACATCTTCATTTATTTTATATTCTCTTTTTAACTCAATCTCTTGTTTTATTATTCCTTTGCCTCTAACAAAGGTACCACTTCCAACTTTAGAATATACTAAACCTTCCTGCTCAAGCATTCTATAGGCATTTACAACAGTAACGTTATTAACTCCTATACTTTTTGAAAGTTCTCTTATGGATGGTAGTTTTTCATTCTCCTTTAGTGTACCTATTTCTATTAATTTTTTTAACTCCTCAAAAACTTGTACGTAAAGAGGTTCTACACTATTTTTATTTACTGAAATAGGATAGTGTTTTTTCATATAATCCCTCTACTTTCTTAAAAAGAAAACTGACGTTGTTCCTTCTCCAACGTGGCTTCCAATAGCTGCACCAATTTCATATATAACAAATTCTTTTATATTAAATTCTTTTTGTATTGCATCTCTAAGTTGTAAGCAAAACTCCAAATTATTTGAATAGTTCATACCAATTACTTGATTTTCAAGGTCGTATCCTCTTTCCTTCATAGTTTCTATAATCTTTTTTATAATTCCCTTTTCTCCTCTTACTTTATCATAAGGAATTATATACCCATCACTAAACTGTAAAATTGGTTTTACATTTAATAGAGTACCTATTGCTGCCTGAGCTGTTGAAATTCTTCCTCCTCTTTTTAGCATATCAAGATTTCCAACAGCAAAAATATGCTCCATCCTATCTCTCATATAGATTACTCTATCTACTATCTCATCCAATGTTCTACCTTGCTTAACCATTAAAGCTGCTTCCCTTACAATTAGACCTAATCCAACAGAAGCACCCTTAGAATCAATTACAGTAATATCATCGGACTCAAGCATATCCTTTGCAATACAGGCAGATTGATATGTTCCACTCAACCTTGATGAAAAAGCTATATAAAGGATACTATAACCCTTTTCTAAGTATTCTTTAAATTTTTCCACAAATCTTGAAGGTGGTATCTGAGAAGTTTTAGGTAAATCCTTTATTCTCCTAAGTTTTTCATAAAATTCCTTTGTTGTTATCGTAACTCTATCTTCAAATATTTCATCTCCAAAGGCAACAGTCATAGGTATCATCTCAACATCTAATTCCTTTATATAATCTAAATCTAAGTCACATGCACTATCTGCAAATATCTTTATCTTTTTCATAATATTACCCCCAATTCATTTGTACAAATGTTATTATACATCAACCTATGCTGTATATACAATCTCATCTATTAAATATTCTTCCCCATAAGTTGTATATTTTCTAATTGTTTCTATTATAGCTCCCTTTTCCACCAACTTATTTAATACTTTACTTAAATCACCTTCTATTTGATTAAATAATGGTAAATTTTTTATCTCCTGAACTGATAAAGGTCTTTGGGTAGTCTTTAATACCTCAATAATAGGCGTACACAAAATCTCTATATTATCTTCTACAAAATCCTCAGCAATCTTTAACACTTTTTCGACTCTTTCCTTAAGATTACCACCTTCTGTCAATTCACCAAACATTGCTTTAACCGATATGTCCATATTTACTGCAAAAGTAAGTATATCCTTATCTGTCATATGTCCCTTTATGCTCATTATAAGCCTTGCATAGTATTTAACAAGATCTACACACCATTGATATGCTGTTTCATATTTATGTGTTACTAAATATTTATTTACATAGTGAATTGAGTTAAGAAGGTTTGAGAGTATCTCTATATTCCTTATATTTCTTTCTCTATCTGTATAAAATTTTATTTCATTTAAAACATTCATCAATTCATCATCTAAGCAAAACAATATCTTCCCACTAAAAACAGCTTTGTGGAATGTTCCACCCTTTAAATAGTGGTTGTATTGATCTAAAAATATATCCTTTGATACGTATTGAATGTTTATTTTTATATTAGCATATCTTGTTTGTATTATTTCATTTTTATTTTGTTCCTTTGTTATTACAAAAAAATCTATGTCAGATTTTTCCCAAATATCACCATTAACCAAACTACCATAAATCATTGCACACAATATACTTGAATTTGCCTTTAAATTTTTTTCTGTATTTAAGTAAGCTTCTTGATATAATCTTATGTTCATCACTCCACCCCCGACTTTAGTAATTTAAACTAAAAAATTTTATTTAATTATAGCAAAAAAATTATAAATAAACCTGAATTATTCATGGAATTTATTTAAAAGAGTTCTATAGCCCATATTAACTTAATTTTTTACTAAACTGCATTTCACTTAAAAAGTGA
>NZ_FQVG01000101.1 GCF_900129265.1 Caloramator proteoclasticus DSM 10124 | reverse complement strand
AAAGTTGATACAAGACTAACAACAAGAGCAGCTTTAGGACTTAATGAGTCAGTTCCATCAGATGGAGGATTTTTAGTTCAAAAGGATTTTGTATCAGAACTTTTAAAGAGAACTTATGAAACAGGTATTTTAGCATCAAGGGTTAGAAGAATACCAATATCAACTAATTCTAATGGATTAAAAATAAACGCAGTTGATGAAACATCAAGAGCAAATGGTTCAAGATGGGGTGGTGTTCAAACCTACTGGGAAAATGAAGCAGAACAGATTACAGCATCAAAGCCTAAATTTAGAACTATGGACCTATCATTAAAGAAACTAACAGGACTTTGTTATGCAACCGATGAACTACTGCAAGATGCTGCTGCACTTGAAAGTGTAATAATGCAGGCATTTGCAGAGGAGTTTGGATTTAAAATTGATGATGCCATTATAAACGGAACAGGCAGTGGCCAGCCACTTGGAATATTAAACTCTGATGCACTTGTAAAAGTTCCAAAGGATAATGGACAAACAGAGATTATAACTGTTGAAAATCTACTAAATATGTGGGCAAGACTATGGGCAAGAAGCAGATCAAGTGCTGTATGGTTTGTAAATCAAGAATTAGAGCCTATTTTATATACCCTAAAGGTTGGAGATAAACCAGTATATATCCCAGCAGGAGGATTATCTGAAGCACCATATGCTACACTTCTTGGAAGGCCAGTTGTTCCAATTGAGCAGTGCTCACAAGTTGGAGAAGTAGGGGATATTATATTAGCCGACATGAGCCAGTATGTTTTAATTGATAAAGGCGGAATAAATGCTGCAAGCTCAATTCATGTAAGATTCCTTTATGATGAGAATGTATTTAGGTTTATTTACAGAGTAGATGGACAGCCACTATGGAATAAGCCTCTAACACCATATAAGGGAAGCGGAGCAATAAGCCCATTTGTAGCACTTGCAAAGAGAAACTAAAGGAGGTAATAGAGAATGAAGATAGTTGATTTAAAAGTTCCTGGGACAATATTTTCATCACCTATTAGCACAAATGAAATAGAACTTAAAAACTATAAAGAAGTAACATTTTTAATAGAAAGTGGAGAGGGGACAGAAGGGATATCTACAGTTACTATACAAGGTAGAAAAGGTGTAGACGGAGATGCTCTTGATGTTCCTTTTTTATTTGCTGAAAAGAATAATGAGTTTGTTGAAGTTAATGAAGAAGGACAAGAAATTACAATTGGTGGAACATCAGGTGCAGTTAAGTTTTATAGGATAAAGGTAACCGATATGCTTTTAGCTTCAAGAGAAGTTGATAGAATAAAGCTAAATTTAACTGCGGTTGAAGGTTCAACTGTTGCTGGTGCAATTTATGCTATATTAGACAACCCAAGATATTCAGAATGAAGGTGGTTAAATGAATCTTAAAGTTATTGAAGGACCAAAAGCAGATGTTCTAACTTTAGAAGAAGTAAAAAGCCATTTAAGAGTTGATGGAGATGATGAGGATAGCATCATCTCCTCATATATTAAAGCTGCAAGGGAGTATGCTGAAATATTTACAGGAAGAAGTTTTGTTGAGAAGACTTATGAATATGTTGTAAATCCTAAAGAAAAATATGCATATATTGAACTTCCAATGCCACCTCTTATTGAAGTATTGGAAGTTTTATGTGTTGATAAAAATAACCAAGAATTAAAATTAACCGAAGGATATGACTATTATGTTCTAAAAGGATATGATGAAAGTTTAATATACCCAAGTTTAGAGAGAGGATGGCCTAAAGAGTCTTTGGAAAGAATAGGTTCAATAAAAATAAAATACAGGACAGGCTATAGTGAAGCACCTATGCCAGTTAAGCAAGCGATTCTTATATTAACATCCCACTTTTACGAAAGTAGAGAGAATCTAACAACAAAGGACTATAAGGAAATTCCCTTTGGAGTATCAACACTATTAAGGCCCTTTTGGGTTCCGAGGTGGTGAAAGATTGAATATTGGTGATATGAGACACAGAATTACAATACTAAAACCAGTAAAAGCTACTGATGATAATGGCTTTGAAACTGAAACCTATGAAAATTTTAAGACAGTTTGGGCATCCATATCAAACCTCTATGGCAGAGAATACTTTGAAGCTGCAACTTTAAATGCAGAAAAAACTGTAAAGTTTACAATAAGGTATATAGATGGGATAGATAACAGTATGAGAATATCATTTAGAGGGAAACAGTATGAAATAACCTTCATAGATAATATAAAGTATGAAAATAGATTTATTGAAATAAGGGCTTTGGAGGTTGAAAGCATTGGCTAAAATAGAGCTTGAAGGTATGCAGGAACTTATAGATAGAGTTAATAAACTTGGGACAAAGGGAGAAGTTATTAAAAAGAATACGTTAATAAAAGCTGGAACACTTGTTAAGAATTCTATGGAAAAGAAGGCGCCAAGATCTATTTTAAATAAAAAACATATGGCGGATAATATAAAGATGTCAGATATAGAAAAGGAAAATGGAGTAGATTATATAAAAATAGGTCCAAATAAAGG
>NZ_FQVG01000088.1 GCF_900129265.1 Caloramator proteoclasticus DSM 10124 | reverse complement strand
TTAGAAATACACTTTTTAGAACTTAAAAAGTTGTACGATAATGAGATTCCAAAGGATGAAAATGACCCATTAGTAATGTGGATGGAATTCATAGATGGTAAAAGGGAGGTGATTGATATGATTTCTAGAAAAAATGAAGATATCAATTATGCGTATGACCTTTTAAAAGTTATAAGTAAGGATAAGGAAGCAAGAATGGCGTATGAAGCAAAGATGGCAGCATTAAGAGATGAAAAAACCAGATTAGTTGAAGCAAAAGAAGAAGGAAGAATGGAAGGAAGAAATGAAGGAATAGAAATAGGAATGAAAAAGGAAAAAATAAATGTAGCTAAAAATTTAATATCTTTAGGTGCTGATATGTCAATGATAATTAAAGCTACAGGACTTACTGAAGATGAAGTAAATAAGATAAAGTTAGAGATGAACAATCAAGTACATTAATTAAAAAGATAAATACCTTAAAAGAGGAAGTGGCAAAAATGCTGCTTCCTCTTTTTCAATTTAAGTAAATTATAAGGAGGAATAGACAATGGCAATAGAAATCCTTAAAGACTTCGAAGAATACCTAATCAAAGAAGGTAAGATGCAAAAGACCATAATCTCATACACAGGTGATGTTAAGATGTTCTTAGATTACCTTAAAGATAAGGGCATAGCCTTCAATGGTAATCTAAACCGTTTCTACATTACATCATACAAAGACCATCTCCTCAAAGAAAACTACACCATAAGCACCATAAATAAAAAGATAAATAGTCTAAATGCCTTCAACCAATTTCTAATTCTAAATGGACTTTGCCATGAAAGAGTGTTAGCTCCAAATAAAGATAAAATAAAAATAGCAAAATGAAGTGAAGGAGAAGTTGAAATATATTCAGATGAAGAAATAGAAAAGATACTCTTCTACATAAGCGATAATAACAAGGTAAGTCAAAGGGATAAACTAATAATCATGCTCTTACTCTTTACAGGAGTTAGAGTGAGTGAACTAGTAAATATAAAGGTAGCAGATGTAGATTTACTTTCATTAACACTAAGGATAGTAGGTAAGGGAGGTAAATACAGAGAAGTACCGATTAAGATAGAATTAAAGGATACCATAAAGGAATACATGGAAGGGGAAAGAAAGGAACATAAATTAAATCAAAGTGAATACCTGCTACTAACGCAAAGAGCAGAGAAGATTGACAAAGACACAGTAAATAAGCTCTTAAGAAAACATGGAAAGAAGCTAAACATCATCATGAAGCCACATAAGTTCAGGCATACCTTCTGCACAAGACTCATAAGAAAAGGGGTAGACCTAACTACAGTTGCAAAGCTGGCAGGACATGCAAACACACAAACAACAGCACAATTCTACATCAACACCTCAAGGGAAGATAAACAAAGAGCAATTGAACTTTTGTAATAGATATAAGAAAAATAAATCAACCAGAAGATGCAGTAAACCTTGTCAAAAACTTTCTTGAAGACAGTGACAGAGAAAAGCTCAGGCTCTGCTGCCTTGACACTAAAAACCAACCCTTAAGCATTTCAATAGTAAGCATAGGAAGCCTAAATTCAAGCATAGTTCATCCAAGAGAAGTCTTCAAAGCTGCAATTTTTTCAAATGCCGCATCAATCATACTCTTTCATAATCACCAATCAGGAGACCCAAAGGAAAGTGAAGAAGACATAAACATCACAAGGAGAATAAAAAAGAAGGAAACATCCTTGGCATAAACCTTCTTGACCACATCATAATTGGACAAGGCAAATACACATCATTAAAAGAGAAGGGAGTAATCTAAAATGTACAAACAAATCAAGGATAACATATACATAACAGTTGGCATACAAAGAATCATTCCACCAGACATACAAATGCTACTTCTAGACTTGTACAATAATCTTGAAGGAGAAAAAGATTACCTACAAGTATATCTCTTAAAGAGGGAAATACAAGATGGGAAAGTGGTACAAATAATAAGATATAAACAAGAAGTACCAGAATACAATGCTAAGTACATACTAGAATATAATGATGCAGTTAATGCAAAGGTATTCTTACAAAAGATAGCTGAGGGGAAAGATAGAGAAGTAATAGCTAAGGAGGTAGGCTATAAAAATTACAAGAGCATGGATATGTTTCTAAGAAGAAATGGCTACCATTGGGATAAGTACATTAAAAATTATGCTCTTCCAGATGAAGATGTAAAGGGAAATGTGGATGAAGAAATAGAAATAGCGGATATAAGAGCAAGACAAGTAATAAAACTGTTCTCAAAAGGTACAATGGATGTTAAACAAATAGCAAAGGAGGTTGGATTCATTGACCATAAGGAGCTAGCAGAATACATGAGAGTTAAAGGTTTCAAATGGGATGCATACATTAATAACTATGTTAAAAATGAAGATGTAAAAGAAATAGAAGATGAAGAAATAGATGCAGATGAAAGTACAATTAATTCTAAATTAATTGATGATGAATTCATAAATTACTTAAAAAAAAATGAGATAATCTTAAGAAGGTTAATTGAAGCAGAAAGAGATAAAGAAGAAGTGTTAACCATACCTAAATTTATAATAAAGGGGGTTGCAGTAACTAAATCAATCTACATGAAGGAACCATTAGCTCAATTAATTACAGATTACAGCAAAGAGAAGAAGGTAAATCAAAACCAAATTGTTGAAGTTGCATTAATTGAATTCTTTAAAAAGTACGGTTACAAAGCTGAAGTTGAATTAATTCTAAAAAGATAAAATCCATGAATTACAAATGTTGGTGTCCATTAGAAAACTTAAACATAAAATAAGCTAAAACAACCTAAAGATGATAAGAAAAAAGCTTAAAATAAATAAAAATCAACTAAAGAAGTAGCAATGTGAGTCTAAGAAGCCTTGAAAATCAAGGAATTTAAAGGATTAAATAATTTCAAAATTACATAGTAAAAATTGTTAAATATCGTTAGTTGGGAGTTAACACTTAAAACGCTGGAAAGTCAATGGGAAAGCTATCATCAGGTCTAAGAATTAACAGAGCTGGAGATGACGCAGCAGGTCTTGCAATCTCAGAAAAGATGAGAGGACAAATTAGAGGGTTTGAGCAAGCATCAAGAAACGCACAAGATGCTATATCACTTATCCAAACAGCAGAAGGTGCATTAAATGAAACTCACAGCATTCTTCAAAGAATGAGAGAACTTGCTGTTCAATCTGCAAATGATACGAATGTGTCAGAAGATAGAGAGGCAATTCAAACAGAAATTAATCAAATAGTGAGTGAAGTAGATAGAATTGCAAACACAACCGAATTTAATACAAGAAAATTGTTAAATGGATCAAGTGGGACTTCTGTTGCAAATGGTAATATTTTGGGTAGTGTTAATGTAACTTCTAATACTAAGCAGGAAACTTATACAGTTAATGCTTCAGCGGCTACATTAGCGAAAGCAGCAACTACAGGTACAAATACTGGTTCTACTGCATCTGCTACTGTAAAGGCTGCTGGTACATTAACGATAAATGGAGTAACAATTAGTGTAGGAGCTACTGATACTTATCAAATTCTTGCAGATAGAATTAATACATCTGTCTCAGGTGTTAAAGCTGATTTTACTGGTACAGGTTCTACATTAAAGATTTATACTGAAGACATTGGTGCTGATGCTAAATTGTCTATTGTTGCATCAGCGGATATAATACATGGTGTAGATTATTCAAATTCTACAAATCAAAATTATAGTGGTTCTAATGCGAGTGGCTTAACTGCAGCGAATTTCGGAATAGGTGCATTATTGGTATAAAATGGAAATAAAGTAACTGTTATAGGAGGAAATGCTGACTGTTTGAGCTTCGAATTAAAGAGCAATACAGCAGATACAACAATAACAGTAAATGGTTCTATTACGACACAAATTGGGGCTAATGAGGATCAGACCATGTCAATAAGTTTAAATGCAATGGCATCAAATAATTTAGGTATAGATAAATTAGATGTAACATCATATAATGGTGCCTCAGATGCTATAACTAAGATTAATGATGCTATAATTTCTGTTTCTCAAGAAAGAGAAAAACTTGGTGCTTACCAAAACAGACTTGAACACACAATAGCTAACCTTGGAACATCAAGTGAAAACTTAACAGCAGCAGAATCAAGAATTAGAGATGTAGATATGGCTAAAGAAATGATGCAATTTAGTAAAAAGAATATATTAACACAAGCTTCACAAGCGATGCTCGCACAAGCTAACCAAATACCACAAGGAGTACTACAAATATTAAGATAATAAATATACCAAAGGAGCAGAGAAAAATTGCTATGGCTCTTTTAATATAAGAAGGAGGTTCACACCATGGACATAGCTGCCCTATCAATAAGCCTAAACCAAGCAAAAGTAGCCCAAGAAACAAGCCTTGCAGTAATGAAGCTTGCAATGGAAACAGGAAAACAAACTGCTAATGAAACAGTTAAGATGATTGAAAAGAGTGTTGATCCAAACTTAGGAAGAATAATAGATGTAAGTGTGTGAAATTATGGATGATAAAGAAGAATTAATAAAAGAGCTTCAATGGGTAAAATATAGAATACAAATTCTTGATATGTTAGAGCAACGTTTATTAATAATGAGGCAATTAGCTGTTGAAGCTTTTGAAAATGACTTAAGTAAAGCTGAAAGAGAAGAAATAGGAAGGCAGATTCAAATAGATGTTAAACCTGTAGAATAACAAGGGGAAGGTGATGCTAAAAAGCAAAAGCCTTCCCTTTTAACATTTAAGCCAAAATGCTAAAGCTATATAAACAGTAGCATAAAATACAAAATCCTGTTAAAATAATAATAAGAATGTTGGAGGTAGATACTATGCCTAAAACTAAAAGGAATAAAGGAATGGATGTAAATAATACTAATATAATTAATACAAACTATGAAATAATACCACCTAAAATAGACTTTGTGTTTAAGCATATATTTGGTAATGAAAAGCATAAACAAATATTAATCTCATTCTTAAGTGCAGTTTTAAGAGTACCTAAGGAAGAGTTAGAAGGGCTTGAAATAATAAATAGTGAACTAATAAAGAATCATAAGAAAGATAAAAAGGGCGTACTAGATGTAAGAGTAAAAACAAA
>NZ_FQVG01000087.1 GCF_900129265.1 Caloramator proteoclasticus DSM 10124 | reverse complement strand
ATAGAGGCTATAGTTGGATTCATGATAATAGCCTTTAACTTAACCCAATTATACTTTTTTAGAAACATTCGAGGATTCAGAGAAAAAAGGCTTTTGCAGATAAATATAATAGAAGATTTGAAAGATGAAATGTTGATAATTATGAATTGGATTAATCCAATTTTTAACACCGCATAGTCGATAATAAAATTGGAAATACAGCTTTTCATTATGATGGGGAGGGGGAAGGTGTATCTATATACATGGCCTACGGCCTTTTTCCCTTCCAAAATTTCAATAAAATAGAAAAAATCTAATTTCCTATAAAGAAAAAAGCTTTACTGGAAATTAGATGCGAAATCTCTGAAAAAATTCGACAATAATTGCAATATTCCTTTATAATTGATATAATTTATTTTTGTGAAGTTTAAAAGAAGGGGCGAATATTGTGGAAAAAACATTTGATGTTGCAGTATTTGGTGCGGTCTTTGTAGATATAAAGGGTTTCCCAAGAGATGTGTTAAATCCAAAGGGGACTAATATAGGAAGTGTAAAGTTTAAACACGGTGGAGTAGCAAGAAATGTAGTTGAAAATTTTAGTTATATGGGACTTAAGACAAGATTTGTATCAATTGTTGATAACAGTGCACTTGGTATGGAGGTTTTAGCAAGACTTAAAAACGAGAAAATCGACACAGAATATGTTGATATTGTGGATAAAGACGGTATGGGTATGTGGCTGGTTGTATTAAATGAAAAGGGAGATATAGCAGCCTCAGTATCACATCAACCAAATTTAAAGTATCTTTATAACATAATTGATAATCACGCTGAGGATATTATAAGGGGTTGTAATAGTGTTGTTTTAGACCTTGATTTTGAAGCAAGTTACATTGAAAAGATAATAAATTTAGCAAAAAGATATAATAAGAGGGTTTATGCAGTTATAGGACATCTTGACGTAGTAAAGAGAAATAAGCATCTATTTAATAAGCTAGATTGTTTAATATGTAATAACATTGAATTTGAACTTATAGCAGAAAAGACATTTGATACAAAGGAACAGGTATTAGATGCTTGCAAGGAACTTACAAAGAATGGACTTAAAAAGATAGTTGTTACAATGGGGAAAAAGGGTTCTGTTTTTTATGATGCTGAAACTAATGAAGAGGGATTTGTTGATATTGTACCAGTTAATGTTATTGATACAACAGGTGCGGGAGACTCCTTTTTTGCAGGAACAGTTTACGGACTAATTAGTGGATATAGTTTAGAAAAGGCAGTTTGTATTGGAACGCGTATTGCAAGTTTGACTATAAGCTGTAAGGATAGTACAAATCCAGAAATAAAGCAGAAAATGCATATTATAGTTGTCTGAGGGCTAAACTTAAGCCCTCAGATTTTACCTGACCTTAAAATGGATATAAGAATCCAAAGACCAAAAATACCCGCTACAATATAACCAGTAACTCCAAGTATTGATATGCCATAAATTTTTGGCCCAATATTTGTGTTTAATATTAAAGATGAACCTATGATTAAAGATGAGGTTATTATTGCAAAAACTAATCTATTTACCATTTTATTAAGTTCGTGTATAGGTTTAGATAAATTTTTGTGTTCAAGCTGTACTTTGGTTCTGCCTGCATTGACATTGTTTAGCAGCTTATTTATGTTATGTGGTAAGGACTTTAATTGTGAGTTTAAATTAATAATTTCAAATATCAAATCATTAAAGTTGGGGAATATTTTTGATGGATACTGCTCTTTGACAAATGGAATTGCAATATCCAATATTTTTATATTAGGAGATATTTTTGCAACAACACCCTCTAAAATTACAAGTCCTCTGATTAAAAGGGTTAAATCCTTTGGAAGTCTAATATTATTTCTCTTGGCAGCTTCAAATATTTCCTCAAGCATTTGAGATATTTTAAGATTTTCAAGGGATGTTGTTAAGTAGCTAACAAAAAGATAATCAATATCTTCATATAGTTTACTCCTATTTATATATCCCTTTTTAATTCCAATATTTAAAAGGGCAGAAATCATTTTATCTATGTCTCTAAAGGCGATGGAAAGAATTACTTCATTCAGCGATTCCTTCATAGACTTTGAAAAACATCCGACAATCCCAAAATCAATGTAGTATATTTTATTATCCTTAATAATTAAATTGCCTGGATGGGGGTCGCCATGGAAAAAACCATCTGCAAAAATCTGTTTAAAATAGGATAGAGCAAGTTTTTTACCTAAGTCCTCTAAATCATATCCTTCGTTCATTAGATTTTCTATATTATCTATTTTGATTCCATCTATATATTCCATAGTAAGAATTCTTTTGGTTGTTAAATCCCAATAAACATATGGGCAAGAGACAAATTTAACATTTATATTGTTGTTATAAAATTTATCTAAAGCTTTAGCTTCATTTATAAAGTTTAGTTCCTTTTTTGTGGCTTCTTCAATTTCAGACAATGCCTCCTTAGGATTTATAAGGGCATCATTAAATTTAGCATTAGTAAACCTTAGTATTCTTTTGAGTATTTCTATATCAAGTTTCATATTTTCTTCTATATTAGGTCTTTGGAACTTGACTATAACTTCTTTTCCATCTAAAAGTTTTGCACGATGAACTTGAGCTATTGAGGCTGAAGCAAGAGGTTTTTTTTCAAAATATGAAAAGTGCCTATTAAGAGGAACACCAAATTCTTGTGTAAATATGTCATTAATTTCTTCGAAGGGAATTTGCATTACATTATCCTGTAGTCTTTCCAATTCCTTTATGTATTCATAGGGAAGAATATCAGGACGGGTACTTAAAATCTGTCCTATTTTTATAAAAGTTGGGCCAAGTTCTTCAAAGGCCCTTCTTAAATTTTCGGGTGAAGGTGTTTGATTTTTTATTTTACTATCAACTATATATCCAAATCCATATTTGGCAAGTATTTTTACTATTTCTCTAAATCTATGCAGTGTATTTTTTTTTACCATATAATCATTCCTTTTAAATAAGCAAAAGGTTTATAACCTTTTGCTTATTTTAGTTTAGATTCTAATTCTTCAATTTTTCTTTTTAATTCATCCAGTTCAGACTTAGTTGCAAAATTCATTTCTCTTAATAGTTCAGCCATATCATCCTTAGTTAATGGTTTTAATTCAGCTGAGACCTTTTCGGTTTTTTCCTTTACGGTTCTCTTTAATTCTTCGGTTAATTCTTTTCCTTCTTCAACAGTCAATTGACCTTTTTTGATAAGGTTTTCTATAAGTTCAGTAGCCTTTTCATATGTGTAGGCTGCAGAACCTACTCCAGCAAGGAAAATATTTTTTAATTCTTCCTTCATAGCAAACCCCTCCCTTTCAAAATATTATACTACTTAGTATAAAAATATTCATTAATAATTAGTTAATTTTGGATAAAAAATAAGTATAGCATTTTTTTAGAATATTTAGAAAAGATATTGAATTTTCAAAATATTTATGATATAAAAACATTAGTAGAAAATTTGTTTGTCTTTGGGGTGATATCATGGGAAAAACAGTATTATTAAAATGCAGCTGTTGCGGAAGAGAAAGCAAGGTTGAATGGGGAAGGGAGTTCTATGTAGATAGTTTAGGAAGGGAGCACTATTATCAGCTTGGGGATGTGTCAGAGGAGGCAAAAAAGAGAGGTATATCAGGTTTTTGGGTAGATAAGGTATGTAAGAACTGCGGGGAAGTTATTAGGGAAAGTAGGTATTTAGAGGATATTGCAGATGAACACGAGGTTGCTTGGATGAATTTTCCCAAGGTTGACATTGTGGAAAAATGCACAAAGTGTGGAAGCAGGGATATTATGACACTATATGAAATAATAATAGGTGAGGATAAAAAGGTACCTTGTAATAGTTGTAGGGATGGAAGAATGAAGGTTGAGGCAATATATGAATAATTGCAAAACAAATAAAGTGTCGTGAAGTTGTACTAAACTTCACGACACTTTTTATGCTGAAAGTTCGTTTGATAGGCTCAATTTTAATTTGTTTAAAGTATTTTTAATTATATCAATGGCTATATTTAGTGTTTTGTTATCTTTATCTAAAAGAGGATTTAGTTCAACTATATCTAAAGAACACATCATACCTGATGAGGCAAGACTCTCAAGAATAAATTTTGCATCATCAACAGATAGACCGTTCTCAACTGGTGTACCGGTTCCTGGTGCAAACAATGAATCTATTGAGTCTAAATCAAAACTAACGTGTATAGCATCCACTCTATCTTTAAAGTAGTTTAACATATCTTCTACAACTTTCTCTATTCCAAGTTCTTTAACCTTGTCCATTGTGTAGAACTGACCTTTGCTTTTATTTATAAGCTCTATTTCTCCCTTATCAAGGTCTCTACCAGCTATATGGAATACATTTTCTTCCTTTACTTTAATTCTCTCTTCATATAGGTTAACTAATGCTTCGTGACCTACTCCAAAGGATGCTGCAAGTGGCATACCGTGGATATTTCCTGTTGGTGATGTAAGATGCGTGTTTATATCTCCGTGGGCATCAATCCAAACAACGCCTATATTTTTAATTGCTCTACTTGCCCCTGCAATACTACCAAGACCTAATGAATGGTCTCCTCCTAAAACAAGAGCAAAGTCTCCATTAGATAGAGATTGATATATTTTTTCTGCAAGCTTTGTATTTGCATCAATTACTTCATTTAAGTACTTTAAATTTGGATGATGCTTATATTTATCTTCTTCATTAGCTTTAAGTACTTCTACATCACCACAATCCTTTACTTCAAAACCAATAGATTTAATAATTTTTATTATATTTGCCTCTCTATATGTTTTTGGAGCTAAATTTGAACCAAGCTTGTCTGCACCTAAATTTAAAGGTACACCAATTAAGTTTATCTTCATCTATCCGTCCTCCTTTATTTTTATTTTAAAAAACATTATTTATTTTATAAAAATATTAGTTATATGTCTATAATAAATTAAAAACAAAAAAATAATTTTTTGTTATAATGTATTTAAGGAGGTGGTAGAATGAACCTGTTATCTGCTGCCATTATTATAAATGCAATTCTTTTAACAACTATCATAATATTAGAAAGAAAAAGGCCAGAAAAAACTATTGCGTGGCTTTTGTTGATTGTTATCTTTCCTCCACTTGGGCTTATATTATACCTGAATTATTCACCAACCAAAAATTAAACTGAAAAATATTTATAAGAAATCTTAGTATAATTGTTATATGAATAAAATTTTCATAAATTACAGATATTTACATTAAAGAAGAATAGATTTCACCTATAGTATAAAATTTTACTTTTTGAACTTATCAAAGAACAATAATAAAAGAATTTCATTCTAACTTGTGAATATTTGCTACAATCTCATAAAAATCATTTTTATATGCGTAGCTACTGCAAAGCTTAAATATTATGTAGCGACTACTTCTTACTATTCTTGAGGCT
>NZ_FQVG01000086.1 GCF_900129265.1 Caloramator proteoclasticus DSM 10124 | reverse complement strand
TTGTTTTAAATAAACTTTTTATTACATTTTCGAAGCCAATTTTATGAGTAAATTCTTTAAGCAATAACAATCCTGTATCAGAAGATAAGTCACCACCATCAAAATTTAATCGTATTTTACTATTGCTTTCTAAACAAATATCATATAAACTAAACATTGAGAACCCTCCCTTTGTTTGGTATTTGTTTAGCAACTATATTATAACAAATTTGGGCCCTCTTTTTCATGTTTTTATTTCACTTTTTAAGTGAAATGCAGTTTAGTAAAAAATTAAGTTAATATGGGCTATAGAACTCTTTTAAATAAATTCCATGAATAATTCAGGTTTAATAATATAATATTCAAAATAATATTTTATGTCACAAAAGTAGTTTCCCTTCACATACAAATTCAGCAGGTCCCTCCATAAACACATAATCATCATATGTTATTTTTAGTGTACCTAATTTTAAATGGGCATTTACTTCATTTTTGGTAAGGCCATTTATAAAGGTTGCAACAACACTGGCACAGGTTCCTGTACCACAGGCAAGGGTATAACCTGCTCCTCTTTCCCAAGTTCTAATCTTAATATTATCTTTATCAATCACACTAACAAAGTTTACATTTGTTCCTTTTTTGAAAATATCCATCTTTTCAATTATAGGTCCATACTTTATTACATCTTCATCAACAGTATCTTCAACGTATATTATTGTATGAGGAACTCCCATAGTCATTGTAGTTGCTTCAAACTCCCTACCTAAAACGTTAATCCTATAATATTTTTTGTCCTCTTCTATTATTGGTAGTCCCATATTAACCTTTACAGTCTTTACATTATCATTTTCAAGAGTAAAAATTACCTCAAGAACACCTGCCCCTGTCTCAACTTTGAAATTTTGCTTTTTAACTATTCCCTTTTCATATACGTATTTACTGAAACATCTCAATCCATTTCCACACATTTCAGCTAAACTTCCATCGGAATTAATTATAGTCATTTTTATATCAGCACAGCTTGATTCTTCAACTATTAGTATGCCATCTGCCCCTATACCTATGTGCCTATCACACACTTTTTTTGCAATATCACTCCAATCTTTGTTGCCTAATTCCTTTTTTTCAAATATAATAAAATCATTTCCAAGTCCATGCATTTTTACAAAATTCATTTTATCTCCCCCATTATAACTATTACATTTTATAATATATTATGTTATACTTATTTAAAAAAGTCTACTGGAGGTTTTAAATATGCCATTTGACGGATTAGTAACCTATAGCATAATAAACGAACTTAAAGAATTTATAAATGGTAAAATAGATAAAATATATCAACCCAATACTGAAGATATAGTATTGATTTTAAGAAGAGAAAAAAATACAAAAAAGCTTTTAATATCTATAAATCCAACATCCTCAAGATTTAATTTTACAGAACAAAATATAGAAAACCCAATGAAGCCACCTTCATTTTGTATGGTATTAAGAAAGTATATACAAAATGGAAGAATTTTAAACATTGAGCAGATATCCTTAGACAGAATTTTAAAAATAACTATAGAAGTAAAGGACGAACTTGGATACGCAAATACATATTATCTAATATCTGAAATAATGGGAAAACACAGCAATATAATACTAACAAATTCAGAGTATATAATAGTTGATTCTTTAAAGCATATAGATTTTACTATAAGTTCTGCAAGACAAATTTTACCTAAGCTTAAATATGAACTTCCACCAACAAAGGAAAAAATTAATCCACTTGAATCAACAAAGGATAGCTTATTAAAAATACTTGAAGAAAACAAATATAAAAAATTATCTAAGACTTTAATTGATAATTTCTATGGTATAAGTAATACATTTTGCCAAATTGTTTGTAAAGATAAAGCCGATAGAGAAATACATACCCTATCCTCCGATGAACTTGATATCATTGCAAATAATTTCTTCTACTACATAGCAAAACTAAAGTCTAATTTAATAGAATGCAATATATTTATAAATACAAAGGGTTCTAAAGACTTTTATGTTTTTAAATTAGCAAATACACCCGATGAAAACCTATATAACACAGCAAGCCAAATGATAGATGCATTCTATTTCAATAGAAGTTCAGAAATTACAATGAAGCAAAAATATAAGGATTTATATAAGCTAATTGAATCGATATTTGAAAAAACTAACAAAAAGATTGAATCCTATGTAAATAAAATAGAAGAATGTAGGGATTATGAAAAATACAAAATATATGCTGAACTAATATTAGCAAATCAATACTCCATTGACACTAATAGTGATGCTGTTATGCTTCAAAACTACTATGACGAAAACCTTAATTTAATTGAGGTACCCTATATAAAAGGGATGACTCCTATAGAGGTATCTCAGCAATATTATAAAAAATATAACAAAAATAAAAACACATTTGAAATACTTAGTAAGAATTTAGAAGATTCAATTAAAGAAAAAGAATATTTAGAAACAGTACTAATAAACCTTGAAAATGCAACTGATTCTGAAACTATAGAAGAAATACGAAATGAACTGATTCTAAATGGATTTATTAAAAAGAAGATTACAAATAAATCACCTAAATCACAACCTATGCACTTTATATCCTCCGATGGCTACGACATATTTGTTGGTAAAAGCAACATACAAAACGACTTTTTAACATTAAAATTTGCTTCCCTAAATGATATATGGATGCATACTAAAAATATACCCGGCTCCCATGTAATAATAAAATCAAAAAATGGGCAAGTGTCCGATAATGCACTTTTAGAGGGAGCACTACTTGCTGCCTACTATAGCAAAGCTAAAAACTCAACAAATGTACCAGTTGACTATACAGAAAGAAAAAATGTTAAAAAGCCTAACGGTGCAAAACCTGGTATGGTTATATATTATACAAATAAAACAATATATGTAACTCCATCAAGTGAAAAAATTGATAAAATAAAGATTGCTGGGAAATAACTTATATTTTATGCTTTTAAAAAATTAGTCTCGTGAAAAAATCTAAGGCTCTTTAAAATAAATGCCACAGATTGTTGACAAACCTAATTGTTAGATAAAATCTGAAAAAGCCCCATAAAAGGATTTCAATAGGCTCTTTCATAAGCTTTAGCAATATGAACGAAGGCCCAATAAGTCCTTAATGGGGCTAATTTTCAACAGACTACAAAACTTCTTCCACGGGGCATCTATTTTTATTTTTCAGCTATAAGTACAACATCCTCTCCATCTATTTCATTTAAATGTACATGCACTATTTCCGATAGAGATGTAGGAACATTTTTACCTACGTAGTCTGCTCTTATAGGTAGTTCTCTATGACCTCTATCTATTAAAACAGCAAGTTGTATTGACTTTGGTCTTCCTATATCCACTATTGCATCAAGAGCTGCCCTTACAGTTCTTCCAGTATATAAAACATCATCTACTAAAATTATCTTCTTATTTTTTATATCAAAATCAATCTTAGTATCATTTATTTTTGGATCTTCATATTTCTCTGTTAAATCATCCCTGTATAAAGTTATGTCAAGAATACCAACTGGAACCTCAACACCCTCAAACTGCTTTATGAATTCAGCAATCCTCTTTGCTATCGGAACACCCCTTGTTTTAATTCCAACTAATGCTATATCAGATACACCCTTATTCTTTTCTATTATCTCGTGGGAGAGTCTTATAAGTGTTCTTCTTATTGAATTTTCATCTAATAATTTTGCTTTGATTTGCATATTTTCACCACCTACTTACTTTGATTTCGTAACTTTTCAATTAATTCTATAAAATAATCCGGAGGAGCTGCTGTAAACTCCATATATTCCTTTTTTGTAGGATGAATAAAACCTAAGGTTGTAGCATGAAGTGCCTGACCTTGCAGTCTATATTTTTGTTTTTTATATCCATATACAGGATCTCCAACCAATGGATGCCCTATTGAGCTCATATGAACTCTAATTTGATGTGTTCTTCCAGTCTCAAGTTTACATTGTATATATGTATTTTCTTTGAACCTCTCAAGTACATTAAAATGCGTAATGGCCTCTCTTCCACCCTCTACTATTGCCATCTTTTTTCTCTCTACTGGATGTCTTGCAATAGGCCTATTTATAGTTCCATAATCTTCCTTTATAATACCCTCTGTTATAGCAAGATATATTCTGTTTACTGTATGTTCCTTAATCTGTTCTGCTAAATTTCTATGGGATATATCATTCTTTGCTACAACTAAAACTCCCGATGTATCCTTATCAATTCTATGAACTATACCAGGACGTATAACTCCATTTATTGAAGACAGATTTTTGCAGTGGTATAAAAGTGCATTGACAAGGGTACCAGAATAGTTACCTGGGGCTGGATGCACAACCATTCCCTGAGGTTTATTAACTACAACTATGTCATCATCCTCATACAAAATATCAATTGGTATATCCTCAGGTTCAACCTTTAGCATCACAGGTTCTGGTAAGTTTAATACTATTTCATCCTCTTCCTTAAGTTTATAATTATTTTTTACAATCTTTTCATTAACAGTAACATTACCATCATTAACCATCTTTTGAATTTGTGATCTTGACATATTTTCTATCATTTCTGCTAAAAAAACATCTATTCTTTTTCCTACATTATCTATATCTACAATAAAATTCATAGACTGTGTCTGCATCTACAAAATCACCTCTGTTTATCAAAAAATATCAATTTAATACACAATAAAACTGCACCTATTGAAACATATATATCCGCAAAATTGAATACAGGCCAGTCAAAAACATCCTTAATATAAAAATGTATAAAATCTACAACGTAGTTTAAATAAATTCTGTCAATCAAATTTCCTATAGCACCAGCTATAATTAATATTAAACAAAAATCTATAAATCTATCTTTTCCTTTATTTTTTAATAGATAATAAATAAGTCCTATAACAACAATTGAAGTAAAACCTACTAATATGATTTTCTTATCCCTAAAAATTCCAAATGCTGCACCTCTATTTTCAACATATATAAGGTTTAAATAGCCATTGATTAAATTAATAGGTTGCTTTAAAATTAAGTACTTTTTAGCAATATACTTAGAAAATTGATCCAGCAAAACTAATAAAACAATTAATAATTCCATTTTTCCACCCCATTTTTTATATTCGCATTTAAATATTTTAAAATAAAAAAGATTTTATGTCTATATATTATATTTCAATCCTTTTCCTGTCCAAACATCCTACCGTGACGCCTGCAAAGGGAACACCTGTTATTATCAACATTGAAATCACAAACTCTATAATCTCCACCTTCTATTTTTAGTGTTTTACCATTTACTATAAAATCAGCAAGCTTTTTTCTTGCCTCTTCATAGATTCTTTGTATAGTAGAACGGGCAACCCCCATTCTTTCTGCAGTTTCCTCTTGGCTTAAATTCTCTAAATCCATTAATCTTATTGTCTCGTATTCCTCTACTGTCATAAAAACAAAGTTATTTGACTCTTTCTTATTAAGAGGTCCAAATTCATTTACCTTAGGTAAACAACATACTCTTCTATACTTTCTTGGCCTTGGCACTTAAATCCCTCCCTTTTAAACTTACATTTTCTATTTTAACATAAAAACCCCAATTATATAATGCCTTTATAAATACTAATATAAAAAGTGCCAGAGATTTCGCATCTAATTTCCAGTAAAGCTTTTTTCTTTATAGGAAATTAGATTTTTTCTATTTTATTGAAATTTTGGAAGGGAAAAAGGCCGTAGGCCATGTATATAGATACACCTTCCCCCTCCCCATCATAATGAAAAGCTGTATTTCCAATTTTATTATCGACTATGCGGTGTTAAAAATTGGATTAATCCAATTCATAATTATCAACATTTCATCTTTCAAATCTTCTATTATATTTATCTGCAAAAGCCTTTTTTCTCTGAATCCTCGAATGTTTCTAAAAAAGTATAATTGGGTTAAGTTAAAGGCTATTATCATGAATCCAACTATAGCCTCTATGCCCGTAGGGCTATGCA
>NZ_FQVG01000085.1 GCF_900129265.1 Caloramator proteoclasticus DSM 10124 | reverse complement strand
CCAATTATACTTTTTTAGAAACATTCGAGGATTCAGAGAAAAAAGGCTTTTGCAGATAAATATAATAGAAGATTTGAAAGATGAAATGTTGATAATTATGAATTGGATTAATCCAATTTTTAACACCGCATAGTCGATAATAAAATTGGAAATACAGCTTTTCATTATGATGGGGAGGGGGAAGGTGTATCTATATACATGGCCTACGGCCTTTTTCCCTTCCAAAATTTCAATAAAATAGAAAAAATCTAATTTCCTATAAAGAAAAAAGCTTTACTGGAAATTAGATGCGAAATCTCTGTAAATATAAAAAAGTAGTTGCAATATGAAAAAATAGATGCTATAATTATCTTTGTCTTCGGGGTGTGGCGCAGATGGGAGCGCGCGTGGTTTGGGACCATGAGGTCGCAGGTTCAATCCCTGTCACCCCGACCAGAAAGGATTGCGAAAGCAATCCTTTTTTTATTGGTCTTTGTTTAGAATTTAATTCAATATTTTCATTATAATAGCAAAGTGCTATAATTAATATAAATGCATTTGGTTTTGCGTCGGGGTGTAGCACAGGTGGTAGTGCATATGGTTCGGGACCATAGGGCCGCAGGTTCAAGTCCTGTCACCCCGACCAATTTATATATAATTAGTTACTATACATTATTCACATCTTAATCCTATCTTAATGAAACAAATCAATAAACTTACATTATATATTACCTAATCTTCAATAGCTATAGTAAATAGAAGAGTTAAAACTACAATATACATATTATAAAATCACAATTGTTCAACAAATAAAAAAAATCACAATAATACTACTTTGTTAAGAAATATTGACAAAAGAAGATATTGTTATTAGTATATACAATGTAATATACCTACTGGGGGTATAAAAAGAATGGAGGGATTTAAATGTTAAATGTGTGGAAAAAGTATTCATATATATTGTTTTTTGCCTTTTTTCTGTTGGGAGCAATAGATTTAAGATTTGCAGTAATTGCAAGTATTTGTATGATTGGACCAATAGTGTTTTCGTTTTTTAATGGTAGATATTGGTGTGGAAACATATGTCCAAGAGGTAATTTTTATGAAAATATTTTGAGCAAAGTGTCAAATAAAAAACAAGTACCTAAATGGATGAAGAGCTATGTCTTTAGAACACTGGTTATTGTACTTATGTTTTACATGTTTATTAGTGGAATAGTTGCTGCCAATGGTAATCTATACAAAATAGGATTGGTTTTTTATAGGATGATTGTTGTTACGAGTTTAGTAGGAATAATGTTTTCATTTATCTACAATCATAGAACATGGTGTAATTTTTGCCCCATGGGAACTATTGCATCAATTATTACTAAATTGAGGGGAAATAAGAATGCTTTATATGTAAAACCAAGTTGTGTTTCTTGTAAATTATGTAGTAAAGCATGTCCGATGGGGGTTAACCCTTATGAATATAAAAATGGCTTTATAGAACATAGTGATTGTATAAAATGTGGAAAGTGTATTTCAAGTTGTAGAAGATCAGATATAATAGTAGTAAAAGAAATAAAGGATTTGGATTTAACAAAAGTAGCTTAAAACATATTTGTAATCCCATAAATGTAGGTTGTGTTTAAACCTGCCTTTATGGGGAATACTATAAAATATTTTTTAAAAAAACACTTGCCAAAGTAAAAAAAATAATATATAATAAATTGTGTCTTCGGGGTGTGGCGCAGATGGGAGCGCGCGTGGTTTGGGACCATGAGGTCGCAGGTTCAATCCCTGTCACCCCGACCAAAAAAGGATTGCAGAAGCAATCCTTTTTTTATTTTATATTTAAATAAAAAGCTCAACTTAAAGTTGAGCTTAAACTTATCCCTTTAAAAACTCCTCCCCAATTTTATAAACATCCCCAGCACCCATTGTAATTACTACATCACCATTTGAAAGATTTTCGTTGATATACTTAATTATTTCTTCAAATTCCTTTATATATATTACATCAACTCCATTATTTTTAACAGCATCAGCTAACATTTTTGAATTAACAAGTCCTAAATCCTTTTCACGAGCAGCGTATATATCCGTTAGTATCAACTTATCTACACCATTAAAGGCCTTTGAAAATTCATCAAACAAAGTTAGGGTTCTTGTATAAGTATGGGGTTGGAATATACAATATAGTTTTTTATGAGGATAATTTTTTGCAGCCTGTATAGTAGCCTTAATTTCAGTTGGATGATGTGCATAATCATCAATAACTGTAATACCATTTTTAACTCCTTTTTTTTCAAAACGTCTATGAGTACCAGTAAATTCATATAGACTATCCTTTATAGTTTCAAAATCAATTCCAAGGGATAGTGTACAACATATAGCAGCAAGGGAGTTTAGGATGTTGTGTTTACCAGGAACATTTAGCCTAATCCTTCCTAATATTTCATTGTTTTTAACAACATCAAATTCTGCACATCCTCTCTCGTTATAGCTTATATTTGATGCTCTTAATGTTCCCTCATCTATCCCATAGGATAGGATTTGTACACCAGATGATTGAAGTATTTGTTTTACCCTTTTATCCTCTGCATATCCAATTAGAATTCCATCCTTTGCAATATTTTTTGAAAACTTAACAAAGGTTTGGCTTATTTCTTCTATATCTTTATAATAGTCAAGGTGATCTGCATCGATATTGAGTATAATTCCTATCTTAGGATAAAATTGAAGAAAGCTTCCTTTATATTCGCAGGCTTCTGTTATGAAGTATTCGCTGTTTCCAATCCTTAAATTTCCTCCAATAGCATCAAGTTCTCCACCTATCATTATTGTAGGGTCAAGATGTGCTCTATAGAGAATCAAGGAAATCATTGATGTAGTTGTTGTTTTGCCGTGGGTTCCTGATACTGCTATGCTGTTTTTATATTTTTTCATAACAAGACCTAAAAATTCAGCTCTATCCATAATAGGTATGTTTCTTTTTATTGCCTCTAATAATTCAGGATTGTCCTTAGGAATGGCTGCAGTATAAACTACTAATTGTTGATCAGTAATATTATCTGCAGAATGACCAATATATATAGTTGCACCTTTGTTTTTCAGCTTTTCAGTAAGTTTAGAAGAGCTTCTATCGGAACCAGAAACTATGCAACCTTGGTTTAGCATAATTTCTGCCAAAGCACTCATACTTATTCCACCAATTCCAATAAAATGGATTTTGTTAATTTGTTCATCTAATATTTTTACCATAATATCACTCCTGAAATTATTTATTATGATTATTGACAAAATGATTATATCATAATACAAGTATAGAATGAATTATTATATTTTATTGAAATAATTTTTTAAATAATCTACAATTAATTTAAAACAGAATATAAAATAACCTAATTTAAAATATATGTATAAAAAAATTAAACAATGACAAAAATATAAAAGAATGGATGGGAAGTGGTAATTTGGATAAATTACAAAGAAAAGAAAGAGTAGCAGCAATTATAAAAATTTTATCAGATAACCCTAATAAGGTATTTAGTTTAGGGTATTTCTCAGATTTTTTTGGTTCAGCACGTTCAACTTTAAGTGAAGATATTTCGCTTGCAAAGAAGGTGGTTGAATATTTAGGTTGTGGTAAGATAGAAACTTTATCTGGTGCAGCAGGTGGAGTAAAATACACACCAGGGTTAAGTGAAAAATTAAAAAGTGAATTTCTCAATGAACTTTGTGAAAAATTAAGTTCTCCAGACAGAATAATAAAGGGTGGATATATATATATGAATGATATAGTATTTTCACCTGATATTTCTTCAAAGGTAGGAACGATACTTGCTGCCTATTTTATTGATAAAAATGTAGATTATGTGGTAACAGTTGAAACAAAAGGTATCCCAATTGCACTTATGACGGCAAATGCATTAAACAAACCACTTGTTATTGCAAGACGTGAGGTTGGGGTTACTGAGGGTTCATCTGTTAGTATAAATTATGTTACGGGTTCCTCTAAAAAAATACAGAGGATGAGTTTAGGCAAAAGGGCACTAAAAAAGGGAAGTAGATGCATCTTCATAGATGATTTTATGAAGGCTGGAGGAACAGCCAATGGAATTGTTGAGCTTCTTAAGGAATTTGATTGTGAACTTGTAGGAATTGGTGTATTAGTAGAAGCATCCGCTGATAAAAAGCTTGTATCCGATTATATTTCTTTATTGACTTTAGATATGGTAGATGAGGAGAATGGAAAAATAAAAATCTATCCAACAACAAATAATTAAAAAATTCAAAAAATATTATTTAATTTAGCAGGATTTTTTAAAAATATGTAGAATACTATTAATTAAGCAACTTGGAAGGTGGTGAATTTATGAAGGTTACTGATGTAAGAGTAAGAAAAATTACAAACGAAGGAAAGATGAAGGCTATTGTTTCAGTAACATTCGACAATGAACTTGTTGTTCACGACATCAAGGTTATTGAAGGACAAAATGGACTTTTTATTGCTATGCCAAGCAGAAAAACTCCAGACGGACAATTTAAGGACATAGCACATCCAATCAATTCAGAAACAAGGGAAAAGATCCAGCAAGCAATTTTAGCAGAATACGAAAAGGCTAAGGATAGTGTAGAAAACGCAGAAGAACAATAATAAAGGGGAAGCTTTTAGCTTCCTTTTTATTTTTTTAGAATATTACAAATATTGTTCGCTTCAGCTTTTTTGAGCTCATAGTGTAAAATTATTGTAGGACGAAAAAGGAGAAAAAATTTAAAAGAGACAACCCCTTGTGATAAAATTAGAATTGAAAAAAACTAAACCAAATACGAAAGGGGTGTCTCTTTATGGATAATATTATACTACAATTTGCTTTAGATTTCACTACTGTGATGATGAAAAAATTAGAAAAAATGATAGAAAAGGAGTTTAATATTACAGCACTTGTTGCAGAAGTTAAGGAGGCAACAGATAGACTCGGAATAAATATAGTTAAGAATGTTTTAGAAAATATAGATGAAACGATAAAGAAGGACGAAAAAAGGAAAAAGGAATGGATAGTAGAGAGGAAAGCTAAGAAGTCGATAGTAACAATGCTTGGAATGATTGAATATAAAAGGACCTATTACAAGTCTAAGAAGACAGGGGAATATAGGTATTTGCTTGATGAAATAGTAGGCATAAGTAAACATGAGAAGGTAGATAAGGAAGTAAAGATAAAGCTGGTAGAGAATGCAATAAACATGTCGTACGAAGAAAGCAGCAAGATAACATGCCCTGAGAAACTAAGTAGGCAGACAGTTTTAAATGCAATAAGGCAGGTAGGGGAAGTAGAAGTAAAGAGGGAAGTAGAAGAGAAGAGGAAAGTAAGGGTGTTATACATAGAGGCAGATGAGGATCATGTTGCATTGCAGGATGGGAAAAAGGAGATGCCAAGGCTTGTATATATACATGAAGGAAGGCAAAGCAAAAATGGGAGAAATGAATTAAAGAATGTATATTACAAAACATATGTTGGAGCAGAATCGGAAGAAATATGGATAGATGTAGCTAATTATGTGTATGACAATTATGAAATAGAGAGCATAGAAAAGATATACATAGCAGGAGACGGGGCAAGGTGGATAAAGGAAGGAATAGGATGGGTTCCAAAAGCGAAGTTTGTGTTAGACAGATATCACTTAAACAAATACGTGATAAGAGGGACTGCAAAGAGAGAAAAATACAGAGTAAAGATATGGGAAGCGATAAATGAAGGGGATAAGAAGGCAATAAGGGAAATATTTAAGGAGTTATTAAGTGTAGCAGAAACTAAAGTTGAAAAAGAGAGAATAAAAGAAGCAAGAAGATATATATTAAACAATTGGGAAGGGATAGTAATATATAAAGAAGAGGATGTAATTGGATGTAGTGCAGAAGGACATATAAGCCATGTATTATCAGCAAGGTTAAGCAGTAGGCCATTAGGATGGAGCAAAGAAGGATTAAAAATAATGGCAAAGCTAAGGGTATTTAGCAGGAACGGAGGTAATTTAAGGGAAACAAGCATATATAAGGAAGAAAACAAAGCGTTTAAATTAAGTAAAAAGAAGATAAAAGAAACTATAAAAAGAATAAATAATTCTTCACGTGAAGCAATAAATAATATAACAATATTAAA
>NZ_FQVG01000084.1 GCF_900129265.1 Caloramator proteoclasticus DSM 10124 | reverse complement strand
CTTCTTATTTGGTACGTTCGCTCTCGCTGTTCAGTTTTCAAGGACCGTTGACGCTTATTTATATTATCACGTCTTTTTTATCTTGTCAACACCTTTTTTTCGGTGTTTTTATTTCTTTCTGTCGCTCGCTTCAAGCGACTTTTATATATTATCATTCAACCTTATTTATATCATATTTATTAATCATAATTATTATAAATTATCACGTTATTTCTCTATTTTTTTATTAATTTCTCTTTATTATTCATTATGATACACCAAGTCCCGTTGCATAATATATTCATAGATAAATCAATATTTTAGATAAAATCATTTCAAATAAAATAGGTGCCTTAAACTACTTAAAGCAGCCTAATGGCACCTAAATTTTTAACGATTCCCTTTTTATTTAAACACACCCAGTGAATTTAAGAATATAATAACAACTAATAGAGGAGAAATATATCTTATTAATATTAAAAATGCTGTTAATATTGCTTGGTTGCTTATCTTTCCTCCATTACTCAATTCATTTACTATATCATCTCTATCAATAAAATATCCTATAAATATAGTTATAAATAATCCACCAAGTGGTAGTAATATATTACTTGATACAAAGTCAAATAGATCAAAGAAATTCTTTCCAAAGGCTTTAATTTCAGCTATCGCATTACCACCAGCTATTGATGCTGTTGCTAAAAATCCAAACACAAGTATTATAACCGCTGTTAATAAAACTGCCTTTTTTCTATCTATTTTCATTTCCTCCGATAAATAAGCAACAGGAACCTCAACCAATGAAATCATAGCTGTTGTAGCTGCAAAAGAAGTTAAAAGGAAAAACAATGTAAGTAACACTCTACCAAGCGGCATCTTTGAAAATACTAAAGGTATTGTCATAAATAAAAGTCCTGGTCCTGCAGCAGGTTCCATCTTAAAACTAAATACAGCAGGGAATATAGCAAGTCCCGCAAGTAATGATACTAAAAGATCTGAAAAGGCAACCTTAAATGCAGTTTGTGGCATATCATTATCTTCTGTAAAATAACTACCATACGTAATCATTGTTCCCATACCTATCGATAACTTAAAGAAGGCTAACCCTAATGCAATTAGTATGCTTGCTTGTGTAACCTTTGAAAAATCAACCTTAAATAGGAATTTTACTCCTTCAAAAGAATCTGTTAATGTTAAGGCTCTTATATCCATTATTATTATCAATATAAATAGAAGAGGCATCAATGTTTTAGTAACTTTTTCTATTCCATTCTTAACTCCCATTATCAGGATTGTTGATACTACAACCATAACAATAACTTGCCATAAATATGCCATACCATAGTTTGATATTGTTGAAGTAAATATTTCATTTGCCTGTTCAGGAGTTACTCCGTTGAATTTACCAATTAAACTTTTAAAAACATATGAATAAACCCATCCTGCAACTCCACTATAAAAGAACATAATTAAAAAAGATGATAATACACCCATAAGTCCTATAAATTTAAAATTCTCTTTATTTAATTTTCTAAAAGCTCCTACAGCATTGGCTCTTGTTTTTCTTCCAATATAGAATTCACTTATCATTATAGGTATACCAACAAATAGTATACACAATATGTAGATGAATAAAAATCCACCTCCACCATTCATACCAGTAATATATGGGAATCTCCATATATTACCTAAACCTACTGCTGAACCTAATGTTGCAAAGAAAACTGCAAGTCCCGATGAAAACGTCTCTCTTTTTTTGTTTTCCATAATAATCCCCCTTTAATAATTTAAATTGTTAAACTTTCGTTATAATATAAAGCACCCAACAGCTTATGGGTGCTTTATATTATTGTTTATAATTGTATAAAAAATGCAAGTTATAGTCAATCAAATTTTATTTACAATTTCTTTGAAAATTCGACCTCTTTCCTCAAAATTTTTAAACATATCAAAACTAGCACATGCAGGCGATAAAGTTATGATATCTCCCTTTTCTGCTGCATTATAAGCCTTCAACACTGCATCTTCTAAACTATCTGCAATCACTATTGGTATCTCTATATTTCTTTCCTCCATAACTTTTAAAAACGCATTCTTTATTTTATCCTTTGTCTTTCCAAGTAAAACCAAACACTTAATATAATCTATTCCTTCCTCTGCTAATGGCTCAAATGGTATGTTTTTATCATATCCACCTGCAATCAATATAACCTTTTGTTTAAAGGATTTTAAACCTGCTAATGTTCTTGCTGGACTTGATGCGATTGAATCATTATAAAACTTTATTCCATTTACTTCTCTTACAAACTCTATTCTATGTTCTACTCCTGAAAAATTCATTGCCACATATCTCATAGTATCTATAGAAACAAAGTCATATACAGCTGCAAAAGCTGCAAGTAAGTTTTCTATATTATGCATACCTGGTAGCTTTACTTCATCAATATGACATACAATATTATTATCTATTATTAGATTATCCTCTTCTAAATATGAAAATGCCTTTTCTTTTCTTGAAAATAATCTTACATTTTTATCCGTTTCCTCTGCAATTTTTCTTGTTATTTCATTATCTTTGTTTAAAACAACAACTCCACCTTCTTCTTGATGTAAAAATATATTTTTCTTAGATTCAATATACTCCTGCATATCCTTATGAATATCTAAATGATTAGGCGTTATATTTGTTATAATTGATACCTTGGGAGAAAACTTTGCATCAATTAGCTGGAAACTTGAGAGTTCTAATACAACAAAATCATTCTCCTTTATTTCTTCAATTCTATGAAATAAAGGATTACCTATATTTCCTCCTAAAAACACATTATATCCTTGTTTTTTTAGCATTTCATAAACAAGGGTTGTTGTAGTTGTCTTGCCATCACTTCCTGTAATACCTATAACCTTGCCTTTACAGTATTTTAAAAATTCTCCCATCTCTGAAGTAACATAAGCACCTCTATCAAGTGCTTCTTTTATATAAGGGTTTGTAGGCATTAAAGACGGTGTTCTAAATATAATATCTGCTTCTTTTGTCCCCTCTAAATAATTTTCACCTAAATAAAGTTTAACATTTTTCTTTTCCAATTCTTCTTCATATTCACCTAAACTTGTTTTTTTGTCGCACACAACTACATCTGCACCTAAATCTAACATCATTTGAATAAGAGGAGTGTTACTTACACCAGCTCCAACTATTGCAACCTTTTTCTTAAACACAAATTTTTTAAATTCATCAAATGAATATGCCAATTAAAACGCCTCCCTAATTATTGCTTTTAATATATTTCTTCAAGTTTTTTAAATCTTCTATGTAAACATCATACAAAGCTCTATTATATATTATACTCGCAGGATGATACAATGGATATAAAAATCTTCCATTATACTCTATAACTTTCCCGTGTACATCTCCAATTTTTATATCCCCTAACAATGCCTTAAGAGGAGTATTGCCAAGAGTTACAATTATTTTTGGCGATACAATTTCTATCTCCTTTAATAAAGTATCTAAAGATAATTCTATTTCTTTCTTATTTGGTGCCCTATTTACCTTTCTTCCTGTCTTTTCATTTATTTTATAAGGTCTTATTTTTACCACATTTGTTATAAATAAATCTTCTCTTTTTATTTCTAATATATTTATAAACTCATCTAAATTTTTCCCTGCTTGACCTACAAAAGGCTTGCCCTGTTCTTCTTCAAATCTTCCTGGTGCCTCACCTATTAGCATAATTTCTGCATCTATATTTCCAACACCATAAACTATCTTTACATCCTCTCCATATATATCTCTTATTCTATCACGATATTGTTCATATACAGTATTTAAATCCATATTATCACTCCTTCTTATATATTTTACTATTCTTTGTAAAAAAAGTCCTCTATTTTTTATAGAGGACTTTTTAATATATTATTTTTCAATTGTGATTTATTATTCTCTGTAATAAGTACATCAAGTTTTACATTATTTCAGGCAAATTATCTAAATTATTACTGCTATCACCATCTGGCAAACTTCTTAAAAATTTTTCTCCAGTTTTAGATACACCAACAGTAACACCCTCAATCTGTCCTTGTTCTGCAAGTTTTATACCTTCTCCCTTTGAAATTATTTGACCTGTACTTAATCTATAAGAAATTATCTCTCCATTTTTGTCGTGTTTTACTCCAGTAATTCTCATTATAACCCCTCCTTTTTAGTTATTTTTTCACCTACGAAAGGGTTTCATACATTGCCTTAATCTTTTTTAAATCCTCCCACGCTAATTTCTTTTTATTTTCATCTCTTAAAAGAGCTGCTGGATGAAAAGTTGCAATAATATAAAAATCACCTTTTTTATACCATATTCCTCTATCCTTAGTTATCTTTATATTTTCATTTATAACATATCTTGCTGCAGTTGAACCTAAACACACAATTATTTTAGGTTTTACTATTGCTACCTGCTTTCTTAAATATACTATGCAAGACCTTGCTTCATCTTCAAAGGGAATCCTATTATTAGGAGGCCTACATTTAACTATATTTGCTATATATACCTCTTCCCTCTTTATATTAATTGTCTCAAGCATCTTATCTAATAGTTTACCAGCTTTTCCTACAAAAGGTCTACCTGTATTATCTTCCTCCTCACCCGGTCCTTCACCTATTAACATAAGCTTTGCATTCAAATTACCCTCACCAAATACAACATTTTTTCTTCTTTGTGATAGCCTACATCTATTACAGTTATTCACATATAACTTTAATTCATCTATATTACTCATATAATCTACCCCTGTTTTTTGTTATATAATGTATTAATGTATTATATAACAGAATATATAGCATAATATCTTGTTTGTTAATTAATATTTTTATTATTTTTTATTAAATATGTTGCACTTTAAATATAAATGTGTTATATTTATATTGTAATGAATAGCGAAAAGACCCTTTCATATAACATATCCCCATGATTGAACCCTATTAACTGACCCTAGCCAGGAGACCCCCTGGCTCTTTTTTTACATATTTTTTGAACCCCACTCACAAGGAGCCTTTAAAATAGGCATTAGTCCCTTTCCCTTTTCAGTTAAAGAATACTCTACCTTAGGTGGAATTTGATAATATTCCTTTCTATTTATTAAGCCATCTGCCTCTAATTCTTTTAATTGATTGCTTAATGTTTTATGTGTTATACCATTTACAAGTCTCTTTAACTCTCCATATCTTAAGACTTCATTATTTGAGAGGTGCCACAAAATTACCGTCTTCCATTTGCCACCAATTATGCTTAGAGTATATTCAACAGGACAATTATAAGTTTTCTCTTGATGCATAAATAATACTCTCCTTTTTGATAGTATATTACTTTTAAGTGCATACTTTATTTTTTTTATATATATTTTATAATTTAAGTATAATATGTTCGAACATAGCTGTAAATAACATATTATAATAAAAATTCATTAATATTTGGAGGTATAATATGATTAATGAAACTTTAAAAGTAATCAAATCAAGAAGAACAACAAGAAAATTTAAGAGTGAACAAATAAAAAATGAAGAACTTCAAGCAATAATTGAAGCAGGACTTTATGCACCAAGTGCTCACAATCAACAATCTTGGAATTTTACTGTTATACAAAATTCTGAACTTATAAAAGAATTAAATAGAGAATCTAAAGAAGCAGCTAAAGGATTTAATGATGAAGTAATTCAAAAAATGGCTAACAACGAAAAACTTGATGTATTCTATGGAGCTCCTACTCTTATAATTGTATCTGGAATGGATAGTGCTATGATGCCTCAGGTTGACTGTGCTGCTGCAACTGAAAATATGTTAAAGCTGCTGAATCTTTAAATATCGGTTCTTGTTGGAATGGGTTTATATCATTCTTATTCAACGGTCCTAAGGCAGAAAAATATAAAAAGAAATTAAATATACCAGAAGGATTTACACCTTATTATGCTATTGCACTTGGATATAAAGATACAAAAGCTATAAATGCTCCTGCAAGACGTGAAGGTACTGTACAATATATAAGATAAGACTGAGATAATCCTCAGTCTTTTTTTATTATATATAACAAGAAGGACAGGCATTCTATCTGAATGCCTATCCTTTCTATTTATAAAAAACAAATCTTTAAGCGACCTACTCTCCCACACCATGCGGTGCAGTACCATCGGCCCTGCGGAGCTTAACCGACCTTTCTTGAATGCGTACAGGTACTCA
>NZ_FQVG01000083.1 GCF_900129265.1 Caloramator proteoclasticus DSM 10124 | reverse complement strand
AGTAGTTCCTTTAATTGCAAGCTTCGCTTTTATTTCATCAAAATACTTGTCCAATTTACTTGTTTTATTTTTAGTTTTTGGTTTTCCCTCATACCCTTCAAAATATTTCTTTACAGTTCTTCTATCCATCCCATATTCTCTTGCAAGTTCTGAAAAATTAGGCTTTAGTTCCATAGCTTTTAATATATTTAATTGAGCTATTATATTCATCATATTTGGTATCCCTCCCATTAAGAAGGATACCAAATACTTGTACAATTTTGTACATTTTTATTTTCCACTTTTCGTACATTTTGATTTTATCATTTACACTTTAGCTAACAAGTAGGTTTGTAAAACAATCTGAATAAGGTCAATAGGCCTTATTTCTTTATTTTAGTTTACCAACTGGTGTGAGTTTTGATAGGATAGCTTCTTTATTATCGTGGCAGCTATTTATCTCCTCTGTTAAATCGCGTCCTGCCACAAGTCCAAAATGCACCCCATCAAGCCAAGTTTTATTTTTTGTAACGTCATAAATAATTCCATCTATTGCAACATAAGCAGGGTTTCCATTTGAACCATCAAATTTCAATAATTCATCCTTTGTTAAAATTAGCTCGGCTCTTTCATCTTTAATTATTTCCTTAATTAAATTACATTTTATATTTATAAGTTTAGTTACTAATTCCTTTGTGTTATCATCTTCTCCCCTTAATATTTCTGTATAAATAGAAATATCATCAATTAAGGTAATAATGGCTTCTTCTTTGTTTTTTCGTTCAAAATGGGGTTCATCAATTTCGATGTTTATGTCGTATTGTGAGAGTAACTTTGCTAAGTTAAGTAGAATATAACTGTGTTCTATAGATATGTTTTTCATATCTATTCCCCTTTTGTCCATTGTAAAGAGGATATTTGAAGTATTTTTTTCTCTATTTATTATGTTAATTAGTGAGGATATTTTTTGTATATCCATACTACACCTCCAATAAAACTTCTATCATATTAAAATATGAAAAAAATATTGAAAATAGAATAGTAATATTCTTTTTGGTTGAAAACTATTAATATATTGTGATATTATTAGATTTGTGCTAATTGGAGGTGTGACAGGTGATAAAGGTAGCAGTTGAAAGTTTAGACTTAGTAAATAGAATAGAAAATGTTTTAAGGGGAAGAAAAAATCTTATGTTCTATGATGGAAAAAGAGATGGGCTTGATGAGAATGTAGCCTTTAAATATTTTTATTCAAGTCCTAAGAATGCACTGGACTTTATAAATGTTGATATATTTGAAAGTCCTAAAGACAGTCTTTTTGGTGTAATAAATGTAATAATGGATTATGATGGTGGTTACGAAGAATGTAGCAGTGATTATGGAAATATCACAGTAGAAAAACTACAAATTAGAGGCGTTGATAAAATAAAAGTGGAGCTTTTATTAAATAAATGTGGTATTACAAATATAGAGAATGCAATAGAGTTTTTTGAAGGATACATATTTAATAAGACTTTGATATAAAAAAGCCTTGAGAAATCAAGGCTCAGGCTGCTGAAAAGTTATATATTGATTAGCCCCAAGAAGGATTTTAAGGCATTCGTTCATTTCGCAAAGCAATTCTAAGCTTTTCTTTGTTTGAAAAAGTCCTACCCTCGCGATGCCATCGTCCTGATGGCCTCTCGGCTCGGCACGTCCTGTGCCGAATTACGGACTTTTACAAAGTCGAAAACCTAAGAATTGCTAATGCTCATGAAAGAGCCTATTGAAATCCTTTCTTGGGGCTTTTTCAGATTTTAGCTAACAAACAGGTTTGTCAATAATCTGAGCTTTGAGTTATCAAGGCTTTTTTTTATACCGGCATAAACACAAGTCCAATAAGTCCTGGGCCTGAGTGAACTAAAAGAGCAGGGCTTATTTGACTGATTATTATATCCTCAATATTTCCAAGAGATTTTATCTTTTCTGCATATTTTAAAGCTTCCTCTTTAACACATCCGTGGGGTATTCCAACTAAATATTTTCCATTATCTATAACTGCCTTAAGTTCATCCAACATCCTATCAAGTGCTTGATTCTTGCCGCGGGCCTTATTAAAGGTAAAATATTTACCATTTTCATCAACAGATATAATGGGCTTTATATTTAAAAGGCTTCCTATTGCGGCTGTAACACGTCCTATTCTTCCACCCTTTTTAAGGTATTCAAGGGTATCTACTATAAAATATCCTTTAACCTGTTCTCTTACTGAGTATAATTTATCTATAATTTCATTAAAGGATAGTTTTTGCTGTATCAATTTTGCAGCCTGTAGAACTATAAATCCAAGTCCTAAAGAGAGTATCTTTGAATCAAAAACTTCAACTACCATATCCTGAATTTCACTTGTAATCATTTTAAACATATTGTAAGTTCCGCTAAGGCCAGATGATATTGTAATTATTATGCAGTGAGTATATCCTTCCTTCTTTAGGGATTCTATTTTATTTAAAACATCACTTGGTGATGGCATAGATGTTTTTGGGATTTCCACATCAAGATTTTTTGCCACTTCTTCCGGTGTGATATCTATACCGTCCTTGTATTCACGATTTGCATATATAACATTAAGAGGAATGACCTCAATGTTATTTTTAATCAGTATTTCCTTTGGTAAATCACATGAGCTGTCTGTGATCAGAGCAATCTTTTCCATAACATACCTCCAAATTATGTTTATGACTTTATTATATATCGTTTTTAATTTTTTAACAATTAATTTTAGTTAATTTTTGCTATAAATCAAGCCTAAATATCTGCTTTTATAGTATTATTTACAATTATTTTGGAAATAATGTAATTAAAAATGTTTAGGGTGGTGAAAAAAGTGACTGATAAGGAAAAGTTAATTGCCTTTGAAAAATATATGAGGGAAAAGGGATTAGAGGAAGAAACAATTGAATTTAATCTTCTTGTGGTTAAGCTTTTGATAAATAGGGTATTAGTGTATTTTAATGAAACTTTAGAGACAATAGATTCCTTCACATTTGAAGAGTTTACTGATATGGTGAGTGTTATAAATAGTGAGCTTGGAGGAAGAGATGGCATACCAAGGATGCTTAATGCAATGCTTGAACTTACTGAGTTTTTGAAGATTAATAAATTTATAAAGGGTGGCAAAATTGCCCACTATAAACGTATGTTTAATAATGCTGAATACTATTTAGAGAAATATGACAGATTGATGGGCAAGAGGGATGATACAAAGGATTTTATAAAGGAAATTACAACAAATAACTTTAGCAAGTTTGTTATAAGAAACTGTGAATACGTAAACAATTATGATTTTAAAACAATGATTTTATTAGAGAAGATACTAAATGATATACCCCTTGAGAGCTATGAAAAAAACGAAGAGACAGATATTTTTATTAAATTTTTAATTCAAAACAATTTGGTTTTTTATGATAAAAATATCATCGAGGTAACAAAGAAGGGAAGAGCTCTTTCAAGATTAGATATAGACGAAAGATATGCAGGAATTCTATACCTTATGCTCTTTAAAACAAACTGGGGGAATATTGTAGACAATTCCAATTTTGACATATTAAAAATTAGAGACATTTTAATAAGTATTTTTAATAAAAATAATGAAATTAAGATAAATGTAAATGAGATGATTAAGATAGATGAAAAAAATAGTCTAATAGAAATTGCAAGCGAAAGATTTAGACTTGCCAGCATTGAAGCAATGACAAAGGGAGGATGTATATTAGATTTATGTTTTGTTAATATGGGACTTATAGAAATTAGGGCTCATAATGGGTGTTTAATATATAAAGTCACAGAGCTTGGTAAGCAGGTATTAGGTAATTTATATAAGGATATGGTATATCAAATGAAGAGTAGAATTGAATCAATAAATATTGCAATAAGGGATAAAAAATATGAGAGGGCAGAAAAGAAAATTTTTGAGTTTTTAATGATTTATGGAGGAAACAATATCGTTTGGGACTATTTAGGCCAGCTTCTTATCTTTAATAAAAAATATGAAGAGGCCTATACTGTTTTAAAAAATGCCTATGAGAGTTCATCTAAAAGAGGCAGTGCAGTAAAAACCGTACTTTATCATTTGGTGTTGGTTGCAAGGAAATTAAAGCTCAAGGATGAGGTGCAAATTTACGAAACAAAGCTCAGTAATTTAGATAGAGTTAAGTAGATAAAGATAGGATTAGTAAAATAAAGAAATAAACTAAATTTTATGAAAATTTAAATATTATATTAATTGTTAAAGCTGCTATTTTTTTATATTATATAATTAGAATGGGGGTTATGGAGGTGGCGTATGAACAAGATTAAAAAGATTGATGAGGTTATGGAGCTAATTAAAGATGGTCAAACTATTATGTTTGGAGGTTTTTTAGGAGTAGGAACAGCAGAGACTATTGTAGATGCAATCGTAAAAAAGGGTGTAAAGGATTTGACTATTATTTGTAACGATACTGCCTTTGTAGATAAGGGTGTTGGAAAGCTTGTTGCAAATAGACAGGTGAAAAGGGCAATAGTATCTCATATTGGAACAAATCCTGAAACGGGAAGACAGATGAACTGTGGTGAAATGGAAGTTGAGCTTGTGCCACAGGGGACACTGGTGGAAAGGATTAGAGCCTATGGTGCAGGACTTGGCGGAGTTTTAACACCAACTGGTATTGGGACAGTAGTAGAGGAAGGAAAGACTGTACTTGAAATTGATGGCAAAAAGTATATATTAGAAAAACCCCTAAGGGCAGATATTGCAATATTAAAGGGTAGTAGGGTTGATAAAAAGGGTAACATATGGTATTCAAAGACTACAAGGAATTTTAACCCTATAATGGCAATGGCGGCTGATATAGTTATTGTTGAGGCAGAAAAGCTTGTGGAGGTTGGGGAAATAGAACCAGAAAATGTAGTAACTCCTCATATATTAGTTGATTATATTGTTGAGGGGGGAGAAAGATGATAGATAAGGAAAGAGTTAGAGAGGTTATAGCAAAGAGGGTTGCAAAGGAATTTAAGGATGGAGATGTTGTAAACTTAGGTATCGGTCTTCCAACAGAGGTTGCAAATTACATAGATAAGGATGTAGAGGTAATCCTTCAATCAGAAAATGGATTTATAGGGCTTGGGCCAGCACCAGAGGAGGGTAAAGAGGATAAAGACCTTGTTAATGCAGGAGCAAAATTTGTAACTATAAAAGAGGGTGGTGCCTGCTTTGACAGTGCAATGTCCTTTGCTATTATTAGAGGAGGGCACGTTGATGCAACTGTACTTGGAGCACTTCAGGTTGATGAAGAGGGAAACCTTGCAAACTGGATGATTCCAGGTAAGATGGTGCCTGGAATGGGTGGAGCTATGGATTTGGTTGTTGGTGCTAAAAGGGTTATTATTGCAATGGAACACACTGCAAAGGGTGCACCAAAGATTCTAAAAAAGTGTACTCTACCATTAACAGCAGCTAAAGAGGTTAATCTAATAGTAACTGAGATGGGAGTTATTGAGGTTACTGAAAAGGGACTTGTGCTTAAGGAGATTGCACCAGATACAACAGTTGAAGAGGTTCTTAGAGCTACAGAGGCAAATTTAATAATTTCTCCTGAACTTAAGGTTATGGAGGTATAATTTAATGGCAGTCATATCACTTATAACTTATTAAAGGGTGATATGATTGCTATTTTATTTTTTATAATAAAATTGTTATATTTGGTAAAAATAAATTGGGGTGATGTTAATGATTAGGAAAAAGAGACTTGAAAGTAATATAATTGGCATTGGAAAAAATCCTGATGAAAAGGCAGCACTTAGGGAGGCACTTGGGTATCTTCCAATTCAAAGTTTAGTAGATAATACAACTACAGTAACTATAATTGCAAACCTTGTAAATATAAACCCTCCAAATAAAGGAGTTGTTGTTGGAGGAGAAACGTTAAGGGAACTTATACGATACATTAAGTCCAAAAATCCAAAGAGGCTTGTAGTTGCAGGGGGAGCAGGAGGTGCCAATACGCTTGATGTACTAAAGTCCAATGGCTATGATGTTATTTTAAACCAAGAGCAGGTGGAGTTTATTGACTTAAACTTTGGAGAATATTTTGATTTAGAGCTACAGCACAGCATAGTAAAAAGCACCAAGATTAATAAAATAATAAAGGAATCAGATGTTTTAATCTCCTTTACGCAGCTTAAAGTACACGAAGAGGCAACTATGTCTGCCTCAATAAAGAATATGGCACTATCACTTCCACCAGCTGAAATACACGGTTATCCTAAAAAATCCCTTGGAATACACGAGGATTTGCACGGATTTATATATGCAATGGCAAAGGAGATACCAATTGATTTGGCAATTGTAAGCCTAAGTCCTGCTATGATTGGTACAGGGCCCTCAAAGGGTGTTGCAGTACATACTGATATGCTAATTGCTGGATTAGATGCAGTTGCTGTAGATACTATTTGTGCAAGGCTTCTTGGTTTTAGACCACAGGCGGTAAACTATCTTTTTAGGCTGATTAAAGATGGAATAGGACAGGCGAATTTTGACAACATTGACATAAAGGGTGTAAAGCTCATTGATGCAGAAAAAGCCTTCTCTAAGATTGCCTATGGAAGCGAGTTCTCTGTAGATGAATAATACAAAAGTGCCACCCAAGTGAAATGTGACATTTTCCATTTAGAACCATAAAAGTAATTTGTCTTTAAAGCAAATGTATGTTTGCTTAATTTTTAAATAGCCCTATGAAGGAATTTTATAAACTCCCTCCATAGGGCTTATCAATTAACATTTCAAAGCAATTGTAAATGATAAAATCAAAATGTACGAAAAGTGGAAAATAAAAATGTACAAAATTGTACAAGTATTTGGTATCCTTCTTAATGGGAGGGATACCA
>NZ_FQVG01000082.1 GCF_900129265.1 Caloramator proteoclasticus DSM 10124 | reverse complement strand
CTACGAACCAGTTGGTCGGGGGTTCGAGTCCCTCCGGGCGCACCATACACCATAGAAAGCCTTGAAGAAGATATTTTCAGGGCTTTTTTATTTGGCTCTTTGTCAATTGTTGGGGCGGGTATTCGATTAGAATGCCTGTCCTTTCTTGTTTGAGAGTGATTTTAGAAAGATAGGTTGGATTGGGGAGAGTATCCCACAAAAATTGCAGGACAAAAAGACCAACGGGAGTTGGTTTTTTAAAATTTGGTATTATAATTTACTTTAATTACAACAAAGAAGAATTCTATTTCTAAACCTATCAAAGTTTTTAAAGCCGAATGCATTCTTTTAATAAAGTGCGAGCTTTTTTGGAAGAAGAGACAGTTTTAATGATTTTTAATAGTTTTTCTTTTAATGTGTGAGCAATAGCTAAATCGCTATTATAAGAAAACATAACTTGTAAAGCTAATTTTGAATTTTTATCGAGTAGAACAAATCTTTTAAGAATAAAGGAATATGTTTAACACGTTGAATTCTATAGTCGTGAATTCTACAAGTTTGAGACTTACAATAAGGACAAATGTGAGATTTTCTTTTCATTTCTAAATACAGTAATCAGCATTAATTGTTTTTATTATAATAACATATTTAAAACCGAATAAATTTCTGATAGAACAATTAATGTGCACTTGTTGGATGCTTCCTTTCAAATAAGTGTGTGTGTAATTTATTTCATTAGGCATCTAAAACAGCTGCATATTTTTTGTAAAAAGATATGCTGAAGTTACAGCACAACATTTATTATAGAACCGTAAAAAAATAATATGCCACATAGAAACAAAATTATTTATCTGTGTGGCTGTTTTTATAATTTAATACTTTCATTTAATATATCTTCCAACAACCCAAGTTCTACCATATGCAAATTCAAAATATATCTATTGTGGTTAAAAGTTTCTTCTAATGGTCTTTTAGCAGTTAGCCAGCCTTTACCATCAGTTATCCATATAAATTCATGTCCATCTTGTTCTAACAAATCAAATAATGTTTTGTATTCACCAGCTGTTGCTTTAAGTTTAGAACCACCACCGCCATAGTAATTGGTTTCAATTAAAAATAGTTTATTGCCTGTATTTATTGAAAAATCAAATCTTCTTTCGGATTTATCTACAGTTACATGAAAGTTCCATTTCTTTTTTATTTTTGTTGCAGTAGCTTGTTTTATATATTGATAGTTGTATTTTGAACATATTTTTTTAATAAAGTGTTCAACTATATTTTCCATAGCTGTACCAGAACGGTTTTTTCTTCCGTTACTATCTAAGCCAACTTCTACACCAAACACATAATCAACTAAGTTTTTAATTGTTTTATTCTTAAATATGTTTATTAATTTGGTATGTTCTATAAATGTAATAATGTTTTCAATATCTTTGCTATTAAAACTTTTCTTATTGAAATCAAAAATTTTATAATCAAATTTGTCCTTTGAATCTAAATATAAAATTTCAAATTTATTTTCTCTACTGGCCAGTAAGTAAGGGATAGCCCTAATTACATCTGGGTGTTTATTTAAAAGATATTTAAGCTCTTCTTTAATATTTTCTTTTCCGATTAAGTAGTTCAAAGTATTTAATTCGATCTCTATATCTCTAATATTGGTTTCAACTTTATTCCAATCAACGAAATAATCCCAGTTTTTAATAGAATCTTTTAGTGTATTAATTAAAAAATAAAATGTAGTTTCTGATTTATTGTAAACAAAACCATTAGCGTTTTTCATAAAAAGCCTCCTAAATGTATTTAATATATAGTTATATATTCTACAAATCATATTTTTATCCTTTTAATATTTAAAATTTAGTGTTTAATAATTTTAAGTTTGGATAAACTCTCAATAGTCATTTAGAAAGGAGAGTATTTATGTTAGATAATTTTATGTTAGAAACTACAACTTTATGGAGTTTTAAGGATAGAGGTAATTATTATACCCATAAAGGAGATTATCCTGGCAATTGGAGTCCATATGTACCTAGGAATATAATATTAAGATATTCAAAGGAAAATGATGTTGTTCTTGATCAGTTTGTAGGTAGCGGCACTACTTTAATAGAGTGTAGATTGCTTAACAGAGTAGGTATTGGATGTGATGTAAATGAATATGCACTTAAAATAGCATGGGAAAGAACAAAATGCATAGAAGGAAAAAACAAAACTGTATTATTGAAAAGGGATGCAAGAAATTTATATGATATAAAAGATAACTCAATTGATTTAATTTGTACACATCCACCATATAGTAATATAATTAAATATAGTAAAGACATTAAAGAAGATATGTCTTTGTTGGAGTATGATGAATTTTTATATGAGGTTGTAAAAGTATCAAGTGAATGCTATAGAGTATTAAAAAAGGGAAGATATTGTGCTATATTGATTGGAGATATAAGAAAAAATGGATATATTAAACCTTTAGGTTATGAAATAATGAATATTTTTTTGAATCAAAGCTTTAAACTGAAGGAGATAATTATAAAAGAACAACATAATTGTAGAAAAACAGAATATTGGAGAGAAATCAGCATAAAAAAGAATTTTTATCTTATTGCCCATGAGTATTTGTTTGTATTCCAAAAATAATGATTTTTATAGCATAATATTTGTGATAAAATTGAATAAGTATATAAAAAAAACAAAGGGTGTTTGCTTATGCAGTTTTATAAAGATGAAAATGTAGAATTAATATTAGGTAATTGCATTGAAAAATTAATGGAATTAAATGAAAAAAGTATAGATATGATATTTGCAGATCCCCCATATAGGTTAAGTAACGATGGGATTACATGTAAGTCTGGAAAAATTGCATGTGTTAACAAGGGTTATTGGGATATATCTGGTGGATTTTTAAGTGATTATAAGTTTAACAAAGAATGGTTAATGGCTTGTGATAGGGTATTAAAAGATAATGGGACTATATGGGTTTCAGGTACATATCACATTATTCATTTAATAGCGTTTGCATTAATGGAATTAGGATATCATATAATTAATGAAATTGTATGGTTTAAGCCCAATGCTGCACCGAACATGAGTTGTAGATGTTTTACAGCAAGTCATGAAATGTTAATATGGGCTAAGAAATCAAAAAAAGCAAAACATAAATTCAATTATAATTTTATCAAAGAATTAAATGGTGGAAAACAAATGCGAAGCATTTGGGAAATACCTACGACCCCAAAGAGGGAAAAAACATATGGAATTCATCCAACTCAAAAACCAAAGCAATTGCTATATAGATGCATAATGGCATCTACTGATGAAGGAGATATAGTATTAGATCCATTTTGTGGTTCAGGAACTACTGGAGTTGTGGCAGTTGAAAATAATAGAAATTTTATAGGAATAGATATTGAAGAAGAATATTTAGAGTTAACAAGAAAGAGAATACTACAAATGGATTAGGAGGAATAGATTTGTCAGAATTAAATGCAAGACCATTTTTAAAATGGGCAGGAGGTAAGAGTCAGCTATTAGAACAATTTACAAAGTATTACCCTAAAAATTTATTTGGTGGAAAGATTAAAAAATATATTGAACCTTTTTTAGGTGGAGGGGCGGTTTTTTTCTATTTGCAATCTCAATATAATTTTGAGGAAATAATTTTAAATGATATAAATGAAGAGCTTGTATTAACATATTATGTTGTTCAAAATAATGTTAAAGAGCTAATAGAGCAATTAGAAATACTAGAAAATAAATACTTAGAAGGAGATATGGTTAAAAAAGAAGAGATATTCTATGAGCAGAGAGAATTATTTAATATAGAAAAGAAAATATTAAATTATAATCTGTTTTCAAGCGAATGGATTGGGCATGCGGCTAGAATGATATTTCTAAACAAAACCTGTTTTAATGGATTGTACAGACAAAATAAAAAAGGTGAATTTAATGTCCCATTTGGTAAAAGAAAAAAAGTAACTGTATGTGATAAAGATAATTTAATAGCAGCTAATAGTGCTTTGAAAAAGGTTAAATTATTGATAGGTGATTTTGAGAATGTATCTGAATACATTGATGAAAATTCTTTTTTATATATAGATCCCCCATATAGACCGTTAACACAAACCTCAAGTTTTACTGATTACTCAAAAATACCTTTCGATGATGAAAGTCAAAAAAGGTTAGCTAAATGGACTAGAAATGTAATAGATGAAAAGGGTGCATATTTTATGTTAAGTAATTCAGATCCTAAGAATGTAGATGAATTTGACAATTTCTTTGAAGAGCTATATAAAGGGTTTAATATTACAAGAGTAAAAGCAACAAGAAGCATAAATAGTAAGGGTACTGGGCGAGGAGAAATAAATGAGCTATTGATTTATAATTATGATATTTTAAATTTATAAATAATAGGTTGTTGCACAATAAAATCAAATGATGTGCAATAACCTATTTTCATTCAAGCAAAAAATAAATTAAAATCTAAAGTATAAGGTATTTGCTTATAAAATATTTTTGATTTTCATATTGACTTTAACGCAATAGATTATTATGAAAATGGAGGTGATGATGTGTATAAAATAAAGGAAGTTGCCGGATATGGTTGGGATAAGTGTTCTAACACACCATCATTATAATAGGCCTATTAAAACCTAAATTTGCAACTATAGCGGGATATAGGCTATATTCAGAAAAATATTTAGAAGAGCTGCAGCAGATTTTGTCCTTTAAGGAATTAGACTTTAATTTAAAGACAATAAATCAAATATTAAACGATAAAATTTTGATAGAAGAAGAGCTATAGAGCTTCACAGACAACTTTTAATAAAGAAAATGGATGACAGGCTTAATAAAATAATAGAATGTAATGAAAAAGCAATAGGAGTTATGCACCTATTGCTTTTTACTTTAACATACCTTCTAATATAGGTTTGCTTGGCACAGAAACTTCAGAATTACTTGGAATGATGTAAACTTGATTTCCGGAAGACAAAATAGGGAAAATTATTAAGCTTCCTATCCATAACCCTTCTTCAATTGAAACAGGGGTAAGTTGGAAGCCATATCCACCAATACCTGCAATTCCAACAAATCCATCGTAACCATCGTAGTTACCTAACAATGATGGATTTGGAAGATTTACTCCTGTAATTACAAGAAGGTGCTGTCCATTTTGTTGTTTTTGAACCATAGCTGAGCCAAATGTATTTTGCATAGAAGGATTTATAGGTTTTAATAAATTACAAGATGGCAATTTAAGTGGTACAGGAATACATAGAACATCTCCAGGGAAAATTATATTTGGATCTGGAATATGTGGGTTATTCCAAATAAGAAGATCTATTGGAACCCCTATATTTTGAGCTATCTTTGAAAAGGAATCCCCTGATTTTATAGTATATTTTTCATATCCTATAGGGCAACTCTCGGGTATTCTCCCAACACCAGGTGGAGGCTGTATAGGTACACACAGCACATCTCCTGGGGATAATTTATTCGGATCTTTTATATGGGGATTTTCTACTATTAAAAAACCTACAGTTACATTAAAACGTTTTGCAATTTTCTCAAGGGTATCCCCTTTAACAACAGTATATCTTTGAAAACCTATACGACATCTTTCAGGAATTTGTGCACGTGTTTTATTATCGATATCATTTTTCAAAGTATCATCCCTCTAATTATACTTATATAATTAGAATATGAAAAAATAATTATATTTGTGCTAAAGACAAAATCTACCTTTTTATTATAATTATAATTTTGTTCTATCCCAACAACAAAATTTAAAATAATAGTAGTAATTCCTAATATAAAAGTAGTAATCCAAATGTTTTTAGTAAATTTTTTAATTTTAAAGTTGTGCCAGTATTAAACAGAGTATAGCAATTGATAGAGATAATGGAATAAGTGCAGGAATAAAAATATCTTTTAAAAAAAGCAATATTGCACCTAATAAACAAATTATTGAAAATATTATTTTTATGATTGTAATGAACTTTTTCACCTTTTCCTCTCAACTTAAAAATTATCTGTTAATGAATCAATATATTCTTTTGCATCTTTTAAATCTGCTCCAGTAGTTTTCATATATAAATATATTGCTTTACTTTCTCTATTTGCTAAAATTAATTCCTTAATTTTAGTATTTAGGTTGTTTAGTTCTTCTTCGGTTAAATTAGATTTGCTTTTAGTGTAAGTCTTAATAAAGTTGAATAAAAAGAGAATAAAATTAATACCCCAAATAATACTTAAAAATATCTTTTTAGTTATCATAAATAGAATGGTACATATAAAAGAACAAATTAACATAATTATATTAATTTTTTGAGACAACAAAATCACTCCTTTCATATATATCTATGCAAATTATACAATAAATGTATAAAAAAGTATATAAAAATAAATTTTTCAAGGTAATAAAAAATAAGTATAATTTATATATAAATATAGGGAGGGATTAATATGGATAGAGAAAAAATGCTTTTAGAACTTGAAGAGTATTATGAAGCAGCAGGATTTAAAGATATTTATATCAACAAATTAAAGGATATGACAGATGAAGAATTAACTGAGCTTTACATAAATATATTTAACCTGAATTATTCATGGAATTTATTTAAAAGAGTTCTATAGCCCATATTAACTTAATTTTTTACTAAACTGCATTTCACTTAAAAAGTGAAATAAAAACATGAAAAAGAGGGCCCAAATTTGTTATAATATAGTTGCTAAACAAATACCAAACAAAGGGAGGGTTCTCAATGTTTAGTTTATATGATATTTGTTTAGAAAGCAATAGTAAAATACGATTAAATTTTGATGGTGGTGACTTATCTTCTGATACAGGATTGTTATTGCTTAAAGAATTTACTCATAAAATTGGCTTCGAAAATGTAATAAAAAGTTTATTTAAAACAAATGATTCTGCT
>NZ_FQVG01000080.1 GCF_900129265.1 Caloramator proteoclasticus DSM 10124 | reverse complement strand
CAATCTCTGCTGCTATTGGTCTTACTTCATTTTCTACAAACTTTTCAAACATTTGTTTTGATAGCTGCTGTTCTCTTGTTAATGAAAAATCCATATAATCACCCCAAACTTGTTATAAAATTAACTTTCGTTATTAACATAGCAATTTCTGTGCCAATTTTTTTGTTTAAAAATAGTTAAATGCTAAATATTGTTGTAAAAAAATAAGACAGGACATAAAAAATTTGTCCTGTCTTTGATACACTCTATATAGCCTCTTGGCATAATTTGTCCGATTTTCTGTACAGTTTGTAGCAAATCTTTATAAACTTGTCTACATTTAAGTACACTTTATTCTATAATCATAATATCATCAAACTTCGTCTTTCCAAGTGAACTTAATCTTACACCTGCAAGATGTTTATGGGCTGCAAATCCTGATTGAGGATGATATAAAAATACCCAAGGTGCATCATCTACAATTATCTCCTGTATCTTTTTATACATCTCTATTCTCTTTTCAGGATTTACTATTGTCTTTGCCCTTGCCATAAGTTCTAAAACTTCTTGATTTTCATAGCCTGTAAAATCTGTGAAATTTGCTGGGTTAAACAGAGGTTCTAAGTAGTTGTCTGCGTCACCTGTATCTGCAACCCAACCACTTATGAATATATGACACTTTGCAATACTTTCTGGCTTTAAGTACTTATCTGCAGAAACTTTATCAATTACACATTCAATTCCAACAGCCTTTAGATCTTCCTTCATATACTCTGCTATTCTTTCATTTGCAGAAGTACCATTTCCTTGTCTTATTTGTATAACTAACTTCTCCTTTATACCCTTTTTACTTAAAATCTCCCTTGCCTTTTGTGGACTGTATTCATAACCTCTTAGGTATTTGTTATCGATTATACTTGGTGGAAGTGGTCCCTTTGATTCAACAGCCATACCACCCATTACTTCATCTATTATTCTTTTCTTGTTTATTGCATAGTTTAGTGCCCTTCTTACATCCTTATCCTTAACAAAGGCGGACGAACTTCTTAAATTTATTCCTGCATAGGTTGTTGTCATAACATTTTGTAGTTTTACAGTGTTACTTAGACCTGCCTCTTTAATCTTTTCAAGAGTATTTCTATCATCAACTGGAATGAAATCATATTCTCTATCTACAAACTTCTTAACAACATCATCATCTACATAGGTTACTTCTATTTTATCTATATATGCACATCCTCCAAAATAGTCGTGGAAGGCTTCAAGAACACATCCATTTTCACTCACATTAGTTATTTTGTATGGGCCACAGCCTGTAAATACTCCTCTTTCCACATCCTCTTTGGCAAGTATAGCACAACAGCTTTGAGCAAGGTTTAGTAAGAATCCTGTATAGGGCTTTTTTAGCTTTAGTGAAATACAATATTTATCTAATACCTTTATACCTGAAACCTCTCTTATTTTCCCTTGATTATATTCTGCTGCACCTTCTATGTCAAATAGGAACCAAGAATTTGGTGAGTTTAGCTTTGGACTTAAAAGTCTTTCAAAGGAGTATTTTACATCCTGTGCTGTAACTTCTCTTCCATTGTGGAATTTAATTCCCTTCTTTAGATTAAAAATCCAAGTAAGATTATCCTCTTCAACATACCAACTCTTTGCAACACCAGGATATATCTCTACACCAAGTCCTGGAGTTAACAGTCCTGCGTGAACGTTAATAAATATCTTTGCACTTTGTTGGTCAAAGGCCATTGCAGGGTCTAGTGTTGATGGAGTTCCATTTATTGTTGTCTTTAAAACTCTACTTTCTTCTTCAACCTCATCTATCCTGCTTAAAAGATTATCTGAAACATTTTTCAAATCGTTGGATACTTCAATTAGTGATTCTATTGCATTTTTTGTATACTCTGTTGAAAGGGCTGCTGATTCAACCTTTGCCATAACCTTTTCAGAGGTTTTATTCATATCTTCTGTGGAGCTTATAACCTTTTCTAAGCTTTGAGTTTGTTCTTGTATTGCATTTTTTATTTCTATTGAGGTTCTTGCTGTTGTGTTTACAGCTTCTATTATATTATTGAAAACCTCCATAGTATGGTTTGCCTTTTCCACGCCTTCTTTTACCTTAAGGTTGCTCCTTTGAATTGCATCTATTGTTTGTTTTATGCTTGAATTGATTTCTTGTATAGTCTTTGAAATTGTATCTGCAGATTCCCTACTTCTCTCTGCAAGCTTTTTAACCTCTGTTGCAACAACTGCAAAGCCACGTCCTGCCTCTCCTGCACGTGCTGCTTCTATTGAGGCATTAAGGGATAGTAGGTTTGTCTGTTCTGCTATATCTCTTATTATCTTTAACATATCATTTATATGTGATGCCTTTTCTTCAAGTGAAATAACTGCATCCTTTACATAGTTCATTGATGTTTCTATTTCATTCATTGCACCTATTGAAACCTCAACGGCACTATTCCCCATCTTTGCAGTCTCTAATGTTTGTGCTGCTATCTGTTCTGAATTTATTGTACTTGCATATACCTCCTCTGCAAGTGCAGTATATTGATTTATCTCGTGAACAAGATGCTCTATTGCATCCATCTGAACTTCTACATCCTTAGTTATTGTAGTTATAGAACTAATTAATGCCTGTGTTGTGTTTTTTGTTTCATCAAGCTTTGAAGTTATCCTGTCCACTATTGCCCTTTGGTTTTTCTTTAAAAGTGCAAGTTTTGCATCCCTTTTATTTACTTTAACCTCAGGAACAAAGTCATCTTTAGTTACTGCAATTTCTTGATTCTTTCGTTTAAAAAACATCAGAATACCCCCCACAGATTTGTTCTAACATTTATTTATCGTCTTTTTTTAAAATTTCTTAACAACGAAATTAGAAATTAAACGTAAAATATAATTAATTTAAATCTATTTTATAAAAATAAATTATACATTAAAATTATACATAAGTAAACCAATTATTTCTTCTTGAGGAATATAATAATATTGAGGTGAATATAAGTGGATGTAAAAAAATTAAAGCTTTTGCTACCTAAACCTGAAGGTCCAAAACTTGATTATAAAGAGGATATATCATTAAATACAGAGAGTGAAAAAAAGGAACTTGCAAGGGATGTATGTGCTATTGCCAATATCTTTGGAGGAAGAGGCTATATCATATACGGTGTTGAAGATAAGACTAAAAAAATAGTAGGAATAAATAAGGATGATTTTAATGAAGAAAAGATTCAACAGATTATAAGTACAAGACTTGACCCTCCTGCAACAGTATCTGCAGAACTTGTAAACTATCACGGAAAATACCTTGGAATAATAACCATATATAGTTCAAACAATAAACCCCATCAACTTAAAGAAAATGGTGCATTTTATATAAGAAGAGGTTCTACAACTGATTTTATGCACAAGGAAGAGATTGCATATATGCTTCAAGAATATGGACTTATTCATATTGAACAAACTCCAGTTTTTAATGCTCAAATATCAGACTATGATTTTAAGCTTATAGAAAAATATTTTAATCTCTCTGGTCTTAACTATCAAAAAGATGAAGTGCAGCTTATTTCATCGGGATTTTTATATCAAGATAGAGAGACCAAGAAGATATATCCAACTCTTGGTGGAATACTCCTTTTTTCAAAAAATCCTCAAATCTATTTTCCCCACACATCAGTTTTAATAAAGGATTTCACATCTGGTTCGGATGCTAATATAAGGGTTTGCACAGGAAATATTTTAAGTCAACTTTATACCATAAGTGAAACTCTATCATCTATTAAGAAATATGATAATATGGATGTTATTAATTTTTGTATATCTAAAGCACTTATTGAAAGAAATTATCTTAACATAAATAGATGCATTGAAGTTTTAGTATATAAGGATAAAATAGAAATGATAATACCAGGGCTTTTAGATAAAAATAATTTTAGAAAACTTGAATTTAAGAATCTTTGGATGTATTTTAAACTTATGATTTTTGACGTTGATAAGAAATTTCTTTACCCGAATATAAAAAAACTAAAAAAGATTAAGGTATTCGAAGGCCCATCACAGGACATTACAAAGATAATAATAAGATAAAAAAATACCTGTTCTATCGCCTAAATAGAACAGGTATTTTAAGATTTCTCCTCTGTTATTTCCATTTTCTTTTCTCTCCTTATTTGCTTGTTTTCTTCATAAAATCGACAATTAGCTTATCTACCAACTGGCTCTGCTTTAAAATATCTTCATAGGAATACTTATCACTCATTTCTATCATTTCATTTAACTTCTGCATTTCTTTATTTAGTACTTCTTTTGTAATCATTCTCTTCACCACGCTTTATTTTTATAATAGCAAAATCTTTAAAAAAATTTTGTATTATTTTGTCTAATTGTTGTGTAATATTTTGTAGAATACTGATTAATTTTTTGTAATATTGTTACTAAAAATAGGAAATAACCCAAAAGTTCATATTAAATTTTATTTATAGCCTAAATGATTAATCTTCCTAAAATCCTTCTCATATAAAAAGGACAGGCATTCTAATTGAATACCTGCCCTAACAATTAATTTTTTAATAAATCTATACACCCTTCAGCAATTAGTGGTTTTGAAAAAACATATCCTTGAACATAATCGCATCCTATTTGCCTTAATATTTCTACCTGTTCCATAGTTTCAATTCCTTCTGCCGTAACAGTTAAGTCTAAACTTTTTATTAAACCAATAATATTTTTTATAGTTTCTATATTATATTTATTCACAAACCTGTCATTTAAAGACTTGTCTAATTTAACTCTATCAACAGGAATGTATGTTAGATAGCTCAAGGAAGAATAACCTGTTCCAAAATCATCTAATATCAATTTAATTCCTAAATCCTTTATTGTTTTTAATTTTTGAATAGTATGTTCATTTTTTTCTAACAATAAGCTTTCAGTTATTTCTAACTGTATTAAATCCCTATAAATATTATTTTCATCCAGATATTCCTTAATTAAATCTAAAAAAGTTCCATCTAAAAATTGTTTTACAGATATATTAATTGAAACAGGTTTTACATTTATTCCTCTATTTAGCCATTCTCTAATTTGACTTAATACGTTTTCTATTACCCAATTACCTATATCAACTATTAAATTACTCTTTTCAGCAATTGGAATAAACTTTGCAGGAGATATGTTTGAATCCTTTATTCTTAAAAGGGCTTCAAAGGATACAACTTCTCCTGTTTTTATATCATATATTGGTTGATACAGTATTTGAAAGTTATTTGTTTTAAGTGCATCTATTAATTTATTTTCTATATACGTTTTTTCCTTAACAGCCTCCTGCATTTTGGTGTCAAAATAAACATAAGTATTTTTTCCATTCTCCTTAGCCTCATACATAGCCATATCAGCCTTCATTAATAGGTGTTCAATTGACTGGCCATCTCTTGGATATAAGGCAATTCCAATACTTGTCGATATGTTTAAGCCCTTATTAATTGCAAAATCACTTACCCTATCCTTTATTTCGTTAACCAACTCTTCTATTTTTGTATAATCTGTGAATTTATAAATTGCTATAAACTCATCTCCAGCCATTCTGTAAAATCTTAAACCATCATATATAGTTTCTATATCTTTAAATATATTTGATATATCAACCAAAACATTATCACCATAAATATGCCCTAATGTATCGTTTACGTTTTTAAAATTATCTAAATCTAAAAGTAATAAACAGCCCTTATTTTCAACAAATACAGACATATGTAATTTATTTAAAATATTATTTAAAAAGTGCCATAAATTTTATGGCACTTTTTATTATTCAACCTTAAATCTACTTACTATATTAGCTAAATCCATAGCCATAGCACTTAAGTTTTGTGCTGTTGCAGCAACTTCTTCTGATGCTGCTGATATTTCTTGGGATGAAGCTGCAACCTCCTCTGATGCTGCTGTGTTTTCCTCTACAATTGCACTTACCCCTTCTACCTTTGATAAAACCTCATCCTTAGATTTTACTATTCTATCCATTCCCTCATATGTTCTATTCATAAGAGGTGCTATATTTTCTATAGAATTTAATATATCTACAAAAGCCATTACCGTATTATCTACTACACTTGTTTGAGCTTGTATAAATGTCTCAACCTCATTTGATGTCTTTATTACTTCTTCTGTATCCTTTTGGATTGAATTTACAAGTTCAACTATCTCTGCTGTAGATTTCTTTGATTCTTCTGCAAGTTTTCTTACTTCATCTGCAACTACCGCAAATCCACGTCCTGCCTCTCCTGCTCTTGCTGCCTCTATTGCTGCATTTAGAGCAAGTAGGTTTGTTTGTTCTGAAATTGCATTTATTACATTTGTTATATTATTTATCTCCTTAACTGAAGCTGTAAGTGTTCCAACTTTATTTACAACAACTTCAAAGGCATTTTTGATTTCGGTTATTGATTTTACAAGCTTGTCCATTTCAGCATTTCCAATATTTGCTTTGTTTGTTGCATTATCTGTTTCTGTCTTTACATTTCTAAGTTCAGCGTATACATTTTCTATATTTGTAGTTAAATCTGCTATTAGATTTACTATATCCTGTAGGTCATTTGCCTGAGATGTTGCACCCTCTGCCACCTGTTCCATTGTCTTCGCAAGTTCCTGTGATGATGATGCCATCTCCTCTGATGTTGCAGATAATTCCTGTGAACTTGCACTTAGAATTTCTGTATTTTCTTTTATTTCAGCCAACGCATTTTTCATATTATCTATAACTTTTGATAGAGACTTATTCATTTCTATAAATTCATTTTTTCCTTCAGTATCCAGCTCTACTGTAAAATCATATTGACTTAACTTTTCTGCAACATAGTTTATTTGTGCCATAGAATTTTTTAATAATTTTGTAGACAAATAAGCAAAAACTGCTGATATAATTACCATTATTAAAGAAACGCTAAGCATTATAGTTCTTGATTTAGAATAAAGTAAATTTGCTCTATCAACAGCTATTGTTGCCTCAGATGCATTTTTTTGCACTAATGTATCTATTGCATTTTGAATATTCAAAGTTAAACTTTTTAAATTTTGAGTTTCCTCTGCAGATATTGATTGTCCTGTCTTTAATTGGTTAATTAATAGTTTTGAATTATCCATATATGCTTTATATGCACCTTCTACTTCTAATAACATCTTCTTTTGTTCTTCATTCATCTTAGTATTTCTATAATGTTCAAGTATATTATCAATATTGTCTTTTTGTTTATTTATATTTTGTTCTAATGTTTCATCATATTTGTTTGAATAGACCATTTGTGATAATGATAATCTTATCTTATAAAATTCTGTTTCAATATGCTTTAGTTCAAGGGATGGTAGCATCCTTTCATTGTAAAGATTATTCATATCCCCACTTAATACCCGCATATTTCTCATTCCTAATAATGAAATACCAATTAATGAAGCTCCCATAAAGGCAATTAGGATTAATATAAGAGAAAACATTTTGATGTTTTTAAGAAAGTTTTTACTCCCTGTACTATTCCCTCTTACCATTAAAAACACTCCTCATTAATTTGTATTCAATTATTTAAAATAGATTTTTTATTGGTTTTTAATTCTTATTTTAGTATATTAAACTTTTAAATTTAAAAATCTATTTTAATTATATCATATGACATAAATTGATGTAAACTGCTTTACTTTGACATTTATCGACATAATAATATTACATTTTTGTTAGTTAGGTTAAATCTATGTTAAATAAATATAATAAA
>NZ_FQVG01000079.1 GCF_900129265.1 Caloramator proteoclasticus DSM 10124 | reverse complement strand
TTTGTTTTAAATAAACTTTTTATTACATTTTCGAAGCCAATTTTATGAGTAAATTCTTTAAGCAATAACAATCCTGTATCAGAAGATAAGTCACCACCATCAAAATTTAATCGTATTTTACTATTGCTTTCTAAACAAATATCATATAAACTAAACATTGAGAACCCTCCCTTTGTTTGGTATTTGTTTAGCAACTATATTATAACAAATTTGGGCCCTCTTTTTCATGTTTTTATTTCACTTTTTAAGTGAAATGCAGTTTAGTAAAAAATTAAGTTAATATGGGCTATAGAACTCTTTTAAATAAATTCCATGAATAATTCAGGTTAAATGTTGTATCATATAGTAAAAGTTTGGGAAAAATAAAATTTTTTATTCCAAAAGAGGGATTTATAAATTATAATATTGCATAAGATGTAAATTTGTATGTGGAACAAAATGGATAATATCACATTTCACTTGGGTGGCACGGAGGTTGGATATGCAGCAGATACTACAACATTTAATAAACATATTTCAATCCTATGGAATACTTGGTTTAATTGTTTTATCCTTTGCAGAGTCTTCGTTTTTCCCAATACCGCCAGATGTTATATTGATTCCTATGTGTTTAATGGACAAAAATATGTCCTTTTTATATGCATTATCAACAACATTGTCTTCCGTTGCAGGAGGTATTTTTGGGTATTACATAGGAAAAAGGCTTGGAAAACCATTATTGAGGAAGTTTTTTAAAGATGATAAGATTAAACAAGTTGGATATTATTTTGATAAATATGGAGGCTGGTCTATAGTAATTGCAGGCTTTACACCAATACCATATAAAATATTTACAATTGCAGCAGGGGTTTTTAATATAAACTTTTTTACATTTGTTACTGCCTCTTTAATAGGCAGAGGAATGAGATTTTTCCTTGAAGCAATATTAATTTTCTATATGGGAGATAGTGCAAAGTATTTTATAACAAACTACTTTGAATACATAACAATAGGAGTTGCTCTTTTATTAATTTTATTCTATACGTTATTTAGATATTTAAAGAAGAAGAACTTGTTAAAACTGAATTTTGCTGTATATAAGAAAGAGATATATGCAAGATTAAATAGTTTCCACAAAAAATATAGAATTGTGGACCAAACAGCCTTTTATGTATATACATCAATAATATTATCTATCTTCTCTCTATTTGTGTTCTGGGAACTTACAGAGGAGAATTTTATTCATAAGAATTATACCTTTGATATATATATTCTCCAATTAGTATTATCAATCAGAAATACTGCTTTAAATACAGTGTTTAAAGCAGTAACTATACTTGGAGACTATCAATTTATAATTGCATTTACTGTTTTATCCATTTTACTTATGATAAAGAATAAGAATAAAAAATTTGCACCATTTTTCGCATTAAACATAACATTAGTATGGATTTTTAATGAGATTTTGAAGCTACTTTTTAAAAGGCCAAGACCAGATTTAATATACAGGCTAATTGAAGCAAAGGGATACAGCTATCCAAGTGGCCACGCTATGGTTTCTTTAACCTTTGCCCTTGTTTTTGTGTATTATCTAAACGAAATGGAATTTAAAAATAACTTTATAAAGTGGATAGTTGTAATTTTAGCACTTATCATAGGTATAAGCCGTATATATCTTGGGGTACACTACTTTACAGATGTTTTAGCAGGCTGGGCAGTTGCAGTAATATATTCAACAACAAGTATATTAATCTATAAAAATGTTTTAACAAAGGTGAGGTAAAATATGTTTCCATTTAATAATAACAAGGTTATGCTTTTAGATGGTGCAATGGGTACAATGGTTCAAAGATATAAGAGAAAAAAAGATTTAATACCAGACATACTAAATATTACAGAAGCTGAACTTATAAAAAAAATACACAGTGAGTATGTTGATGTAGGATGTGATGCAGTATTAACAAATACATTTCGTTCAAATAGGTTAAGTATGGATGAGTGTGGATTTGACTTTAAAGATGTAATAAAAAGAGGGATAGAAATAGCAAGAAGTGTAAGCAAAAATGTACTTGTTGCACAAGATATTGGGCCAATAGGAAAACTTATTGAGCCTAAAGGACCTATAAGGAAAGAAGAGGCCTTTGAAATTTATAGAGAGCAAATTAAGATAGGTAAAGAAGAAGGTGTGGATTTTATAATTCTTGAAACTATGTATGATATTGAAGAATTAGATGTTGCATTAAGTGCAATGGACGAATTCAATATACCTGTTTTTGCTTCAATGACATTTAACAAAGAGGGAAGTACTTTTTTAGGTTATACTCTTTATGATATGATAAAAACAGTTGAAAAACATAGGGTTGTGGCAGTTGGTGCAAATTGCTCAACAGGCCCCTTTGATATGCTAAATATAGCCCAGGAAATATTAAAAAGTACAAACATACCTGTTCTTGTAAAACCCAATGCAGGAATTCCAAAGCAAATAGATGGAGATTTGGTATATGATGTTGATGAAGATGAGTTTGCAAAACATATTTTATCAATGATTAATATAGGAGTTAAGGTTGTTGGAGGCTGCTGTGGAACAACACCAAGTTATATTGATAGGATAAGGGATATTATAAGTTAACAAAGTGAAACTATAAAATTATATGGAAATTACTTATTCATTTTAGGATAGGAGGATGACTATGATAACGTGGAAAGAAGAATATTCAATGGGGATTGAACATATAGACAATCAGCATAAGCACTTAGTTGAGATTGCAAATCAAGCTTATGAAGTATTAAAAAATGATTTATATATTGATAAGTTTGATAAAATAGTAGAAATATTAAAGGAACTTGAAGATTATACGGTATATCATTTTGCTTCAGAAGAAGAATATATGAAGCAAATAGGCTATGAAGGTTATTTTCTACACAAGATAGAACATATGCAGTTTATAGATAAAATAAAATCAATTGATTTAAATAAAGTTGATATTGAACAGGATAAGTATTTACTTGAGATATTAAATTTCATAGTTGATTGGTTGGTAAAGCATATATTAGAAAAGGATAAAGAAATAGTAAAATAAAAGAAGGGATAATAGTAATTTTCTATTATCCCTTCTTTTATGTGTGTCCGGCATGGTCGACAGCTTGGCGGTGAAAGTCCGCTATGGGCTTGGTAGTGGGAACCATTAGCCAATGGCAAGGGTGTCCATCGTGAGGTGGAATCTGAAGGAAGCCGGAGGCAAAGTCCCGACTCGATGAACAAGAATCACATATGAGGCTGACTTGAGGCGGACGAGTTTGCATAACAAAACAAAGTCCAACACTACCCGAACTTCATGCAGTAAATGTGGCGAGTACATGGGATGAAGGCGGTCGCTCTTACCCGGGGAGGTCTAACAGATACACCATTAAAGGAATGAAGTTTCCTAATGGTAACCTACTCAGTGATGGGTAGCTGAACTGTTAGAAGTCAGCAGACGTCATAGTACTACGAAATACGCGTTATCGTGGGAAGGACTTACGCTTTGAGGTTTTGAATTTTGAAGACTTCGAGAGATATTCAAAGATTGCAGAAAACTGAATATACAGGCTATCTTGTTGATAATAGTGTGGAATACGAAGGTAAACAAGAAGTGCATAGAGTATCTCCGGCAGTCCCAGAAAGAGAAACCAGTGCACAAGAATACGGAACCTTGGAAAGAATACTCTCAAGAGAAAATATGCAAAGAGCATATAAGAGAGTAGTTGCTAATAAAGGTAGCCATGGAGTAGATGGAATGACAACCGATGAACTTCGGAACTTTCTAATACAAGAGTGGCCAGAAAAAAATTAGCAATACTACAAGGGGAATATAAACCGCAACCAGTTAGAAGAGTGGAGATTCCAAAGCCTAATGGAGGAATTCGACTACTTGGTATACCAACTGTACTTGATAGATTAATACAACAGGCGATAGCCTAAGAATTAACACTAATATTTGATAAAGGTTTTTCTAATAATAGTTATGGTTTCAGACCAAACAGAAGTGCAAAAGATGCAGTAAAGAAAGCAAATGAATACATAAATGAAGGATATAGATGGGTCGTAGACTTAGACCTTGAAAAATTCTTTGACAAAGTAAACCACGATATTTTGATGAGCCGTGTAGCAAGAAAAGTTAAAGATAAGAGGGTTTTAAAATTAATAAGAGCCTATCTAACATCTGGAGTTATGTTAAATGGAATAAAAGTAAAGAATGAAGAAGGAACACCACAAGGAGGGCCATTAAGTCCACTTTTAGCAAATATAATCCTTGACGACTTGGATAAAGAATTAGAAAGAAGAGGACATAAATTCTGCAGATATGTAGATGACTGTAATATATTTGTTAAAAGTGAAAGAGCAGCTAAAAGAGTCAGAGAGAACATAACTGAATATATTGAAAAAGTCCTTAAACTAAAAGTAAATAAGAACAAAAGTGCAGTTGATAGACCATGGAAAAGGAAATTTCTTGGATTTTCATTCTATTTAACGAGAGGTAAATCTCAAATAAGAATAGCAGAAGAAAGCATAAAGAAGTTCAAGAACAAAATAAGGGAAATAACGAGTCGAAGAAATCCTTTAAGTACAGAGGAAAGAATTAATAAACTCAATCCGATAATCATTGGATGGGTAAACTACTTTTCACTTGCAAAAGCGAAGAAACACATGGAAGAATTAGACCAATGGATAAGAAGAAGATTAAGAATGTGTGAGTGGAAACTATGGAAAAAGGTCAGAACAAGGATAAGGAATCTGATAAAGTTAGGAATGAGGCCTTATTTTGCAAAAATATATGCCAATACCCGAAAAGGATACTGGCATATAGCAAATAGTCACATCCTATCAACAACTCTAACTAACGAATATTTCAATCAATTAGACTATAAGAGCCTAATCTCACAGTATTCTAAGATGCATGTAAACTAACGAACCGCCGTATACCAGACCGGTACGTACGGTGGTGTGAGAGGACGCTGAATAAAATAATTATTCAGCTCCTACTCGATTTTTAAAATTATACATAAATAAAAATTAAACACTAAATATAATAATTGAAACACTATTATTTTTTTTAAAAACACAATAAATAAAATATGAAGAAAGCTTGAATTATTAGTTGATTTATTGTTTGGCATACTATTTGCAAAATAAAAGATGGAATAATTGATTAGGGGGTAGTGGAAATATGTAAGTACTAATAAACAAAGATAAATAATTCTGATGACGTACAGACTTATACATATAGAGAATGTGATGGATACTCTTATTTAGTTATTGAGTAATTATGTAAATAGGAATAACAAAAATATAAAATTACTCACTTTGTTAGTATCTAATTAATAACAGTTAATAAATCTTTATACTTAATGGATTTAATAGTAAATAATTAAGTTATATAAAAATAAATGGGAGGTAAAAATCATATGAAAAAAGATTTAAAAATAACTATTATTGGTGGAGGTTCGAGTTATACACCTGAAATAATTGAAGGGTTTATAAAAAGACATGATACTTTACCTGTAAAAGAGATATGGCTTGTAGATATAGAAGAAGGAAAAGAAAAATTAGAAATAGTAGGGAATTTGGCAAAACGAATGGTTAAAAAAGCACAAATAGATTGTACTGTTAATTTAACATTAGATAGAAAAGATGCTTTAAAAGGTTCAGATTTTGTAGTTACACAGTTTCGTGTAGGTCTGATGGATGCAAGAATTCGAGATGAAAAAATTCCTTTAAGATATAATTGCATTGGACAAGAAACTACAGGAGCAGGAGGATTTGCAAAAGCATTAAGAACTATTCCAGTAATATTAGATATATGCAAGGATATGGAAAAGATTTGTCCGGATGCTTGGTTAATTAATTTTACAAATCCTTCTGGAATCATTACGGAAACAGTTTTGAAACATACCAATATAAAGGTAATTGGACTTTGTAATGTGCCTGTATTAATGCACATGGTTGCTGCTGAAGCTGTGGGAGCAAAAAGTAAGGATGAAGTTTTTGTTCATTTTGCAGGTTTAAACCATTTAGTATGGGGAAGAAAAATTTATTATCAAGGCAAAGATGTAACTTCACAAGTAGTAGAAAAGATTGTAAATGGGATGAAATTTACGACAAGAAATATAGCAGAAATGGGATGGATAAAAGAACAAATAAAAGATTTAAATATGCTACCATGCCCTTATCATAGGTATTATTATTTAACTTATAAAATGCTTCAGGAAGAAATAGAATCCGCAAAGACGATAGGAACAAGAGGAGAAATAGTTAAGAAAGTAGAAAAAGAACTATTTGAAATATATAAGGATCCAAATCTTGCAGAAAAGCCAAAACAATTAGAGCAAAGAGGAGGACAATATTATTCGGATGCTGCATGTGAGTTAATTAACTCAATATATAATGATAAGCGTATAATAATGACTGTTAACACAAGAAATAATGGAGCTATAGCAGATTTACCAGATGATGTTGCAATTGAAACCAGTTGTGTTATAACAAAGCAAGGAGCAATTCCACTAAATACAGGTCATGTAGAAGTGCAAATTCGAGGTTTATTACAAGTGATAAAAGCATATGAAGAATTAACAATTGAAGCAGCTATAAAAGGAGATTACAACAAAGCTCTCCAGGCATTAACAATGCATCCATTGGTAACGAGTGCTGAAGTGGCTAAAAAAATATTAGATGATATTATTAAAGAAAATATAGATTATTTACCACAATTTAAAGTATATAATTAAAAAGCTATAGGTAATAAGAAAATAAATATTAAAAGATTGATAAAACGGTTATGAAATGTATTTAAAATAAAAATAAATTAATATATGAGACTGTAAATAATTTTGTGTAAATTGATTAAAAGCCTCTTTCTTGGTAAGAATTAGAATATAAACCAAGAAGGAGGTTTTTAAAATGTCATTGCTAACAAAAGAACAATTAAAAGCTTTTATTAACCAAAATAATATTCAATTTGTAAATGACTTATACGCGTCATTAAAAGAACTTTTTAAAGAAACCCTACAAGAAATGCTTGAAGCGGAGCTCTCATCAAGTCTTGGTTATGAAAAATATGAAAAAACAGATAAAAATAATTCTAACTCAAGAAATGGATATACTCAAAAGACTGTTAAAACTCAATTCGGAGAAATGGAAATTGATATTCCACGTGATAGAAATGGGGAATTTGAGCCCCAAATTGTACCAAAGTACAAAAGAGATATTTCTGGAATAGAGGAAAAAGTCATTGCTCTTTATGCGAGGGGTATGTCTACAAGAGACATTCATGACCAAATTAAAGAAATATATGGTATAGATGTTTCTGCTGAAATGGTTAGTAAGATAACTGAAAGAATAGTTCCTGAAATTAAAAGTTGGCAGTCAAGACCTCTAGAAAAAATATATCCTTTTGTATTCATGGACGCTATACATTATAAAGTTAGAACTGATGGACACATAATTAATAGAGCTGCTTACGTTGTTTTAGGTGTAACTGTTGAAGGTAATAAAGAAATTTTAGGTATATGGATAGGTGAAAATGAAAGTTCTAGATTTTGGCTTGGTGTTTTAAATGAACTTAAAAATAGAGGAGTAGAAGATGTATTGATATTTTCAGTGGATGGTTTAGCTGGTATTAAAGAAGCTATTCAAGCAGCTTTCCCAAATTCAGAAATTCAAAGATGTGTTATTCATCAATTAAGAAACTGTTTTAAATATGTTTCGTATAAACATTTAAAGGAATTTAGTAAGGATTTTAAAGCTGTATATCAAGCACCTAATGAAGAAATAGCAAGAGAAGAATTTGAAAAATTAAAAAGCAAATGGCAAGGTCAATATCCCTATGCTATTAAAAGCTGGG
>NZ_FQVG01000075.1 GCF_900129265.1 Caloramator proteoclasticus DSM 10124 | reverse complement strand
ATATCAGCAGTTTGTTTTAATGCATACTCTGCACAGATTGATTCTGATGATATTTGTGCTTCAACTGCACCAATAAATTCTGGGTCTTCTAACATCATAAGATGTGCTTCAAAAACCTGTGCCTTATCTTCACCTATTTTTTCTCTTACTATCTCTTTTATTTTTTCAAGTTGCTCCTTTGCAGTAGCTACAGCATTTTGTAATTTTGTAGTTTCAGCCTCTATATTATCTATAGCTCTTCTCTCTATTTCTACTTCTTTATCTACTATTACAAGTGCCTTGCCGATAGCTACTCCTGATGACGCAGCTATTCCTTTTAACATTTAGCTTCTCCTCCTTAGAATTTATGAATTATTAAAATAGTTTTCTTGTTTTGCTACTTACTAAAATTTAATTTTTATTAAATATGTTTTTAAATTTATTCACTACTTTTATTCTAAATCTTCTCCATTAGTTTCTATTACTTTTTTATACCAATAAAAGCTTTTTTTCTTCATTCTATTTAAAGTACCTCTACCTTCATCATCTCTATCTACGTAAATAAAACCATATCGCTTTTTCATTTCCCCAGTTCCCGCACTTACAAGATCAATACATCCCCATGTAGTATATCCAATTAAATCAACTCCATCTAATATAGCCTCTTTCATTTGTTTTATGTGTTCTCTTAAATAATCTATTCTATAATCATCATTAATCGTTCCATCAGTTTCTACTTTGTCAATAGCGCCTAACCCATTTTCTACTACCATTATTGGTATTTGGTATCTATAATAAATGTTATTTAATGTCCACCTTAAACCTTTCGGATCAATTTGCCATCCCCAATCACTTGCTTTTAAATAAGGGTTTTTAATACCTAATGAAATATTACCACCTATTTTTTCTTCGTTTTGGTCAGCACTCACACAATTTGACATATAGTAACTAAAAGTATAAAAGTCTACCTTACCTTCTTTAAGTATTTGTTCATCATTTTCTTGCATATTAATATTTATATTTTTCTCTTCAAAATACCTCTTTGCAAAACCTGGGTATTCACCTCTAACTTGAACATCTGAACATAAAAAATTATGTAAATTATCTTTTTGTTGAGCTAAAAGTACATCATCTGGATTACAAGTTAATGGATAAAAGCACATATAGGCAATCATACATCCAATCTTAAAATCTTTATTAATCTCATGACCTAATTTTACAGCCTTAGCACTAGCAATAAATTGATGGTGCAGTGCTTGATATCTAATTTGTTCATTATCTGTTTCATTATTTGAAATTTCTCCATTTCCATTTGGCATTATTGCTCCAGCCATAAATGTTCCCCATGGCATAGTTAACGCATTTATTTCATTAAAAGTTAACCAATACTTTACTATATCTTTATAACGTCTAAAAATAACATCACAATATCTAACATAAAAATCAACTAAATTCCTGTTTACCCAACCATTATACTTTATGGCCAAATTTAGAGGAGTTTCATAATGCGATATAGTAACAATAGGCTCAATATTATATTTTTTTAATTCTGCAAAAACATTATCGTAAAATTTTAATCCTTCTTCATTAGGTTCTGGATCATCTCCGTTTGGGAAAATTCTTGACCACGCAATCGACATTCTAAAGGCTTTAAATCCCATTTCAGCCAATAATTTTATATCTTCTTTATATCTATGATAAAAATCAACTGCTTCATGGTTTGGATAATACATACCATCTTCTATAGTAGGAGTGATTCTTCTTGGAACAGTATGTGAACCTGCTGTTAGAACATCTGCTATGCTCAATCCCTTGCCACCTTCATTATATCCACCCTCAAATTGATTTGCAGCTGTTGCTCCTCCCCATAAGAAGTCTTTTGGAAATTTTTTATCCAATTTATTTACCATATAAATCCTCCTCCCATAATATTAAGCATCAGATATTTTTAGTATCTGATGCTTAATATATAATTTTAAGATTAATAAAAATTAACTACTCACCTAATCCATTATTTATTAATTCTGTTAATTTATCCATTGCATCTATCTCATCTTCTCCACTAATTGTTATTTTAATTTCATCTCCATATGAAACACCTAAACTTAAAACAGCAAGTAAACTTTTAGCATTAACTTTTTTTTCACCTTTACTAATATATACATTACTCTTAAACTTACTTGTAAGACTTACTAAATTGCTTGCAGGCCTTGCATGCAAACCAAATTTATTGTTTATGTTTAATGTTCTTTCAACCATTTATATCACCTCACGTTGCAATTACTATTAAAGTCTATTAATAAAATCGTTTACATCTTTTATCTTAATTATTTCATTTTTTAAATATGCTCTATCAACAAATTTTGTCTTCATTTTTACTTTTACATTAATAGGGTGCATGCCTCCATTTTGTTCTAATTCTTGTAAAAATTTTTGGTATTTTTCTTGCTCACTACCTTGATATTCAATTTTTATATAATCAACAAAGTTTATTGAATATTCATATTCAATATTAAAATTCTCTTTATCTCCAGTGACTCTTATTTTATATAATTTCACCTATTTTGCCTCCTTAATTAGTGTAATATAATTATATATTCAAATATTCACCAGCACTTTCAGATTTGAGTTCTTCTTGTAGTGATATTTTATCTTGTATTTTTAAGAAAGGTAAATAAATAAGTGCTGCCATAAGTATTAATAAAACTTGTAGAAGAGCTGCTCTCCAACCACCAACAATAAAACCTGACAATATTGGTGGTGTTGTCCAAGGTATTTGTACAGCTGTAAACGGTGCTAAAAATCCTAATCTAATAGCTGTATACGTAATTATACCTGATAAAGTTGGTACTAAAATAAATGGTAACAACATCATTGGGTTAAACACTATTGAAAAACCAAATAAAATTGGCTCGTTTATGTTAAAAATACCTGGAACAATTGAAAGCTCACCTAATCTCTTTAAATGAGAAGATTTTGCTAAAAATATCATAGCTAAAACTAAACCAAGAGTCATTCCTGAACCACCAAAAGTTATAAATTGATCAACAAATTGTTGTGTTACTATATGTGCATTTTGTCCTGCTATTAATTTTCCACCTGCATTAACAATTTCTTGATTTGCAAGTGCATTTGCTTGACAAATAGGACTCATTACTCCCATTACCACAGCTGGGCCATGTATTCCAAACCACCAGAATAAAGAAATTAAGAATGGAATTGCAATTGCTCCTCCTAATGAATCTGTTAAACCTTGTAAAGGAGTTTGAAGTACTTCATATACCCACTCAATAAATGTCTTTCCAGCCAATACCTTAAATAATATATATAACAACATAGATATAATCATTATTACTAATCCTGGAATTAATGCAGAAAAAGCATTTGCTACACCAGTTGGTACACCGTCTGGCATTTTTATTCTTATACCTTTTTTGATAAACCATGAATAAACATATCCAACTAATAGTCCTATTAATATTGCTGCTATCATTCCCTTTCCACCTGTCCAAGTCTTAGGTATTACTCCACCAATTTTTTCATTTCCACTACCTGTAACATAGCTTGCAGTTACTATTAAGAAAGATACTATTCCTAATATACCAGCAGATACAGCCTCACATCCTTCATTTTTTGCATAAGTATAAGCAATTCCAAATACAGCAACTAAAGCAATTATATCAAAAGTTGCACCTACGACTTGAAACAAAGGTTCTTGCCAAGCTTGTCCAAACAAACCTTCCATTAATGAATTCCATCCATCAATTGGTATAAAAGCAAGTAATAAGAATAAAGAACCTACTAAAGTCAATGGCATAATTAACATCAATCCGTCTTTCATAGCCATAACAGGTTTTGAATTAGCAAATTTCATTATAAAAGGTGCTAATTTCTCCATAATATTTTCAAATTTTTTCATTTTTTTATTCCCCCTTTAAATATTTTTATTATTAATTAAATACTTTCTCCTCTTTCTTCAATAACTTTTTTATACCAATAAAAAGACAGTTTCTTTTTTCTTTTTAAATTATCATTATGATCAACATATATAAAACCATATTGCTTTTTAAAACCATTAAGCCAACTTAATAAATCAATAGCAGACCATGCATAATAACCCTTTATGTTCATTCCATCAGAAATTGCATCCTTTAATACTTTTAAATGTTCCTCTATATACTTAATTCTTGGTACATCTACAATTTCACCATCTATAATTGGATCTTCATCCCCTAAACCATTTTCTGTTATATATATTTTTATATCTCCATACTCTTGTTTTAACATCTTTAAACCATCTTTAAACGCTTCTGGTGAAATTTCCCATCCCCACTTTGTGTATCTTTTATCATCCATTTTTACTGTCTTATAGAATCCATCAAATGATATATTTCCTGGTGCACCAGTCGCATCCTCTCTATTTTTATATGTAGGGTTAACTTGGTCTTTGTTAATAACTACCCTTTGTGGTTGATAATAATTTAACCCAATAAAGTCATTTTTAGAAGCTGATGATTCTATAATTTTTAATTCTTCTTCAGTCCAATCTGGAATATATCCTTTTTCTTTTAAAATTTTTAATACATATTCTGGATATTTACCTTTTAAAATTGGATCATAATACCATGCAATTCCATATTGATTAGCATGATATGCTGCTATCTTATTTTCTTCTTTGTCATCAACTGAAAAAGCTGGACTAAATACATGTGTTATTCCAATTTCTCCGTATTGTTTCATTTTTTTGTATTGATCAACTACCTTTGCATGAGCAGTAAATACATTATGTGTTGCTTGAAAATATTTTTTAATGTCATTTTTTATTCCTGGTGGATGTGCTCCTGCTAAATATCCTAATGAGCAAAAAACAATTGTTTCATTAAATGTAATCCAATGTTTTACTCTATCTCCAAACCTCTCAAAGCATGTAGTTGCATATTTCAAAAATGCATCAATTGTTGCTTTATTTGTCCATCCACCTTGTTCTTCTAAAACTTGAGGCATATCCCAATGATAAAGGGTAACAAATGGAACAATTCCATATTTTAAGCACTCATTTATTACATTATTATAGAATTCTATACCTTTTTCATTTATTACACCTTTTCCATCAGGTATAATCCGAGGCCAAGATATTGAAAATCTATATGACTCTAATCCCATTTCTGCCATTAGCTTGATATCTTCTTTATATCTATGATAATGATCTACAGCAACATCTCCATTAGTACCTTCAAAAGTTTTACCTGGTATTTTTGAAAACACATCCCAATTAGAAAGTCCTTTACCATCTTCGTTCCAAGCTCCTTCAACTTGATATGCAGCTGAAGCAGCTCCAAATAAAAAATCATGTGGAAATCTCATTGTTTTCCTCCTTACATATCATTTTTTTGATATCTCTAAAGCACGTTTTAGTACCTTTTCACCATTCATCATTCCATAATCCATTGTATTAATTACTTCAACTGGTATTCCTTTAGGTTCAAAAATTGATTTTGCTTTAGGAAGCACAAATTTGACTTGTGGACCTAATAATACAACATCTGCTTCATCAACTCTTTTTGACATTTCTGATTCAGGATAAGCTTCAATTGAAACGTCAACTCCTAAATCATTAGCTGCCTTTTTCATTTTTGAAACTAACATACTTGTAGACATCCCTGCTGCACAAAATAATAAAATTCTTGTCATATTAATTCCTCCCTTTTTGTTATTTTATTATTGATTTTAATTCTTTTCTTAATTTAATAATTTCTACAATTAAATTTTTCTCAGAAATTGCTGTCATTAAATGATCCTGGGCATGTATAAACAACAAGGAAATTTTAATATTTTCTCCTTCTGCTTCTTTTTGTAACAACTGTGTTTGAACCGCATGAGCTTTTGAAATAGCTTCATTAGCTTTTTCAATTAAACTATCAGCTAATTCATAATCAGCGACACTTGCTTTATTAAGTGCCTCATATGCATAAGTTTTAGCATCGCCTGCATGAATTATTATTTGCATTACTATTTGTTCCATTTCCAATTAAACCAACTCCTTTATTCAATGATGTCGTTTTATACTATGCAATAAATATGCCAAACTCTAAATTTGATTATAATTTTGATTTTTTAGATTATTTGTTTTCTTGTGTTTATATGTTTATAAAAGTGTTTTTATTTGTTTTTATATAGTGTTTAATTTTTTATTTTATTTGATTTTATTGTTTGAATAGTGTTTTCGTTTTTAAACTCTCTATAGAAATCTTTTTTAAATTGTATTATAATTTAAAAAAGATTTTATATTTTTTTAAAAAAGGGGTTGGGAATAAATGAAAAATAAAGACATTATATATAATAAGTTAGTTGAATTAAATAATGAAAATGGTATAGATGCTCAAACATTAGCATCAATTCTAAATATGTCCAGAGCCAATGTAAGTCATGAATTAAACAAACTTGTTAAGGAAGGAAAAATTTACAAATCAAACAGTAGACCTGTTTTATTTTATCTAAATAATCATCTGATTCAAAAATCTAAACATTCAATACTGGACGAAATTGCTAAAAACAGTATTAGTTTAACTCAAGCTATTGAACAAATAAAAGCAGCAATCCTATACCCTCCAAAAGGAATGCATTGTTTAATTTTAGGTGAAACTGGTGTAGGTAAATCAATGTTTGCTTCTTTGATGCATAGTTATGCCATTGAAATGGGGGTAAAACCTGCTCAGTCTCCATTTATTACTTTTAATTGTGCTGATTATAGTAATAATCCTCAGCTTTTAACCTCTCATCTATTTGGTGTTAAAAAAGGTGCATATACTGGTGCAGAACACGATAAACCTGGATTAATAGAACAAGCAAATGGTGGCATATTGTTTTTAGATGAAGTTCATAGACTGCCTCCTGAAGGTCAAGAGGCCCTATTCACATTTTTAGATACAGGAACATATAGACGTATAGGAGATTATGAAATTAGGCAATCTGAAGTTTTAATAATTTCAGCAACAACAGAAAATCCTGATTCAGCTTTATTAAAAACTTTTACACGACGCATACCCATGGTTATTAAAATTCCTTCACTACGTGAACGAACTATAGAGGAACGTTTATATTTAATTAAAACTTTTTTCAAACAAGAAAGCATTAGATTGGGAAGAGAAATTTTTGTATCTTTAAATACCATTAGAGCACTTTTATCCTATGAATGTCCAAATAATATAGGACAGTTAAAAAGCGATATACAACTTCTTTGTGCTAAAGCGTATTCAGAATTTTTAACTAATTTAAAACGTGATATTCGTATAACAAGTAATAATCTACCTGCTTATATTAAAGATGGACTTTACAAAGAAAAACAACATAGAATTTTATGGAATAAATTAGTAGGAGATGAAATAGAATTTTTTAGGTTTTCCTCTAATACAGATAATCAAATACCAGTTTTCGGTAATAGCGACAGTAAAATATATAATATTTTAGAACAAAAACTAATTAAGCTAAAAGCAAAGGGAATCTCTAATATAGACATTGAAAACATACTTGAAAAGGATATATATAGATATTTCGAAAAATATGTAGATGGAATAACTGATGATATGAATAAAAAGCACTTAGCTACTATTGTTGGAAAAGAAATATTAGAGCTTGTCGATAATATATCAGATTACACAAATTCTAATCTTAATTATAAATTAAATAACAATATGTATACAACCCTGTCCTTACACATTGATACTTTAATAAAACGAATTTATAGTAATAAACCTATAATAAATCCTCAGATTAATAAAATCAAACAACTATATCCAAAAGAATTTGAAGTCGCACTTGGAATAAAAAATATTATTGAAAAATTTATTAATCAAAGTATACCAGAAGACGAAGCTGGTTATCTAACAATTTTTTTAATACCTGAAGAAAAATCTCTAAATAATATTTCAGATAAAGTAAAAGTATTAATAATATGTCATGGTTCAGGAACCGCTACATCAATGGCAGAAGTAGCAAACAAACTACTTAATGTTGATTATGTTATTGGAATAAATGCTCCATTAGATGTTAGTCCATCAGAAGTGCTGGAAAGTGTAAAAAAAACAATACTAAA
>NZ_FQVG01000024.1 GCF_900129265.1 Caloramator proteoclasticus DSM 10124 | reverse complement strand
ATAAGGCTTAAACTAATGAAAATAGCCTCAAGAATAGTAAGAAGTAGTCGCTACATAATATTTAAGCTTTGCAGTAGCTACGCATATAAAAATGATTTTTATGAGATTGTAGCAAATATTCACAAGTTAGAATGAAATTCTTTTATTATTGTTCTTTGATAAGTTCAAAAAGTAAAATTTTATACTATAGGTGAAATCTATTCTTCTTTAATGTAAATATCTGTAATTTATGAAAATTTTATTCATATAACAATTATACTAAGATTTCTTATAAATATTTTTCAGTTTAATTTTTGGTTGGTGAATAATTCAGGTTTAATAATGAAGATAAAGAAATTCCATTTTAATATGATGGGGGATGATTATCATTAAAAGGGTAAACTATAGGAAATTAAAAAGAGATTTGTTAGACTATGTTGGACCATCTGGAATATGGCCACTTATAGGAAGTGTTGATAGTGCAGATGAAGAAGAACTTTTAGAGATTGCAGAAGAGCTTGGATATGATGTGTCAGATTATATTTTAGAGGATGAAGATTTTGACGAAGATGAGATAGAGTGGTGAAAAACAGCCTTACAAAAGGCTCAGGCTGTTGAAAAAATTATATATTGATTAGCCCCATGAAGGATTTCTTGGGCATTCGTTCATTTTGCTAAGCAATTCTAAGCTTTTCTTTGTTTGAAAAAGTCCTACCCTCGCGATGCCATCGTCCTGATGGCCGCTCGGCTCGGCACGTCCTGTGCCGAATTACGGACTTTTTCAAAGTCGAAAAGCAATAATTGCTAAAGCTCATGAAATAGCCTATTGAAATCCTTTCATGGGGCTTTTTCATACTTTAGCTAACAAGTAGGTTTGTCAACAATCTGATCCTTACAAAAGGCTGTTTTTATGTTTATGTATATAAGTAAATATTATTATTTGATGTTGAAGTAACAAAAGGGATTAGAATAAGATAAATGCAATGTGTAACAGCCTTTTAAAATAAGTATCTTATAGAAAAATGAGCAAAATAAGGTAAAACATCTTGAGATGTGAAAAATGCTTGTTATATGAGTAAATGAAATAGATATACTAATTGCAATTAATATTAGGATGAATATTTAAAAAGGGAAAGATGATAAAATGTAGAATATATAAATTATGAAAAATACATATAGAAAGGAATTAAAGATGCCACAGTTTATATACAATGGAGAAGTATTTGAATATAAGATGATAAAAAAGAAGAAAAAGACAATAACAATTAAAATAACAAGAGAGGGGGAGGTAGTTGTAACCTCTCCTATATATGTAGATGATAGGTATATTTTAAATCTTGTTGAAGGTAAAGCAGAATGGATTGTACAAAAACTGAAGGAAATAGAAAGGATAAAAAAAGATACAGGAAGTATAGAATATAAAAATGGAAGTAGAATAGAATATCTTGGAACAAAACTTATCCTATGTATTTCTGAGGATAATGTGGATAAGTTAAAGATTTATAAGGAAGAGGATAAACTATATATTAAATTACCAAAGGCAAAAGAGAGTTTTTTCACAGAAGAAATGTTAAAAAAAGAGATTATAAAATGGTTAAAGGAACAGGCTAAAGTTGTACTTGAACAAAGAGTTGAGTTTTTTAGTCAAAAATATAACCTTGTTCCTAATAGAGTAGTGATAAAAGAGCAAAAAACAATATGGGGAAGCTGTTCGAGCAAGGGTAATATAAACCTTAATTGGAGGCTTATACTGGTTCCACTTGATGTGCTTGATTATGTTGTAGTACACGAACTTTGTCACCTTAAGCATCACAGCCATTCTAAAAAGTTTTGGGACTTGGTTAAAGAAATTATGCCTGATTTTGAAAAGAAAAAGATGTGGCTTAAGGAGAATGGGGGGAGGCTTTTTAGTTATTAACCTGAAATCCATTAAAAATACTAAAGTTTAAATAAATCTAAACGGAATTGGATGAGTTATTAATATATAACTATTATATATAAAATGTAAGGTGTAATATTTAATATTTTTTTCTTATATACAAAAATAAATTTTGTAGCCGTTGCTACAGAATTTATTTTTTATTTATGCTATTTTCAAAATAATAAAAAAATTATAAGGGGGTTTGTTTATGGTTAAGCTTATTGGTATTTTAATTATCATCATTGGTTTTATTTTAAAATTAGACACTATAGCTGTAGTTGTCTTTGCAGGAATTATAACTGGACTTGTTGCAGGAATGTCATTTAATGAAATTATGAAGACTTTAGGTAGTGCCTTTGTTACAAATCGTTATATGTCAATATTTATAATTACTCTACCTGTAATAGGTTTATTAGAAAGATATGGATTGAGGGAGAGGGCAGCATATTTAATAAGCAAGATAAAGTCAGCTACAATAGGAAGATTAACATCACTTTACTTAATTATTAGAACATTATCAGCTATGTTTGGATTAAGAATAGGTGGACACGTTCAATTCATCAGACCTTTAATACTTCCAATGGCACAGGGTGCAGGTGAAAGTCGTTATGGTGAAATGCAGGACAAAGATAAAGAAACAATAAAAGGTCTTGCAGGAGCTGTTGAAAACTATGGTAATTTCTTTGGACAAAACTTTTTTGTTGCATCTGGTGGCGTACTCTTAGTAGTTGGAGTTATGAAGGAATTAGGTTACAAGATAGAAGCAATTGATGCAGCAAAGGCAGCATTACCTATTGCATTAATAATAATGGTAGTTGGTACTTTACAATTTTTATATTATGATAAGAAGTTCGATATGAAATATAGTTCAAAAATGAGAATAAAAAATGATATAACTAAAAATGTATAAATTGGGGGGATGAATATGTTAAAAGATACTTTAACTGAATTACTATATGTATTTTGTGGTATCATAGCATTTTATTCAGTTTATGTAACACTGAAGGATAAAAGCCATCCATCAAGAGTTCCAACAGCACTATTTTGGGGTATTTTAGGAGTAATATTTTCATTTAGTAGAATAGGAATGTTGTGGGGAAATAAAAATATTAAAATTGACGATACAGTGGTAGGATATTTGATAGTTTTACTTGCTGTTTTATCAGCTCTAAAATTAGTTAAGTATAATAAATTTAATGAATCAAGTAAAGAATTTAAGGCTGAAATGGCAAATAAAATTGGAAACAAGATTTTTATACCTGCCTTAGCTTTAGCAATAATAGCATTTATAGTTGCTCAATATTGGACAAAACAATTAGGATCATTAGTTGCATTAGGTATTGCAGCATTGGTAGCACTCATAATGGCTATGATTATAACAAAAGGTAGTACTAAAGAAGTAGCAGAGGATTCCAGAAGATTGTTAGAACTTGTTGGACCAGTTAGTATGTTACCACAAATATTAGCAGCTCTTGGATCAGTGTTTACAGCAGCTGGAGTTGGAACTGTAATTGCAGATGGTATTAAAGGATTTGTACCACAAGGAAATATTTTAGTTGGAGTTATAGCATATTGTGTAGGAATGGCTTTATTTACAATGATAATGGGAAATGCTTTTGCAGCTTTTGCAGTTATAACTGCTGGTATAGGTGTACCTTTCGTAATTGCTCAAGGTGCAAATCCAGTTATTGCTTCAATGTTAGGACTTACAGCGGGATATTGTGGAACATTAATGACACCAATGGCAGCAAACTTCAATATTGTGCCAACAGCAATTCTCGAGATTAAAGATAAAAAGTATGGTGTTATTAAATATCAAGTACCGGTTGCAATTACTATGCTAATAATTCATATTATATTAATGTATGTATGGGCATTTTAATATTAATTTCGATATGAGGTGATTATATGAAAGTTCTTATTACAGGATTTGAACCTTTTGGAGGAGATGTCATTAACCCATCTTATGAAGCAGTTAAGATGTTAGAAGATAACATTGATGGTGCTGAAGTAATAAAAGCAGCTATTCCTGTAGTTTTTAAAAAATCAATTATTGAACTGGAAAAACTTATTGAACTACATCAACCAGATATAGTGATATGTGTTGGGCAGGCAGGAGGAAGATATGATATAAGTATCGAAAGAGTTGCTATAAATGTAGATGATGCAAGGATACCAGATAATGAGGGGAATAAACCTATTGATGAAAAAATATTTGAGGACGGAGAAAATGCTTATTTTTCAAATCTTCCTATAAAAGCAATGGTTGAAGAAATAAGGAGAGCCAATATACCTGCATCTATTTCAAATACAGCTGGAACCTATGTGTGTAACCACATAATGTATGGTCTAATGTATATAATAAATAAAAAATATCCTCATATAAGAGGAGGATTTATACACGTTCCATTTTTGCCAGAACAGGTTATAACAAGAGCTAACACACCTTATATGAATTTAGATATGATTTCTAAGGCATTAATGTTAGCTATAAAGGCTGCCATAAATAATAAAGATGATAAAAAGAATTCTGAGGGGACAATATGTTAACAGAATATGGTCATATAACAAAATTATTTGTATATGGCAGCCTAATGGAAGGCATGTATAATTACAAAAAATATTTAGAAGGAAAAGTGATAAGTAAAAAGAATGTAAAAACAAAGGGCAAGTTATACCATCTTAAAAATAAGGGTTATCCTGCAATGATAGATGGGGATGATTATGTTTATGGTGAACTAATTGAAATAAATGATTTTGATAATGTATTAAAAGAATTAGATTTGTTGGAACAATATTTTGGTGAAGGCAATATAAATAATGAATATATAAGAAAGGTAATAGTTGTTGAAAATTTTGAAGAAAATAAAATAGATTATGCTTTTGCTTATATTTATAACGTAGATAATGATATTGATTTTTTTAAAAATGCCATTTATATCAAATATGGAAGTTGGAAAAATTTTTTAAAAGAGCTTAAATAGCTCTTTTTTTATATATAAATTTTTCTTTTAATTTAATATAATTAAATTAAATAATTTGTTGGGGTGGTGAATATGTATTCTGATTGGTTCGAACAAAAAAGACAAGATAAGATGAGGCAATTCTTTTTAAAATTAAGTAAAGAAGGAATTATAAAGAGCTATAATAAAAATGAAATTATAGATATAGAAAGTGGAGAATATGTAGTTATAGTAGTTGAGGGAATTTTATCGGTTGAAATTATAAGTTCAATGGGAAATGAAAAATTACTATATGTCTTAAGACCAGGAGAAATATATGGGGAAATGTCTTATTTTTGTGGAGGTAGATGCGTTACAATATTAAAAGCTAAAGAGAAGTCTAAAATTGCATTAGTAAAAAGAGATATTTTAGAGACAGTATTAGAAAATGAACCCGAAATTTATAGATATTTTATACATAGCATAACAAGAAAATTTCGTATTGTAATGCTCCAATTAACATCTGCTATTTTTAATGATTCAATAGGAAAAATTGCTGACACATTATTAAGGTTAGCTTCTTGTTCAGAAAAAAATCCCGATGAAGAAGTTTCTATTAGTGTGTCCTATACACATCAAGAGTTAGCAAATAATGTTGGATGTTCAAGAATAACTATTACAAGATGTCTTAATAGATTTATAAGTGAAGGAATAATTGATATTAAAAATAAGAGAATTATAATAAAAGATATTGATAAACTACAAAGTTATGTAGATAAAATAATTTAAAAGAACCCCAGTATGAAATTTATTACTGGGGCTCTTAAAATTTTTACACCCTAAACTTCCCTACAAGTTCATTCATATTTTGGCTCATATTGTTTAGAAGTTGAACAGATTCTGCAAGTGTCTCTGAGGATCTGCTCATTTCTTGAGTTGAAGCTGCAATTTCTTCAGAAGATGCTGAAACTTCTTCAGCGACAGCTGAGGCAGATTCAATCTTATTTATTATACTGTCCTTACTCTTGTTTAATTCCTCGATTGAATTAGTTGTTGTAACTATCTTAGGTGCTATTTCATCAACAGAAGTTGTAATTGATTTAAATGACTGTAGTGCAGTATATATCTTATCCATTTGATTTTCAAGTTCTTTCTTCATTACATCGGTTGTATTAACCATAGCATTTGTTTCATTATATACATCATAAACAAGGCTTGCAATATTTGAAGAGGAGTTTTTACTCTGTTCGGCAAGCTTTCTTATTTCATCTGCAACAACAGAGAAACCACGACCTGCTTCTCCAGCACGAGCAGCTTCAATAGCAGCATTTAAGGCAAGTAGGTTAGTCTGTTCAGCTATGTTGTTTATTAAAGTTGTAATTTCATTTATCTTTGAAACATTAGCCCCAACTTCCTGTATCTTTTCAGTTAGTTTATTAAAGGATTCATTTACGCTTTCAATAGATTGAATAGCATATTCCATATCGCTATTACTACTATCTGCCATTTGTTTTACATTGTTTGTGCTAACATATACATCCTTTATTAATTCTACAATTCCTTCAAGTTGAGTACTAAACTCAAAGATTATATTAGTAATATCTGATAAATCTTGAGCTTGGTTTATTGTACCCTGTGCAACATCATTTGTTGCAGATTCAATATTTTGGCTTGAGGCGTGTAGTTCTTCAGATATAGATGATAAATAATCAGTTTGCTTACCTATGCTGTCTGCACTCATCTTAATATCCTTAACAATGTTAAGAAGTGTATTTCTCATATGTTCAATTGATTTTGCTATTTTACCTATTTCATCAGCTCTTTCTAAAAGAACGCTTGGAGTTTCTTCAGTTAAGTTTCCTTGTGAAATTACCTCAAGCTTTTCAACAGCAGTTTCTATTGGTTTAGTAATTGATTTTGCAAGAAGCATAACAAGGAAAGAACCAAGTATTATAAATGCAACTGTTGTTAATGCTATTCCTACTTGAAGTGTTGTAAGTTCCTTTAATATTTCCTTCTTTTCAATCATAATACCAACAGACCAATTTGTTGATTTTATTGGGGCATATCCTACGTATTTACGAACTCCTTGATACACATATTCTCCAGCCCCTTTTTCTCCAGCTATCATCTTTTTAAATATATCTGCAAGTTCTTTAAGGCTCTTATCTTGTTTTGCTTTTTCAATGGCATTAAATTTATCAAGTACAAGTTGTCTATTGTTGTGAGCAATTATATTACCTGTTCTATCAATAATAAATGCTTGTCCGGACTTTCCAAACTTTATATCATTTGAATAATTACTTATCTCATTTCCATCTCTTGCAGCACTAATACAGCCTATAACTTGTCCCTTATCATTTTTTACAGGAACAGTATATAAAACAAGTATACTTCCATCAACTTTACTAATTATAGGGTCTGATATGTTGCTTATTCCCTTCATTGCCTTTTCAAAACTTTCTTGTCCAGCAATGCTGAAGGAATTACCATCTGTATCGGTTAAATTTCCCTTTGCGTCGACATAGCTCACACCAATGTAATTGTATTGAACCTTAGCCTTTGCAAGTATATTTAGTTTTTCATTTAGTGGTATTGTTTCGTCAGTAAATGTTTTATCACTTGCTATTGTTTCAAGGGATATAAGGTTTGCTTTAATTGCATTTTCCACAGATTCAGCAGCCTGCTGTGCAACCTCAGGAAGAGTCATATTTACTGTTTTAATTAATGAATTTTTTGATACAAACATTGAAACCAATGAAACACCAATAGATATTGTTACAATAAGTGTTGTAGATGTAAGTAGTAGTTTTTGCTTTAAACTTTTGAAATTTAATTTCTTCAAATACGTTCCCTCCTTAAATAGTGTGCAAACGATATTTTAGCATAAAAATTTTAAATAAACTATATTTTTTATTAAATTTATGTTAAGTAAATTTAAGGAAATGAATTTAAAAAAACAACATTCAACAGTAGGTTTATTTTTTCATATTATAAAACTGAAGTAGTTTTTTGAGGTAGAGGTATGAAAAATTTTATATGTCCTTTTGTATCTATTGAAGAATTTGAAAGATACAAAAATCAATTTAGAGTCTTTACAAGGGATGATGATAAAAAGGTATTTAATGCACAGATAATAGATTTTAAAAAGGGAGATGTCAATGGAGATGGTATAAAGGACAATGTATTTTTAATGGGCAATAAACCCTATGGAGATGAAAGTCCCTTTGTAGACAACATTACTTTAATTATCCAATGCGGAAAAACTCAGAGGTTTACAAGGGTTAGGTTAGAAAACGATGCAGGGTACAACCCAACTCTTTTTCTTGGCAATTTTACTAAGGATAAGGTAGAAGAGATATTGATTACAATAGATACAGGGGGAAGCGGAGGAACAATATACAGCTATGTTTATTCATTTTTAAATAGTGATTTAAAGAAGATGTTTGATTCAGATAGGTTTAATGATGAATACGAGTACAGTGTAATGTACAGGGATAATTATAGGGTAGATGTTATTAGCAAAACTTTAGGTTATAAGTACACATTAGATATACAGTATAAGGGGAGAGAATATTTATCTGAAATATACGATAAGAATGGTAAGTTAAAGGAGCCGATTGAGGGTTTTGTAAGACCACTTGGAGGACTTTACCCTATTGATTTTGAAAGAGATGGTATTTTAGAGCTTTACGCAGCTCAAGGGGTATCAGGAAGGTATGGGGCAGATGGATTGGGCTTTATTGAGACAGTGTTGAAGTGGGATGGAAAAGCATTTAAAGTTGATAGGCAATATGTGGCGATATTTGGGGAAGAGTATTGATAATAAAAATGGAGAGCATATGCTCTCCATTTATTTATCTTGAAAATCTTCTATTATTATTCATTCTTTCAGACTTTCTTGCTCTTCTACAATCTGGGCATCTTTGTGGTTCGTTTTCAAATCCCTTTTCTTTGTAGAAATTTTGTTCTCCTTCTGTGAAAATAAAATTCTTTCCACAATCTTTACATACTAAATTCTTATCCATTACCTATTCCTCCTAAGGAAAATATATTTTTTATTCAAAGAGTTCAAGATACTTTCCTTAGAGGAAATTATATTGACTTTTGAATATACATTAACTATAACACACTATTTAATATAACACAAGCATTATTTAATTATTTATAAAATATTTTTGAATTTGTACACCTCAAAAGAACTAAATGTTATAATCTATTGCATAGAATATTTAAAAAAAGGTTTGGGAGATGGAAAGATGGATTTAAAAACTACATTAAAAAGAATTTTTTTTATAGCATTAGGATGTTTAATATCAGCGGTAGGAATTAATGCCTTTATTATTCCCCACAAACTTTTAAGTGGTGGAGTATCAGGTATAGCAATATTACTACAATATATAACAAAGGTTCCGTCTGGAGTTTTTGTACTTCTTCTTAATATTCCAATTTTTCTTTATGGCAAAAAGGAAGTAGACAAGGAGTTTGCAGTATTAAGTATTATAGGAGTGGCATTTTTATCTTTATTCTTAACTCTAACAAAAGGAATAAGAGAATATATACACATTAATGATATTTTGTTATCCTGTATTTATGGAGGGGTATTAAATGGACTTGGTGTAGGAATTGCACTTAAAAACAAAGGTTCAATGGGAGGCACAGATATAATTGCAGTTGCCACAAAGAAAAGATTAGGTATAAATATATCAACTCTATCCTTTGGAATAAATATTTTTGTGGTTATGCTTGGAAGTTTATTAAGCTCAATTCAAACTGCTCTCTACACTTTAATATCTATGTATGTTTCATCAAAGATACTTGATAAAACATTAAAGGGAATAAACAATGAAAAAATGCTTTTGATAGTAACAGACAGAGTAAAAGAGGTTTCAGATTATATAATAAACGATATCCACAGAGGTATAACATATCTTTATGGAGAGGGTGCATATACAAACAATGAAAAAAAGGTTATATACTGCATAGTAACCTTAAATCAGCTTGAAAAGGTAAAGGCAAAAATACTTGAAATAGACAACAGAGCCTTTATAACAATCTTAGATGCAGCAGAAGTAAGGGGTAAAGGCTTTAAAGTGCCACCCATGTGAAATGTGACATTTTTTATTCAATGAATTGACTTATAGGGGAGGAGAGCTATGGACATAAAGGGGAGAAATATGGAGAGTATAAAAATTATAAATAGGGGTGAAATCCTAAAGATTTTATACAATAATGGGCAAATGTCAAGGAAGAAAATAGCAGAACTTATTGGATTAACGTCGGCTGCAATTACTGTTAATGTAAAGGAAATGATAGAAGAGGGTTTAATTGTGGAAACTGGTGAGGTTGAGGATACAAAAAGAGCAGGTAGAAAGGAAATAAATATAGATATAAACTATAAATACAAATATGTAATAGGGGTTTGTATTGAGCAGCCAGATATAATAATAACATTAGGAAGACTTAATTTGGATATAGTTGATGTATATAGAGTTCCTGTTCAAAAAGGTGTTGGGTATAGAAAAGTAATAGAAATTATAAAAGATGGCATAAGTATAATTTTAAATAGAAATTCAATAGAAAGAAAAGATATATTAGGTGTAGGTGTTGGAGTCATTGGAGAAGTTGATTCTACTTTAGGGGTTAGTAAAAATTCCTTTGGAATAATAGAAAAAAATGTACCTATAAAGGAAGAATTAGAAAAGAGACTTAATATGAAGGTGTATATTGATAATAATGTAAGGACACTTGCTTTGGGTGAAATATTATCTTCAAAGGATAACAGCAATAATGAGAGCCTACTATTTATAAAATATGGATTTGGAGTGGGTTCGGCTATAATAATAGATAATAAGATATATTCAGGTAACAATAACAAAGCTGGAGAAATAGGGCATACAATAGTTTATCCTGATGGTTTAGAGTGTAGATGTGGAAAACAAGGTTGTCTTGAAACAATAGCGTCAATGTGGGCCGTAGGTGATAGACTACAAAAAATATATAGTAAAGATAATACTCCAATTTTATATGAAATAACATCGGGAAATATTAATGATATAAACAAGGATACTGTGTTGATGGCATATGAATTAAAGGATGATTTAGTTGTAGAAATAGTTGATGAAGCCCTATATTATTTCTGCTTATCCCTTGAAAATTATATAAGTTTACTTGATCCAAGCAGAATAATCCTTTATGGTTCTATGTTTGAAAAGGACATAATAATAGAAAAGATAAAAAATATTTTTGTAGAGAAGATAAAGGATGATGCAGTAATAGAAAAACTGCAGAGAAGCCAAAATAATGGACAATTAGAAAAAATAGGGCCAATATCAATAGTTGTAGATAGATTTATATCTAATGGTGGGTATCTATAAAGTACCTACTTTTTTTATTAATTAAAATTTCAAGAAAATTGAGAATATTATTGAAGAGTATAGAAATATAATTTATAATAGAATTAATTAATTAACATAATTAATCAATTGGAGGGGTTGTTATGAAATACTTTTTAGACAGTGCAAAGATAGAGGAAATAAGATATGCCTATAAAAATTGGGGGATAGACGGTGTTACCACAAATCCAAGGCACATACAGGCAAGTGGAAAACCATTTTTAACAGTTATAAAGGAACTTGCAGAGGAATTTGAAGGCAAGGACTTCCCTATATCAGTTGAAATAAATCCGCATATTATAGATTCAAAGGAAATGATAGAGGAGGCTAAAGGGATTGCAAAATTTAGTAAAAACTTTGTTATAAAAATCCCTTGTACAGAACAAGGACTTATTGCAGCAAAGAGCCTTGAGGAGATGGGAATTAGAACAAACGTTACATTAGTCTTTACTCCATCACAGGCAATTCAAGCTGGAAGAATAGGTGCAAAATTTGTTTCTCCATTTATAGGTTGGAAGGAAAGTTCAGGCGAAGATACATTTCAGTATATTAAAGATATAGTGGATATTTATAGAAACTTCAATTTTAAAACAGAGATTATTGTTGCAGCAGTAAGAAATGGTAAACAAATAGTCGATGCAGCAAAGATGGGAGCAGATATAGTAACCTGTGGTTTTGCAGTCTATAAAGAAAGCTTCTATCACCCATTTACAGATTATGGATTAAACATATTTAAGGATGCTTGGGACAACACAGAAAAGGGGGAATAAGCTTGAGTATAGGTTTTATTGGGCTTGGTATAATGGGAGAGTCAATGAGTGAAAATCTAATTAAAAAGAGTGGACAAACAGTTTATGTATATGATGTTGATAAATCTAAAATTGAAAAGCTTGTAGACAAGGGTGCAAAAGCAGCACAAGGTATTGAGTATATAGCCAAAAACTGTGATGTAATTTTTTCTATGGTTCCAAAGAGTGAACACGTAAGAATGGTAGCAAAGGAACTTATTCCTCATTTAAGAGAAGGACAGATTTGGGTTGATATGAGCACAATCGAGCCAGATGTATCAATGGAGATTGCAAAGGAAGTACAAAACAAAGGGGCAGTTATGCTTGATGCACCGGTTGTAAAATCAAAGGCAGCTGCAATTTCAGGTACTTTAGGTATATATGTAGGCGGAGACAAAGAGGCTTATGAGCGGGTAAAACATTATCTTAGCTGTATGGGAAGTAATATTATATATCTTGGTAGCAATGGAATGGGGCTTAATATGAAAATAATTCACAATATGTTGGTTGCTCAGATACAAAATAGCGTAAATGAAATGTTTGTTTTTGCAAAGAGCCTTGGAATGAACTTAAATGATGTGGTTGATGCTATTTCCTATGGGGGTGGACAAAACTTTTATTTAGATACAAAGCATAAGGCGATTATAAATAAGGATTTTACAACAGCCTTTTCGGTTGCGAATATGCATAAGGACGTAAATATTGCCTTTAATATGATGAAGAATTTAGGTCTTAACCTAAAAGGATTTAATCTTGTAAAGGATATCTATGATAGGGCTGTAGAAAATTATTCTGATAAGGATTTTTCAGCAACTTATTTAATTGTATCAAATGAAGTGGGGGACGGTGAGGAAAATGAAGCATAATGTAAAAATAGGCGTTGTTTGTCTTGCAAGAAAAACCTTTGATTATAATGCAGCCTTTGAAATTTATAAAGGAAAGATGGAGGATTTAAAGAAAATAGAAAATGTTGAATGGTGTTTTATAGAGGATTTGGTTATAGAAATAGAGGATGCAAAAAATGCAGCACAGAGAATATCATCCTTTGGAGTAGATGGGCTTGTAATAATAAGTGGAACCTTCCATCTTGGACACTTAGCACTTATTTTAAATAAAGAAATAAGGAAACCTATCCTGCTTTGGGCATTCAATGAACTTCCATATAATGGAGGAAAAATAAGGCTAAATTCAGTTTGCGGTGTAAATTTAAATGCATCAAATTTATACAAGTCAGGATGCGACAATTTTATGTGTATAGTATCTGATACAATAGATAGTAAGTGGATAGATGCACTTAGGATGAAGAAATCTCTTGAAAGTGCACATATAGGGTTGGTAGGTTATAATGCCCACGGATTTTTTAACTTAGGAACAGAACCTCTTTCAACCTATAAAAATACAGGGGTTTTAGTAGATCACTATGAAATTGCTGATATGTATTCAAATAAGGTAGGTAAAGAAGAGCTTGAAGGTGCTATCGAAAACGTAAAGAATATATTTGACTGTTCATGTGTTACAGAGGAACAGGTTAAAAAGGTTGCATATCTTGTTGAGTCGGCAAAGAAGTTTATGAGTAACAATAGCTTAGATGCAATTGCTGTGAGGTGCTGGCCAGAGTTTGCAGCGACCTATGGAATTTCACCCTGTGCAGCAATGTCCATACTTCAAGATATGGGATATATAACAGCCTGTGAGGGAGATGTTGAAGCAGCACTTTCTATGTATGCAATAAAGGCGGCAGGAGGAGATAAACCCTTCTTAGCAGACCTTTCACAGGTGAACTTAGAAGAAGATTATGCACTTATGTGGCACTGTGGGGTGGCACCAGCAGGGCTTTGGGATGGAAAGAGTGTAAGAAGCCTTGATACATACTTTGCAGGAGGAAAGGGAGTAACAGCAGATTTTGTAATGAAGTCAGGTGAAATAACCATAATGCGTATAGATTCTGCAAGAGGTAAGACAAGGGTATTTGTAGAAAAAGGACAGGCTATTCCTATGGAGAAGGAACTTAAGGGAACATATGCAAAGGTTAAATTTGATAAACATATAAAGGATATTTTAAATACAGTTACATCAAAGGGAATAGCACACCACGTTGCAATGGTTTATGGAGATTATGTTGATGTATTTAAAAAGTTTGCTAATCTTCAAGGCTTTGAAGTTATAGAGTGAGGGGATAATATGTTATATGAGTTAAAGAATAAAAACGATTTTAATATATATAGTGTCTATGATAAAGAATTTAAGGAATATGGTAGAGTTTTAGAGGGGTATGATTTTAGCGAGGTTATTAGGTATATGGATGAAAAAACCTCCGTTCCAAGTGAAGGAAATATATACGTAGCCTCCTGTGAGGAGATGGAGGTTTTAAATATAAAGGATAAAATACAAGAGGGTGTATATGGTTTTATGGATATACAAATAGGTTACTGCAATGGAAATAACTCAAGGCTAAATGCCCTTGAATACCATAAGGGAAGCGAGGTAAACGTAGCAGTAACTGATTTGGTGCTATTTCTTTCAAGGGTTTTTGATATGGATGGGCTGAATTTAGACACACGCAATGTAAAGGCATTTTATCTACCAAAGGGTACGGCAGTAGAAATATATTCAACCACATTACACTTTGCACCCTGCAGGGTTAGTGACGATGGTTTTAAGTGTGTTGTAATTTTGCCAAAAGGAACAAACACACCAATAACAAAATTTGGAGAGGGGGTAGGAGAAGAGAGACTGCTTTTTATGAAAAATAAATGGATAATAGCACACGGGGATAGGCAGGATTTAATAAACAGGGGAGCCCACAGAGGGCTTGTTGGTATGAATTATGAATTAAAAATATAGTATTGTTAATGGAATAGGTTCAACATTCTGGACAGTACTACTTATTGTAACAGTAGTTGCACTTATATTAATTAAGTTTAGCTTAGACAGATGGAATAAGAAATATGCAGGTTATGTAAAGAATGTAACTGGAGAATCCGTTAAGGCATAATGTGGGGTGAATTTTATGACATTCAAGGTTCAGGAAAATAAAGAAGGATTTTTAATAGAGTATAATAGCAGAAACCTACTAACTCATACCTTCTCTAAACCTGCCTTTTATGTAGGATATGGTGAGGCAGAAATAGAGATGTATAGAGGAAATTTCAAAATACAAGATTATAAGATTTCAAGAGTACCACTAAAACATTTTAATATAAAAAAAGACAGTGAAAAGGTATATATAGATTTATATAGCAATGATGGTTACAGCTTAAGCCTATGTGTAAAAGAGATGGAAGATAGGCTCTACATTGAATTTGAAAGAAGCACAGGCACTATAAATAGATACTGGATTAGAATTGATGCCGATGAGGATGAAAAGGTTTACGGCTGTGGGGAACAGATGTCCTACTTTAACCTTAGGGGGAGAAACTTCCCCCTTTGGACATCAGAACCTGGGGTCGGACGAGATAAAAGCACATATATTACCTGGATGGCAGATGTAATGGGAAAGGCAGGAGGAGACTACTACAATACAAATTACCCTCAGCCAACGTTTGTTTCAACGAGGAAATACTACTGTCATCTTGAAAGCAGTGCATATATGGATTTTAATTTTAAAAATAAATATTATCACGAACTTGAAGTTTGGAGTATACCAAAATACATTATGTTTGAGACGGCAGAAACATTTATAGAATTGGTATCAAAAATAAGTAGTTTCTTTGGAAGACAGCCCCTTTTACCAGAATGGGTTTATAATGGACTAATTTTAGGAGTTCAAGGAGGAACAGATAGGGCCTTAGAAAAAATGAATAAAGCGTTAGAAAAGGGAGTCAAGTTAAGCGGGCTTTGGTGTCAGGACTGGCAGGGAAGAAAAATAACCTCCTTTGGAAAGAGATTATTCTGGAACTGGAAATGGAACCCTCAAATGTATCCTGAATTGGATAAGAAGATATGGGAACTTAAGGACAAGGGCATAAGATTTTTAGGATATATAAATCCATATTTAATAAAAGAAGGAGACCTTTATAAAGAAGCATATGAAAAGGGATATTTGGCAACAAAACTAAACGGTGAGGACTATCTTGTGGATTTTGGAGAGTTTTATTGTGGAATAGTTGATTTTACAAATCCTGAGGCCTTCGAATGGTATAAGGGCGTGATAAAGAAGAACCTTATTGAATTTGGATTAGATGGCTGGATGGCGGATTTTGGTGAATACCTCCCAACTGATTGTAAACTATACAATGGAGTATCTGCTGAGATTATGCATAATGTTTGGCCAACAATATGGGCAAGGTGCAACTACGAGGCACTTAAGGAAACAGGTAAATTAGGTGAAATTCTATTCTTTATGAGGGCTGGTTTTACAGGTGTTCAAAGATACTGCACATTACTTTGGGCAGGAGACCAAAGCGTAGATTTTTCTATTCACGATGGACTTGTATCTGTAATACCAGGTGCACTATCAAGCGGAATGATGGGAAATGGTCTGCATCATAGTGATATAGGTGGATATACATCATTATTTGGCCTTAAAAGAACAAAGGAACTTTTCTTAAGATGGGCCGAGATGGCAGCCTTTACTCCTGTTATGAGAACCCACGAAGGCAACAGACCAGATGAAAACTTCCAAGTTTATGATGATGACGGTGCATTAGAGCATTTAGCACTTATGACAAGTGTATATGTAAAGCTTTCACCATACCTAAAGGATTTAGTAAAACAAAATACAGAAGAGGGAATACCAGTTCAAAGGCCACTATTTATGCACTATGAGGATGATAAAAATACCTATGATATTCAATACCAATATATGTATGGAAAAGATATATTAGTTGCACCTGTATATAAAGAAGGAGTGAGCAGATGGAGTGTATATTTGCCCCAAGATGAGTGGATACATATGCCAACAGGACAAGAGTTTAGGGGTGGATACGTTGAAGTGGATGTTCCCTTTGGAAAACCAGCTGTATTTTATAGAAGGTCTTCAGAGTATAGAGATTTATTTGAAGAAGTAACAAAACTATTTAAAGAGATGGTTAAGGATGATTATGGCAGCTAAACTTATACTTTTATTTATAATCATACTAATAAGCAATACAATTCAAGGAATTACAGGGTTTGCAGGTACTATACTTGCAATGCCCTTTTCCATTTTATTAATAGGCATTGATAATTCAAAGCAGATATTAAACCTTTTAGGTATGCTTGCATCGATATGGATAGTTGCAAGGGCCTATAAAGACATATGCTGGGGAGAATTTTTAAAGATAATTGTTCTTATGCTAATAGGTCTTTTTATTGGTATGAAAATATATTCAATGTACAGTCCGACTATTCTTTTAAAGATTTTAGGTATATTTATACTATTTGTTTCGCTTAGGGGTGTTTTACAAAAGAACAAAACCCAAATTAAAAGCAAAATAGTATTATCGGCAATACTTTTACTTGCAGGGATAATACACGGAATGTTTGTTGTTGGAGGTCCCCTTGTTGTTATATATGCAACATACAAATTAAAGGATAAAGCAACCTTTAGAGCAACGTTATCTTTAGTTTGGATTATATTAAATGGACTAATATTAATAAAAGGAATTACATCAGGACAGTTTAATAGAGATGTTATGGGATTTTTAATACCAAGCATAATGGCACTTGGGTTTGGTATGACCTTAGGAGAAGTGCTTTATAAAAAAATGGATCAAAATGTTTTTATGAGGATAACATATATTCTTCTATTTATATCAGGATTAAGCATATTAATTAAATAAGACATTTAAGTAAAGACGGTAATTAATGGGTTACCGTCTTTTAATTTTATAAGTAGGAGAATGAAACTTTAGATTGTTTCACTTGTAAAATCAAAATTTTATATGGGTCTAATTATGTAAGTACATTTAAACAGATTAATTTTGTGGCCAATAGAAAACGTTTTAGGAGGGGGATTATGGAAAAAGATTTTAAAAGGAAGTTGATGTATGGTTGTGGGGATATATTTGGTGGAGGAGCATTTTTATTAATAAGCCTTTTATTTTTAAACTATTTAACAGATGTTGAACTCATAAATCCAGCCCTTGCAGGAATTATAATGCTTATAGGAAAGATTTGGGATGCAGTATCTGATCCACTTATGGGTGTTTTATCAGACAGAACAAAATCTAAGTATGGCAGAAGAAGAGTATACTTTTTATTTGGTTCACTTCCTATCTTCATAAGTTTTTCTCTGATGTGGTATTCCTTTGGAATAAATAAAAACTACCTCTTTGCTTATTATCTATTTGTGTATCTACTTTTTAATACTGCCTTTACAATGGTTATGATACCATACAACTCAATTCTTCCAGAAATGGTTAAGGACTATCAAGAAAGAACCTCATACACAGGAGTAAGGCTTATTTTTTCAATTACCTCAGCAATACTTGCAGGAGTTGTTCCTAAAATAATAGTAAATAGCTTTGGTACAAGTGTTAAAACAGGTTATATGGTTATGGGTATAGCCTTTGCAGTGCTTTATTCACTTCCTTGGTTTATTGTATTTAAAGGAACTTATGAGGAAAAAGAACACCTTGTTAGTAATGAAAACCCTTTTAAGGAGCTTATGCAGGTTTTTAGAAATAGATCCTTTAGAATATATTCTGGTATATTCATAAGCTGCCAAACTGCAGTTGATTTCCTAACGACATTGTTTATATATTACCTAACAAGCTGTATCAAAAGACCAAGTGAATTTCCGATTGTACTTGGAACTCTCTTAGTAACTCAACTAATTGTTATGCCAATAAATATAAACACTCAAAAAAATAGTTGCAATATAATATTGAGCGTGGTATAATTAAGAAAATGAATGTGGTCTTTAAATCAGTCCCGTGAGGCTGGTAAGATGTTAGGAGTACGTAGGAATACTATATATATAAGTGCGTTCAAAACTTCTTACCAGCAAGGTAAGAAGTTTTTTTATGTCTAAAAACTTTTAAATCAGTCCTGAGAGGCTGAAAAAGGAGGAGGTTTTATAATGGCGCAAGAAATTTTAGCAAAGGAATTAAGAGTTCAAGAGGTATCAACTTGGGAAAAGGTAAAGAGGGTTATCCTTGCAATTCAACACTTAATTGCAATGTTTGGAGCAACTGTGTTGGTTCCAATTCTAACGGGGCTTGACCCATCAGTTGCAATCTTCTCAGCAGGTCTTGGAACAATGATTTTCCACTTCTGCACAAAGAAAAAGGTACCAGTTTTCTTAGGTTCATCCTTCGCATTTATTCCAGGAATACTTGCAGTAAAACAAGCATATAATGGAGACTTAAGATATGCACAAGGTGGAATAGTAGTAGCAGGTTTAATATATGTACTTGTATCCTTCCTTGTTGAAAAGATAGGAGTTGAAAAAATAAGAAGGGTACTTCCTGCACAGGTTGTAGGACCAATGATAATGGTAATAGGTTTAAACTTAGTTCCAGTTGCATATGGCAGTGCAAAGACAAATTATACAGTATCAATAATTACGCTTTTAACTGCAGTATCAGTTACAGTTTTAGGTAAAGGACTTATAAAGCAATTATCAATAATAATAGGTGTAACTGTTGGGTATATCCTATCAGTAGGATTAGGAATAGTTGATACAGCAGCAGTTAAAACATCACCACTTTTCGCAGTGCCAAACTTCACTCTTCCAAAGTTTGATATAGCAGCAATTGCAATAATAGCACCAGTTGTACTTGCAGTGTTTATGGAACACATAGGAGATATAACAACAAATGGTGAAGTTGTAGGACAGGATTTTATAAAGGATCCAGGACTTAATAGAACACTTCTTGGAGACGGACTTGCAACAATGGTGGCAGGGCTAATTGGTGGGCCTGCAAACACAACATACGGAGAAAATACAGGTGTACTTGCAATAACTAAAAACTATGACCCATCAATTTTAAGAATGACAGCAGCCTTTGCAATGGTATTAGGGTTTGTAGGAAAGGTTGGAGGATTTTTAAAGACTATACCTGTACCAGTTATGGGCGGAATAAGCTTTATGCTATACTCAATGATAGCCCTAATTGGAGTTCAAACTATAAAGAATAGCAAGGTTGAGTTTAATGTGAAGAATATAATAGTTATGGCAACAGTTTTAGTCTTAGGACTTATGCCAACATATACAGGAATAAATGTAGGAATTCCAGTAACAAAAACAGTAAGTATATCAGGATTAAGCTTTGCAGCAATAGTAGGTGTTGTTGTAAATGCAGTGTTAAATAGAAGATAATAATGAAATATAGGCAATACTATAACCGTAGGAATGTATTAAGTTCCTACGGTTTTTATTTTGACATAATCAATAAATAATAAATTAATAAAATTGTGATTTATATCATAGAGAGAATATATGAGGTTGTGATAATGTAAATAAAAAAGAATAGGGAGGAATCTAATATGGTTGAAAAGGTATTTCAATTGACACTTGGAAATGAAAAAATAGTCGAGAGGGTTATTATGGATGAAAATATAAATTATATCCATATGATTTTTAATAAAGATGAGGGACTACCAGAGCACTACTCAAATTCAAATGTTTATATGACAGTTTTAAGAGGAACACTATCGATAGGATTAAACGAACAGGATATACACGAATACAAACAGGGAACAGTATTAAAAATACCTTTTAATACAAAGATGAATGTTGGTAATAAGCACGATGAAGTTTTAGAATTAATTGTTGTAAAGGCCCCAGCACCAACAAAATAATTATATAAAATAGGTCATAGTAATGAATGAAATATTACTATGACCTTTATTTTAGTCAGTATCTTATTAGTAAAATATGAATATATTTTATTAAAGCATAATTTATATTTTAAAAAATAATGTTATACTAAATACATCAACATAAAAAGATTAGGAGGATTCTTATGGAGTACAATTTTGATAAAAAGATAGATAGAAGCAAAAATCATTCGGCAAAATGGAGTGAAATGGATAAGCACTATGGCTCAAATGACCTACTTCCTCTTTGGGTGGCAGATATGGATTTTGAAGTTGCACCTGAAATATATGATGCAATGAAGGAAAAACTCGAACAGAGGATATTTGGTTATGTTTATAGACCAAACTCCTATTACGAAAGTGCTTGTGAATGGACAAAAAGAAGGTATGGATATGAAATACAACCTAATACCTTAATACATTCCCCAGGAGTAATTCCATCTATATCACTTATAATACGTCTTTTCACAAGGGAAAATGAAAAAATATTAATTCAGCCACCAGTATATCAGCCCTTTAGTAGTGTAGTAAAAAAGAATAAAAGAACTCTTGTAACAAATCCACTAAAGCAGGTTGATGGGAGATACATAATAGATTTTGATGACTTTGAAGAAAAGTGTAAAGACCCCGATTTAAAATGGTTTATATTATGTAATCCCCATAATCCTGTTGGAAGAGTTTGGACAAAAGAGGAGCTTACAAGAATTGCTGAAATATGTTTAAAATACAATGTTAGAGTTATTTCAGATGAAATATGGAGAGATATTGTATATAAAAACTATAAGTTTACCCCCTTTGCCTCCATATCTAAAGAGGTTGAAGATATTACTATAACCTGCTTTTCACCAACAAAGACCTTTAATATTGCAGGTTTACAGGCATCCTTTGTACAGTTCCCAAGAAAAGAAGAGTTAGAACTGTTCCAAGAGGAACTTGCAGTTCTTGATATAAGAAGAAATAATGCCTTTAGTCTTGTGGCGATTGAGGCTGCATATACAAAAGGGGAGAGTTGGCTTAATGCGTTAATAGATTATTTAGAGGAGAACTACAATTTCCTTGAAACATACATAAAAGAAAACATTCCAAAGATAAAGATAGTAAGGCCAGAGGGAACCTATATTGTATGGCTTGATTTTAGGGATTTTAAACTTTCAGATAAAGAAATATCAACAATTCTTCAAGAGAAGGCAAAGGTGGCACTTCAGGAGGGACTAATATTTGGAGAAGAAGGGAGGGGGTTTCAAAGAATTAATATCGCTTGTCCAAGATATATACTTAAGGAGGCATTAATAAGAATAAGTAAAGCATTTAATTAATGGAGGTTAAATATGAATGCCTTTTTTGATTCCATTAATAAATTCTTTGAATTCATAGTACCAATCACAGATTTCCTATGGGACTTCCCAACTAACTATAAGTGGTATTCAAACATTCCTGTACTTGGTAAATTTACCTTTGCAATTCTACTTCTAATAGGTTCTGGTATATACTTTACAATTAGAACGGGTTTTGTACAGATTAAGAGGTTTAAAACAGGATTAAAAATACTAACAGAACAAAGAGCAGCCAAAACAGGAATAAGCCCTCTTGCAGCATTCCTTTTAAGTTCTGCTATGCGTATAGGCCCAGGCAACATTATGGGAGTTACAGGTGCGGTATCGGTTGGAGGACCTGGTGCACTATTTTGGATGTGGGTATCAGCCTTCTTTGGTATGTCTCTTGCCTTTGCTGAAGCTGTGCTTGCACAACTCTTTAAAGAGAAGAAGGATAAAGAATACGTTGGAGGTCTTCCCTTCTACGGTATGAAGATATTTGGAAACAGAAGATGGGTTGGAGTATTTTTATCGGTTATATTTATAATATACGCACTGTTTTGTGTTCCAGGTCAAACCTTCCATCTCTTTACAGCATTAGGTTCAGCGGTAGATACATTAACTGGTGTTACCCACGGACGCCAATCAACAGTTTACTATGCAATAGGAATAATATTAACAATATCAGTTATAATTATCGTATTTGGTGGGTTAAGACGTGTTACAAAGGTTACAGATTATTTGGTTCCAATAATGGCTGTTATATATTTTGCAATTGTTATAATAATAGTTTTAGTAAATATAAAGCTAATCCCATACTTCTTTAAAGAGGTTTTTGTTGGAGCCTTTAAAGTAGAGGCTGTTTTCGGTGGAGTTTTTGGAATTGCACTATCTCAAGGTGTAAAGAGGGGGCTTATGTCAAATGAGGCAGGTCAAGGTACAATAACAATGGCAGCAGCAGTATCTGAAAACAAGCACCCAGCAGAACAGGGATTTGTTCAGATTATAGGTGTTTTCCTTGATACAATGGTTATATGCACATTAACAGGATTTTTAGTTGTAATGGCACATCTTTGGACAGGTGAAGCAGGAGTTGCTTGGGAGTCGATTAGAAATTCAAAAATAACAGTTTATATGGAATCTGTAAAATACCTTATTCCAGGAACATCTTTAGATTCTGCTGTTCAAAGTATACTTTCACTATGCTATGCATTATTTGCCTTTACAACATTAATAGGACTAATACTTTTTGCCGAAATATCTGGCAACTTTATAACAAAGAGCAGCAAATTCATAAACTTTATTCGTGCATTAGGAGCCTTCTTCTTTGTTCCATTTGGAGTATTAACTGTTCTTGCAGGTCTTGAACTTGGAAACCTATGGTATATATCTGATTTTGTAAATATAATGGTTGTGTTTGCTAACGTACCAATACTGCTTGTGGCTTCTAAACTTGTGGTAGATACTTTAAAACATTATGAGAAAAATGAAGGTGGAAGGTTTGTTTCAAAGGACATTGGAGTAGAAACAGATGTGTGGAAATAGGCTATTTAAGGTCGCCCATAAATTTGGGCGACCTTTATTGATAAGCATATATAAAATTTTACCTTCTTCTTATTTATTTATATAGTATTTTATGGTAATATTAAATATTATTGTATAAATAAGGAGAGGAGATTTAGATGGAATTTTTACTGCTTAAACTACTTGGAAAATTTAAATTTATATTCAATTATTTAAAGGTGGATTTTGAAACGCTTTATAGAATATTAGAGATTAAATTTAAAAATGATAGGCGTGCAAGAACTTCTCTATATAAAGACTACAAGGTGGAGGGTGAAAGCAAAAAATCTCAAATAATATCCTTTATACTTGGGGTTATTTTATTTGGTTTAGCCCCATCGATAGCCTTTACATTACATAGTATTGAATTAGTTTCTAACCTTTCAATTGCAGTTATAATGATTCTTATATTTTTAAGTCTTGTACACGATTTTAGTACAGTAATACTAAGTACATCCGATAAAAACATATTAGGTGCAATGCCTATAGATATGAATACTTTATCTTCGGTCAGAGGTACATATGTAACTATATATCTAATCTCAATTTTGGTTATGACTATAATATTACCAACTTCAATTGGAACTTATATCTTTGATTATAAATACATAATTGGTATGCTCATAGTAACCCCTTTAATTCTTATGTTTTCACTTTCACTAACTATATTGATATACTCATTGATACTTAAACATTATGACGGTGAAAAACTAAAGGATATAGTAAATTATTTTCAAATAACCTTTCTATTAGGAAGTATTCTTTTCTATCAATTTGGTGCAGATATAATACAACGTTCTTCCAATGTTCTACAAAATTCAAAGGCAATATTTATTCTACCATCCACCTGGTATTCAGGAATATTTAATCTGCTATTAGGAGAATTTAATATAAAACGTTTAATTGCTTTTATATTAGGTAGCTTAGCAACTATTTTGTTTTTTATAATAACACAGAAATATCTATTAGTTGAACTTGAAAAAAATCTATATAAATTTGATATGGGAAATAAGAGCCAGTCTGTAATCAAAAAGGGAAAGTTGGTAGATTTAATAATAAAAGACCCTGTAGAAAAGAGCTCCTACATATTTTCAAAGGCTATGTTTAAAAGAGATAGGATGCTAAAACAGAAGATGATTACAGGACTTTCAACTGCTTTTATATTTGTAGCACCATTGATAAGGGATGTTTTAAGTGGGAAAGAACAAGATATAGTTTCGTGGTTTTTTGCAGTATATGGTATTATTGTATTTTTATCAACACAACCTCAATTTATTGCATACACAAGTAACTTTAAGGCAGCATACATATACGAAGTTTTACCAATAGAAGATGTAGAACCTATTGTAAAGGGAGCTATAAAGGCTGTATTTATAAACTTTATAATGCCTATATTTATATTAGCATTATTGATATTTTCAATTATTTTTAAGCATATAGGTATTTTAGAATACATTGTTGCTATAATAATGATGATATTTATGTGTTTAATTTATGTAAACGATATGGAGATTAAAATGCCCTTTACTGTTGATGTTAAAACTGTGGAAAGTTCAGGAAATGGATGTTTATCGGCTATAAAATATGTAATGATAGCTATCGTTTTTGGTGTAGCTCACGGGTTTATATATAGCCAGTGTAGAGATGTATCAAATATAGATTTAGTTAAGATTTATACATATATTTACTTTGTTTTTATCTTTGCATTAATTGGCACAACAGTCTTTTACTACTTCAAGGCCTTTAAATTTAAAAGAAGGAAGATTTACAAGGGTAAGGTATCAACTGAACATAAAGTATGAAATATATAATATAAAAGCGAGCACTTAGGATAAAATCCTAAGTGCTTCGCTTTATCTATTTTGTATCTTCTGATATACATAAAAAGGAATTCCAATAAGCATTAGTATAAATCCATACATAACAACCTCTGCACCTGTTCCGTAGATAGCATATATCGAATATGCAAAGGCAAGGATTGATATAAAGGAGCTCTTTATGAAGTTTATTAAGTTAAAGTTTTTATCCTTATTTTTAAGAAGCAGTATCTCTGCTGCTGCTGTAAATGAGTATGCAGGTAGGAATGAAAGTGTTGCAAGAAGTAGCATAAAGTTAAAGGCTGAAGTTAAGCTTGATACATAGTTCATAACAAGCAGAATGTTTGCAGCTATACCACTTATTATAAGTGATGCAGAAGGAGTATTATACTTTGAATGAACCTTTGCAAACACCTTTGGGAACATCTTGTCCTCTGCCGCTGCAAAGGAACTTCTTGCAGTGATTAAAATCCAACCTGAAGTTGCACCTAAAGTTGATATAACAGCACCTAAGGCAATAAGTGTTCCACCCCACTTTTGCCCTGTCGCATAGTTTATAATATCAGCAAGCGGTGCATTTGAATTTGCAAGCATATCTTGAGGCATAGCCCCTATTGCAAGTATTGATATAGCAAGATATATTGCAACAGTTATAAGCGTTCCATAAATTGTGCTAAGTTTAATATTTCTTTCAGGATTCTTTATTTCTCCTGCTGGGATTGTTGCACTTTCAAGTCCAACAAAGGACCAAAGAGTTATTGCAATTGCAGCAGGAAGTGTTGAAATACCAGAAACTTCCTTTGAAGAAACAGTGTTGAAGTATGATATATTAAAGTGAGTTAGTGCAATTATTGCAAATACTATTAGAGGCAAAATCTTTAGCACTGTTGTAATCATACTTACTATTCCTGCTTCTTTAACTCCCCTATAGTTTATATAGGTTAAAGTCCAAAGTATCAGTGATGAAGTTAAAAACGCTAATGGTTTACTTTGGCTAAATACGGGGAAGAAATAGGATAGATAATTCATAAATGCAGTAATAATTGCTGCATTTCCAACCCAAGAACCTATCCAGTAGGTCCAAGCAATAAGGAAGGCAGGGAATTCTCCAAACGCCTCTCTTGTATAAACTATAGGTCCACCTGTTTTTGGCATTTTAACTCCAAGGTTTGCAAAACTTAATGCAAGTAGCATAGAACCAAGTGCAGTTATAATCCAAGCAAATATTGATGCTTTTGGGTTAGATGCTGCTGCAAGCCCCTGTGGTGCCATAAATATACCTGAACCTATCATATTTCCAACAACTATAGCAGTTGCAGGAAGTAGTCCTAATTCTCTTTTTAGTTCCTTTTCCACTAACTCCACCTCTTTTATTTGTATTTTTGTTTTAAAAAAGCACAAATAAAACTATACGAATAATTAGAGAAAAAGTCAATAAAAAAAATTATAATTATGCAATGAAATATATAGAAATTATAGAAAATAATTTGGTAATATAACATAAAAAGTATAATTATAGATAAAAATATCTATTGTAATAAAATTTGCCCAATTAAATTCATACAATATTTAGTTGTATTTAAATATTTTAATATAAACAAATGTGTTATAATAATTTAAGAAATTAATGTTTGAGGAGGGAAACTATGGAGAAGTCAAAGGTTTATTTTACAGACTTAAGAACAAGACCAGGATTTAATATGCTTGACAAGCTTGAAAAGCTTGTAAAAGCTGCTGGAATAGAAAATATAGATTTTAAGGAAAAATATGTAGCTATAAAGATACACTTTGGAGAACCAGGAAACCTTGCATACATAAGACCAAACTATGCAGCAAAGATAGTTAAGATAATAAAGGGGCTTGGTGGAAAGCCATTTTTGACAGATGCAAATACCCTATACACAGGAAGAAGACATAATGCCCTTGATCATTTAGATGCTGCCTATGAAAATGGGTTTAATCCACTAACAGTTGGCTGCCAAGTTATAATTGCAGATGGGCTTAAGGGAACAGAGTATAGAGAAGTTGAAGTTAACTTAAAGCATACAAAGGCTGCAAAAATTGGTTCAGCCATTGCAGATGCAGATATTATAATTTCAATGAATCACTTTAAAGGTCACGAGATGACAGGCTTTGGTGGTGCACTTAAGAATTTAGGTATGGGTTCAGGTTCAAGAGGCGGCAAGCTATTTATGCACTCATCATCAAAACCTAAAATAGCAGAGAAAAACTGTGTAGGATGTAGAATGTGTATAAAGAGCTGTGCCCACGATGCAATTTTCTTAAATGAAAACAAGGTGGCAGTTATAGATTATGATAAGTGTGTTGGATGTGGACAGTGTATTGCAGTTTGTCAATTTAACGCTGCACAGGTTAACTGGGATGAGGCAGCATCTATTGCAAGTGAAAAGATAGCAGAATACACAATGGCAGTTATAAAGGATAAACCACATTTTCATATAAACTTCATTATGGATGTTTCCCCAAACTGTGACTGCTGGTCTAATAACGATATGCCTATTGTTCCCAACATAGGTATAGCAGCATCCTTTGACCCTGTTGCACTTGATAAGGCTTGTGTTGATATGGTAAATAGTGCACCAGCAATTACAGGATCTGCAATTCACGACCATAACGATTGCGACTGCCATATTGAAGATAAGTTTACAGCAATTCACGGAAAAACAGATTGGAGAGTATGTCTTGAGCACGCACAAAATATAGGAATAGGTAGTATGGAGTACGAACTAATTAAAGTGTGAGTTTTAGGGGGAACTGTTATGGCAAAGACTACTGACATAACTTTAAGAAATAAGATTATTTATTCTGTATATGTAAGAAATCACGGTAAAAATGGAACTTTTAAGGATGTGGAAGAGGATTTAGAAAGGATAAAATCCTTAGGAACAGATATAATTTGGTTTATGCCTATTCATCCAATTGGGGTTAAAAACAAAAAGGGAAGTTTGGGCTGCCCATACGCAATTAAGGATTATAGGGCTATAAACCCTGAATATGGAACGCTTGAGGACTTTAAAAGATTAGTAGACAAGATACACAGATTAGGTATGAAGGTTATGATAGATGTTGTTTACAATCACACATCACCGGATTCATACCTTGTAGAAAACCATCCTGAGTTTTTCTATAGAAAAAGGGATGGAAAAATGGGAAATAAGGTAGGAGACTGGACAGATATTGTTGATTTAGACTATAACAATAGAGAACTTTGGGACTATCAAATAGAAACATTAAAATACTGGGCAAGTTTAGGTGTAGATGGATTTAGATGTGACGTTGCACCACTTATCCCACTTGAGTTTTGGCTAAAGGCAAGGGAAGAGGTAGCAAAGGTTAAAGAGGATGTAATATGGCTTGCAGAGAGTGTTCATTTAAGTTTTATTTTGGCAATGAGGGAGAATGGATTTGTTGGGCTTTCAGATAGTGAAGTTTATCAAGCCTTTGATATATGTTATGACTACGATGTAAATGATGTATATGTAGGATATTTTAAGGGTGAAAACACCTTAAGGGATTACATAAATAGGGTAAAGCTTCAGGAGGCTATATATCCAAACAACTATGTAAAGCTTAGATTTTTAGAGAATCACGATCAGCCAAGAGCAAAGAAGTTAATACCAGATGAGACAAAGCTTAAGATATGGACAGCATTTTTATACTTTCAAAAGGGTGCAACCTTAATCTATGCAGGACAAGAGGCACAGGATGATAATACCCCAAGCCTATTTGATATAGATAAGGTAAACTGGAGTGGTATGAAGCAAGAATTTGTTGAATATATGAAGGCTCTTGCTAATATAAAAAAGAAGGAGATTATGGCAAAGGGATTTTACCAAATAGATTGTGATGTTAACAATGTTATAGTTGCATCATATAAAATGGGAGATGAAAAATTAGTTGGTATATTCAACGTTGAGCTAAATAAGGGATTTGTAAAGGTTGATTTAGAAGATGGTATATATAAAAATCTTATTGATGGAGAAGATGTTGTTGTTAAGGACGGTAAAGTGGAACTAAAGGATAGGGCAATAATCATATGAGTGCCACCAAGAGCTCCGAAAAAATGATACCTTAAAAATTGTCACCACTATATATAGTGAATAAAAGATAATATGCGCAACTATATATAGTATGTTTTTAAAAATAATTTGATTTTTTCGGAGGTCTCCCACCCAAGTGAAATGTGACATTTTCCATATGAAGTAATTTTTTTAAAAATTTATTGCAAAAAAATATTAAGCAAGTGGTATGGGAGTTATACCACTTGCTTATTTAATTACGAAAGTTATGCATTAGATGTTTTGTTTATAAATCTTGATAAAATTATTCCTATTATTATTAAAATTAGTATTGGGTATGATACAAATCTATAACTTCCAAACAAGTCTTTAGCAAGTCCAGAGGTTAAGTTTCCAAGTATAGCACCGATTCCATAGGCAGTAAACACAATTCCGTAGTTTTCACTATAATATTTAGGACCAAAAAACTTAGAAGTTAAAGTTGGTGCTATGGATAGCCATCCGCCAAAATTCATCCAAAATATTATAAAGGATAAGACAAATAACAATATGCTTCCTTTATTAAAAAATAGTATTGAAAGTGAAGCAAAGAAAATGAGTGTATAGGATAGTAATATAACTTTGGAAGCACCAAGTTTATCTGATAAATATCCAAATAATGGTCTACCTATACCATTAAAAATAGAAAATAATGAAACATAGAGGGCCATAGTGGTTGATGGAATACCCACTACATCTTCCCCCATAGGTCCAGTAATACCAATTATCATAAGTCCCACAAAAGTTGCTATTGCAAAACATATCCATAAAATATAAAATCTATAGTTTTTTAGCATTTCCTTAGGAGATAAGGAATAAAAGCCTTCAGAATTAATGTTTATATTTTCATTGGGGAATTTAAATGGTAGTGATAAAATTATCAATATTATTAAGAATATAATTCCCAATATCTTGAAGGTTGTAAATACACCATATATATCTATTAGCTTTTTGGCAATTGGGGCAGTAACAAAGGGTGACATTCCAAAACCGGACAAAAGAATACCAAGTGATAGTCCCTTTTTATCAGGGAACCATTTTGAGACAACTCCTATTGGAACACCATATGCAATTCCAACACCACTTCCTGCTATAACTCCATATGTAACTGTGAGCATAAATATATTTTTGCTATAGGCTGAACCAAGCCAACCAAGGCCAACAAGTAGGCTACCTATAATTAAAACAATTTTAGGTGAATATTTAGAAATAAGCTTTCCACCTAAAGGCATTAGGAAGGCATAAAACGCCAAAAAAGTCATAAAAGGTAGACTGCTTTGGGTTGAGTTTAAGCCTAAAGCCTTCTCTAAGGGTTTTCTAAAAATACTCCAAGAATAAACAGTACCAAGGCATATAAATATAAGTATTCCTAAAATAACATATAGCCAACGAATTTTGTTTTTCATAGACACCTTCCTTTACATAAGAATTTATATAGATATAATAACAAAAATATTTAATATGTCCAGCCTAATAAAGCAAGTATTTGTTTTATGGATGAGGTTTTATGTTAAGAATTGAAGAATAAAATAACTCCATTAATTATTTATGTAATTAATGGAGTTTATATACTATTTATTAATATTAAACTAAATATCAGTTAAGCCAGTGCATTAACATTACTACCTATATTCACATATTCAGTAATATAGGCTGTAACACCTACAAATTGTATTCCTTGAGGCTGAAGATAAAATATACTTCCAACCTGCTTTAATTCGGGTGAATTTGATTTAATTATGTTTGCCATCATACAGCTACTTGCATTAAAAGTATTTGATATATTTTGTATCATAATATCACCACTACCAATAGTTTTAATTTAAGTATAGCAAAAATGTGTCATAAAGAAAAGAAGTTTTATAGTGCCACATAGGTGAATGATGGTATTTTTAAAATATTGTAAAAAGGCAGTGGGAATCACAGCCTTTAGTTTATAAAAATTAAATCCATAATATCAATAATTAAACAATTCGTTACACTATCTTGGTTGTCCAAGTTTCACAGTTCCAAACATCAGTCACAATATCTCGATAAAACTCTGGTTCGTGGCATATTAAAAGTATACTTCCCTTATATTCCTTAAGTGCACGTTTAAGTTCTTCTTTAGCATCAACATCTAAGTGGTTTGTTGGCTCGTCTAAAACTAAGAAGTTTGTTTCTTTATTTATTAGCTTACACAGCCTTACCTTAGCCTGTTCTCCTCCACTTAGAACACAGACCTTGCTTTCAATCTGTTTTGTTGTAAGCCCACATTTAGCAAGGGCAGCTCTTATTTCGTATTGCGTAAATGAAGGAAACTCATTCCATACCTCATTTATACAAGTATTATAGTTGTTTTCCTTTATCTCCTGTTCAAAATATCCAATATATAGATAATCCCCAAGTTGAACTTCACCAGATAAAGGCCTAATTTCACCTAATATACTTTTTAAAAGAGTTGTTTTACCAAGTCCGTTTGCTCCAACTAATGCTATCTTTTGCCCTCTTTCCATTCTAAGGTTAAGTGGCTTTGAAAGAGGAGTATCGTATCCTATTACTAAATCCCTTGTTTCAAATAGAACTTTTCCAGACGCTCTTGCCTCTTTAAAATTAAATTCAGGTTTTGGTTTTTCTTTGACAAGTTCTATTATCTCCATCTTTTCAAGTTTCTTTTGTCTTGACATAGCCATATTTCTTGTGGCAACTCTTGCCTTGTTTCTTGCTATGAAGTCTTTAAGTTCTGCTATTTCCTGCTGCTGCTTTTTATATGCAGCTTCAAGCTGCTGCTTTTTTGCCTCATATACTCTAACAAAATCGTCGTAGTTTCCAACATATCTATTTAGCTGTTTGTTTTCCATATGATATATAAGATTAACAACACTATTTAAAAATGGTACATCGTGGCTTATTAGTATAAATGCATTTTCATATTCCTGAAGGTATTTTTTTAGCCACTCTATATGCTGTTCATCAAGATAGTTTGTAGGCTCATCCAGCAGAAGTATATCAGGCTTTTCAAGAAGAAGTTTTGCAAGTAAAACCTTTGTTCTTTGTCCACCACTCAAATCATTAACGTCTCTATCAAGCCCAATATCAGTAAGTCCAAGTCCCCTTGCAATTTCCTCAACCTTTGCGTCAATTATATAAAAGTCGTTATGGGTTAAAATATCTTGAATAGTTCCCATATCCTCAAGAAGACTTTCCATTTCATCAGGACTTACTTCTGCAAGTTTTTCACATATCTCATTATATTCCCTTTCAAGTTCAAATAGATAATTAAAGGCAGATTTTAATACATCACGAATAGTTTGTCCCTTTTGAAGAACTGTGTGCTGGTCAAGGTATCCAACACGAGCTCTTTTTGCCCATTCAATAGTACCTTCATCAGGCTCTAATCTTCCTGTAATAATATTCATAAAAGTAGATTTTCCCTCTCCGTTTGCACCAATAAGTCCAATGTGTTCGCCATTTAATAGTCTAAATGATACATCTTCAAATATTGCCCTGTCTCCAAAACCGTGGCTTAAGTTTTTAACAGTTAAAATACTCATTTTTGGCTCCCTTTCCTTTTAAATTTCACACATAACAAGCAATATTATAATATAGATTTGTTAATAAAAAAAGAAGAGTTTTAAGGAAATAAAAATTCCTTAAAACTCTAATAGATTTACACCTTCAATTAATATTAAGTTTTTATTGTCCTTTGCATACTGGATAACTTTATCAGTAAAACCACTCTTAGAGCATAGTAAATAGTATTTTTTTTCAAAATTAAACATAGCTGTTTTTTCTATAAGGCTATTTAAAATATTAATATCTACCTTTTCATTTTTCCATTTACATTCACCAAATATAATATTGTCTTTATTTAGTGCAACTATATCTATTTCTTCTTCTTTTTTCTTTGATGGGTTATTGCCCCACCACTTTCCTATATTTTCAAATATAAATGGAAGTTTCTTTTGCTTATTCAATGTCCTTAAATAATTTAAGCAAATTTCTTCATATATTGGGCCTAAATATTCATTTAAATAAGGTTTGATTTTTTCTTCAATAACGATGTCAAGCATATCTTGTTCTATCAAAGTTTTGTTATCAAATACAAATTTGAACCAAAATTTAAAGAAATTATCTTTTATCCTATATATACTTTTTCTGCTTCTACCATTTATTTCGATTGGAGATAGTTTTTCTATTATTCTTAAATCTATTAAAGTTGAAAGATACTTAGAGCATTTGTCGGACTCAACTCCAATTTTAGTAGATATTTCATTTAATTTACTTGAACCATTGGCAATTGCTTCGATAATAGAGTTATAAAGAGCAGGTTCTCTAACTTCTTGTTTTAATAGCATTTTAGGTTCTTCATATAGATAGGAGGTTTTATTTAAAATTTTTCTTTTTACATTTTCAAGAACAGGTATGGTGTCTTTAAAATTAGATAGATAATGAGGTATACCATCTAATATACCGTATGTTAAAACTTGTTCTTCAAAGTTATAATTAGGGAAAAATTTTATGCTATCAAAAAAATCAAATGGTTCCACAATTATTTGTGCAGTTCTTCTTCCATACAAAGGACTTTTATGGCTTAAAACTTCCTTTTCTATAAAACTCATGGATGAACCACAAATAATTATGAACAATTTAGTGTCTTTTAAGTGGTGATCTATTAAATTTTGAAGAAGGGAAGGTATGCTTTTATTTGAATTAACTATATAAGGGAATTCATCAATAACTAAAACCAGCCTTTTATCTTTAGCTTGTTTAGCTAAGAATAAAAATGCTTTTTCCCAAGAGTCAAATTTTGATATAACTTCATTTAAACCAAAATATGTTAGTATTTTTTCGGAAAATGATTCAAGAGCAATTTTATCATTATATTCTTCTGCAACAAAAAATATAGATGGTTTATTTTTGCAAAATTCAGTTAAGAGAGTAGTCTTACCAACTCTACGTCTTCCATACATTACAACAAAATGGAAAGTATCTTCATTGTATAGATTATCTAATGTAGATAATTCAAATTCACGACCTATGAACATAGATACCACCTACTAACTCATAAGTTACTAACTCATAAGTTACTAACTTTAGAGTTAGTAACTTATGAGTTAGTAATATTTTATAACATAAATAAAGAAAAATCAATATATATAAGGTAAAAGGCAGAGTATTTATCCTCTGCCTTAAAAATTATCTGCTAAAACCTCAAAGTAGCCTTGTGGATGTGCACAAGCAGGACAAGCATCTGGTGCCTCTTCTCCTTCGTGTATATATCCACAGTTTAGGCATTTCCATTTAACAGGTTGAGACTTCTTAAATACTTCTCCATTTTCTAAATTGGAAAGTAGCTTTCTATATCTTTCTTCGTGGTGCTTTTCAACTTCGGCTATTTTTCTAAAAACAGTTGCAACCTCTGGGAAGCCTTCTTCGTCAGCAACTCTTGCAAACTCAGGATAAAGTTCTGACCATTCTTCATTTTCACCATTTGCAGCATACTTTAAATTTGCCTTTGTATCAGAAAGTCCAACAGGATAGCCTGCATTTATTTCAACGGTTTCTCCTTCAAGGCTTGTATTTAGGAATTTAAAAAATCTTTTAGCGTGTTCCTTTTCATTTTCTGCTGTTTCCATAAATATGTTTGATATTTGAACATATCCTTCCTTTTTAGCAACAGATGCATAGTATGTATATCTGTTTCTTGCCTGTGATTCTCCGGCAAAGGCCTTCATAAGATTTTCTGCGGTTTTTGTTCCTTTAAGAGATTTCATAAACCCCACCTCCATTAGTTTTAAAACATTTTATCATAATTTTCAAACAAATTCAATGTGGAATATAATTGTTTATTGAAAATAAATAGCTGAATAAAAAAATTTAAAAATTTATAATTTAATATTGAAAAGGAGAATTAACTATATTATAATTTAATTAAATAATCAAATATTCATTTAGAATAAGGATGTGATGAAATGTGGACATATAGCTTATATGGAATTACTATTGTCCTATTACTTATTTCGTATAAAAATGACAAGAAAAAAACAAATTTGAATTATCATCACTTGGAACAAAGTTTGCTCTAACAAGGCTACTTATTGATATACCAGGGATAATAATAATAGCTGTAATTATATCTAAACTTGTAAACAAGAGGGAGATTGAGGAGATATATAGAAATGCTGAAAAGCTTTAAGAAGGAGGGGATTAATCCCCCTAAATTTATGCTAATAAAACATATAAAAAAATATAAATATATTTTTATTAGCAATTGACAAAAATGTATTTTTGTTTTATTATTAAATTAGAAAATGCTAATATATAAAAAGGAGGTAATTATATGTTTACTTGGGTGCAAAAATTTGCAGATTGGTTTGTATATGATCTGCTTAAAATATCTAAAGCGTCTAAATTTGGTGACGCATTAAACTTCTTTGTGTTTGACACAATAAAAATATTTATATTGCTTCTTATGATAATATATGCAATAACATTTATCAGAAGCTTTTTCCCACCAGAGAAGACAAGAAAAATACTTGCAGAAAAGAAGGGCAGTACATTCATAGGACATATTCTTGCTGCATTACTTGGAATTGTTACTCCATTTTGCTCATGTTCTGCAGTACCATTATTTATAGGTTTTGTTGAAGCAGGAGTTCCATTAGGAGTTACATTCTCTTATTTAATTGCAGCACCAATGGTAAATGAAGTTGCACTTGGACTATTATATGGTCTTTTTGGATTAAGGGTAGCACTTATTTATATAATTTCAGGTGAGATTATTGCTATAGTAAGTGGTATTATAATAGGAAAACTTGGATTAGAAAAATATGTTGAAGACTATGTATATGAAATAAAAGTAAACGCAGATGATGTTGAAATACCAAATCCAACATTAAATGAAAGATTAAGAGATTCATGGGAATTTACTAAAGACTTAATAAAGAAGATTTATTTATATGTATTAATAGGTATAGCAATAGGTGGTTTCATGCATGGATGGATACCTACAGGTGCACTAGCAAAATATGCAGGTAAAGATAATCCATTTGCAGTATTTGTAGGAGTTGCGTTTGGTATTCCACTATATTCAAATGCGGCAGGCGTAATTCCACTAGTTAGTGAATTAACTCGTGCAGGAGTTGCAATGGGAACAGCGCTTTCATTTATGATGGCAGTAACAGCACTATCTGTTCCAGAAATGATTCTTTTAAGAAGAGTTTTAAAACCAAAATTACTTGCTATATTTATAGCTATAGTTGGTATAGGAATTGTATTTACAGGATATTTATTTAATATGATACTATAAAACAAGGTTGTGGCTATGCCACAACCTTATTTCTTCCTGTATTTTTTGCAGTATAAAGATTTTTATCAGCCTTTTCAATTACATCTATGTAGTTACTTTCTCCTGAAACTTCATATACTCCAAAACTTGAGGTTATTTTTATATTAAAGTCATTATATTCAATAACAGCCTCTTCTACTTTTTTTCTTATTCTTTCAGCAATTTCAACAGCTTTATCTTTATCAGCACCATTTAATACAACTAAAAATTCCTCTCCACCGTACCTTGCAACCCAATCATTTTTTCTTATACTTTGTTGGAGAATAGAGGCAAATTGCTTTAAAACTTCATCACCTGCTAAATGACCGTAGGCGTCATTTACCTTTTTAAAGAAATCAATATCGCACATAATGATTGACATAGGAAGATTGTCGGAGGTTGATTTTAAGATATCAACAGGGAGCCTGTCCTCTATAAATCTCCTATTGTAAACATTAGTTAGAGCATCTTTAACTATAAGCTCATTGAGACTATTTATTTTTGAATAGATTTCTGTACTGCTTAAGCCATCTATATCCTCAATGATACTTGTATCTGTTGCATCCTTTAAAAACTCCACAACGACTTTTCCAGCATCTGTAACAATGGCGGTGGCAGTTATTATATAAATTTTTTCTCCATTATACTCAATTTTAATAAATGTTTCATCTTTATTATATGCTCGCATAGATACACAGTTAGAGCACATTTTATTTTGGTTCCAAAAATCGTAGCAGGAACCTTCTTCCTCAAAGGATTCATTATCTTTAGAAAAAAAGTAGTAAACCTTCTTTTTAATAGGCTCAATTATTCTTATTGCATCATATATGTTAGTAAAAAATTCTATCTTATCTAAAAGATTTTCTAAATCTAAAGCTTTTCCCATTCCATACCCTCCAATAAATTTGATTATAAATATTATACAATAAAAATTTGAATATTTAAACCTGAATTATTCATGGAATTTATTTAAAAGAGTTCTATAGCCCATATTAACTTAATTTTTTACTAAACTGCATTTCACTTAAAAAGTGAAATAAA
>NZ_FQVG01000073.1 GCF_900129265.1 Caloramator proteoclasticus DSM 10124 | reverse complement strand
TTCATGATAATAGCCTTTAACTTAACCCAATTATACTTTTTTAGAAACATTCGAGGATTCAGAGAAAAAAGGCTTTTGCAGATAAATATAATAGAAGATTTGAAAGATGAAATGTTGATAATTATGAATTGGATTAATCCAATTTTTAACACCGCATAGTCGATAATAAAATTGGAAATACAGCTTTTCATTATGATGGGGAGGGGGAAGGTGTATCTATATACATGGCCTACGGCCTTTTTCCCTTCCAAAATTTCAATAAAATAGAAAAAATCTAATTTCCTATAAAGAAAAAAGCTTTACTGGAAATTAGATGCGAAATCTCTGATGTTTTTCTGATTTTATTGCATTTGCGACAAAGAATGCAAGTCCACCAAACAATAGGCTACATCCAAATATTAGCATTATAACTGCACCCCATTCCATAATACCACCCCTACTCTTCTATTTTAAGAACACTTTCATTAGGCCATGGTTTTTTGCTTAAAATAAATCCTATTACAAATATTCCAATTGCTATTGCCCATCCGAATATTACTAATGCTATATATGGGTATCCACCATATGGTGCCTTTAATTCTGTTATTATATTATCTATAGTCATATATCCAAGTAATAAAGGAGTGACATATTTAACAAGATAAACCCACCACTGTCCAACCTTTAAGTCTGAATATTCGTTTACTTCCTTCTTCATCTTTTCAACTTTGTACACATATCCAAGCACTATAACTTCTATAAGACCTATTAAGGCAATTCCATAGTTTCCAACAAAATGGTCAACTATATCTAATATGTGAACGCCTGCACCTGTTGCAAATAATAAACTTCCTACAAATCCTCCTAAACATATATTTCTAACAAGTTTATTTCTTGAAGTATTAACATACTTATCAAGATAAGCAGATGCAAAGGATTCAACCATTGATATACTTGAAGAAATACCTGCAACTATCAAACATAAGAAGAATATTACACCAATAATTGCTCTAACCACAGGTCCACCTGGCATTAGGTTTATAGCATTTGGGAAGGCAACGAAGGCTATACCTGGTCCTGCCTTTATAACTTTATCCATTGGAAGCCCTGATGCATAGCAAGCATATCCAAGAGTACTAAATACACAGAGACCTGCTAAAAAGTCAAAACTTGCATTTGCAAAAACAGTTATAAAGGAGTTATTAACTATGTCTGATTTTTTAGGTAGATAACTTGCATAGGCTGTCATAACACCAACGGCAAGAGTCGTTGAGAAGAAAACCTGTGCGTATGCCGATATCCAAATTTTTCCGTTCATTATCTTTGAAAAATCAGGCTTTAAAAACCAATTTAGTCCTTCTGCTGCACCTGGTAGAGTAAGACCTCTTATTGTCATTATTATCATTAAAATTGCAAGAGTTGGTGTCATAAAACGACATGCCTTTTCTATACCACCAGAAATACCTTTTTTAGTTATGTAGTAATTAAAGAACCATACTATAGTTACAGTTGCAACAACTGGCCATCTAAATCCTGCAAAATCAAAAGGTCCACTGCTTACTGCAAGGAACTGACCTCCAAAGAAGGCATTTGGATCACTTCCCCACGCTCCAGTAAATGCAAATATCAAGTAATTTATACTCCAAGCAATAACAACAGAATAGAAGGAACATACAATAAGTGGAATCATAACAGGCCACCAGCCAAGCCATTCCCATTTTCTTCCTAACTTTGCAAAAGCAAGTGTATTTGCTCCTCTCATCTTATGTCCAAACCCAAATTCCATAATCATAAGAGGTACACCTGCTGTTAATAGAGCTACAAAATAAGGTAGTAAAAATGCTCCCCCTCCGTTTGCATAAGCTGTAAACGGAAATCTCCAAAGATTTCCCAAACCTACTGCCGCACCAACCGTTGCCATAATGAATCCAAATCGCGAACCCCAAGAGTCTCTGTTTTGTGTTTCCATAATATAACCCCTCCTTAAATTTTTATATAAAAAGGCTGTGAAAATATTTTTTAATATTTCCACAGCCAATACTGTCTTTTTACTCAACTGGCTTTAATCTTGCTGTGAAGTGTCTTAGCACCTTTGGTTCATATACAAATTCTAATCCCTTTAAGTATGGAGCCTTATCCTTTATTGAGATAAATGCGTCTGCTACAACATCCATATGATCGTTTGTATAAACTCTTCTTGGAATTGTAAGTCTTACAAGCTCAAGTGGTGACTCAAGCTGCTCTCCAGTTTCAGGGTCACGTCCTAATAAGAATGAACCAATTTCCACAGCTCTGATACCTGATTCTAAGTATAATTCGTTAACTAAAACCTGTGCAGGGAATTGATAATATGGTATGTGAGGAAGAAGCTTTTTAGCATCAACAAACACCGCGTGTCCACCAGTTGGATATTGAATTGGTATTCCACCCTCTCTTAATCTATCCCCAAGGTATTCAACCTGTGATATTCTATAGTCAAGGTAATCAAAGTCTACTCCCTCTCTTAATCCCCTTGCAAGGGCCTCCATATCTCTTCCTGCAAGTCCACCGTATGTTATGAATCCTTCCATTGGAACTGTTCTTGCCCTACATTCATTGAAAAGTTCAACATCTTCCTTTATTCCAAGCACCCCACCGATGTTTACTATTGCGTCCTTCTTTGCACTCATTGTAAATCCTTCTGTATAGGAGAACATTTCGTGAACTATTTCAACAATCGATTTATCTTGGTATCCCTTTTCTCTTTTCTTTATGAAATACGCATTTTCTGCAAATCTTGCAGCATCCATAAATACTCTTATGCCATATCTATCTGCAATCTCTCTAACCCCTCTTATATTTTCCATTGAAACAGGTTGTCCACCTGAACTGTTACAAGTTACTGTAATAAGTATAAAGGCTATTTCTTCTCTTCCGTGTTCCTTTATGAAGGCCTCTAACTTGTCTAAATCAAAGTTTCCCTTCCAATCATAGTATTCATCTGTTTTGAAGGCCTTGTCTGTTACAAAGTTTACTGCCCTACCGCCACTTAATTCTATGTGGGCCTTTGTTGTATCAAAGTGCATATTTCCAAGAACGTATTGTCCCTTTTTCTTTATAAGTGATGGGAATAAAACCTGTTCTGCTCCTCTTCCTTGGTGTGTTGGTATTACATATGGATATCCTATGATGTCTTTTACTGCATCAACAAGATTGTAGTAGTTTCTACTTCCTGCATAGGCCTCATCACCAAGCATCATACCTGCCCATTGATAGTCACTCATTGCACCTGTACCACTATCTGTTAAAAGGTCAATGTAAACATCCTCTGACCTTAGTAGAAATGGGTTATACCCTGCCTCCTTTAATGCCCTTTCTCTGTGTTCTCTTGTGGTGGTCTTTAGTGGTTCTACCATTTTAATCTTAAAAGGTTCTGGTTTTCTCTTTACTGCCATTTTATCACCCCATAAAAATTTTTTATTTTTATATTAAGTTTTAGCTAAGAGACATTAGAAGTTACAACTACATAAATCTCTGTTTTGTACATTGTTTAATTAGTACAATATAAACTTTTAAAAATGTTATAATACGATAAGCAAATTATTTAAAATAGATTTAATTAACCTTAATCCTTCTTTATATATCTATAAATTGTAGGTTCTGATATTTTTAGCTTTTTTGCAACCTCAGTAACTGCTCCCTTTAGGAGGAATACACCTTTGTTATTTAACTTTTGAACTATTTCTATCTTTTCGTCAGTTGACATTCTCTCTGGGGAAATGTTTATCTCCTCTATTGTTTTTTGAATTATAGACATTGCATAATCCTCAATTGGTGTGCTAAAGTCCTCCGAGATTGGCCCTTTTTCTTCAGCAAGGTTTCTCTCTGGACCTCCAGTTAATTCTGACAAAAACTTGTTTAAAAAGTTTGCAGAATTTATAAGACCGTCAAGGTTAAAACTCAATGTAAGAAGTCCTATTAATCTGCCCTCTTTATTTTTAATAAACAATACCGATGTTCTTGAGATTTTACCATCCTTTGTTTTTGATGGAAACCTTGTTATAAAGTCCTTATGTTTATACTGCTCTTCTTCTATTAATTTATTTAGTGTTTTAGTTAGAGGATCTCCAACCCTACGACCACTTAAGTTGTTATTGCTTATTGCACATATTTCATTTTTGCTTTCTGTTAAGTCATACAGTGCAACTTCACAGTTTGAACCATAAACCTCTCCTAAAAAATCAACAATAGGAATAAATGTATTTAGTATATCTCTATCCGCCATAGCTGTCCCTTCTTTATAATAATTTTTTATTATGATAATAATTTTTTATTTCTTGATATTATTATATACGTAATTATTAAAATTTTCAATATTTTTAAAATATTTTATCTGATAAATTTTTACCTTTGCAAATATTATGGACAGTTTATTCTTAAAGTTCTCTTAAGGTATTTTAAAAAGGTATATTTTATAAACTGTACAAACATAATATTTATACTTAAAAACATAATTCAGCACAGGATGTTCCCAGATTGAAGGTATCAAAGAGAGGATAATATTGTGAAGATATGACTTTTCGAACAAAGAAACGATTAAATTTTTTTGAGTAGCTAAACGCTTAAGAATTACTTATCTAATCACAGATGAACTTTTTTTAACAACCTGAATAAAATTTTATTTATTAATAAAAAACTGTGAAGGAACTTCATTTTTACATCCTTCACAGTTTATATGCTATACCAAAATATACAAATCTAAAGCTTTTTCCTCTGATTTGATAAAATCAAAAATATTATTCACTTACTCTTCTTATTATTCCTATTGGAGTTGATTGATGTCCTTGTCCTAATGGATTATCCTTTAGTATTTTAACAATTTTATTCTTATCAATATCCTTATGGGATACTCCAAGCACATTTCCACCTAAATCGTTTATATCAACAATACAAACCTTAGCACCTATTCTTTCAGAAATTTTCTTTGCCGCTTCATCTGGATCCTTTGGACCTAATACAACATATTGATTAAATGGTGGTATCGTTCCTGATGTTGGGCCATCTATTGAAGCTGCCTTTGGACCAGCAATTTTATAGAATACTCCCTTTATTTTAAATAGCTTTGTAAAGATTGCTGCACAGAAGGCTGCAAATAATATCCTAATTACTCCACATTCCTTTATAGCAAAGTGCATTGTTTCTGGTATTCCAAGACCTATACCGTGTGGTGATTTATAAACAAATTTAGATAAAAACTTTGCAAGTCTTGATGGTTTAATTTCAGACATTTTATATGCTCTTCCTTGGGAGATTGCTACACTCTTTTCTGAAATAAACACTATATCTCCCTCTTGAAGAACATCCTTTGTATATTCATACACAATATCCTCAATTGGGTCGCCAACCATTATTAACCTTGTCTTTATTGGTATTCTTGCATATTTTTCCTCTTCAACCTGTCTTATTAATTCCTTATTTTCATTTGCTGCAAAATCCATCCTTTCTCCTCCGCTTCCTATCTTTTTTATTCAAAATTATACCCATATTATATAAAAATATTACCTTTTTATATATAAATGGTATATTTTTCTTGTAGTTATTTTAAATAGGTAAAATATCTCCAAATTTAAGAAGTTGTGACCTGGTGGTTAATTCTAAAATTAATATAGACTCCCACGCCCAAAGGGCTGTCCAATCCTTAAAAATACCGATTACATAACTAATCTTAGCTTTACCATATAATCATTTTATATTTTATGTATTTATAAGTCAAGCAACATTCAACAACCATTTAATAGCGTTAAGGGGACTTTTTAATTAATTTTGTTTGAAAAATTAATAAATCAATATATTATCTGGTAATTTTACTAAAAATAATATATAATGTATATGTTAATATTTAGTAAAAGAGGTGATTTTATGCGTTGGTCCCTTGATAATCTTTATACCTCCTTTGATAGCAGGGAGTTTTTAGAGGACAACAGTAAAGTTTTAAGTTTAATCGAAGAATTAAAAACTTGGAGCAGAGAAAACTTTAATTCACAGGAAAATGCACAGGAAAAAATTCAATTCTTTTTAGGCAGGGTCAATGAGTTATCAAGCTTAATTTATAAAATTGCTGCCTATTCTGAACTTTCCTTAAGTGTTGATGCAAAAAACAATAAGGCACTTATGTATCTTGAAAAGATAGAAAAAACCATATCTGAAACCACTGAATTTGATGTAGCCTTTAAAAAATGGCTGTCTAAGTTAGAAAACGTTGAGGAAATCATAAACTCCTCCGAATTTATAAAGGAACACGAGTTTATCTTAAAAGAATCAATTAAAGATGCAGAACATATGCTCTCTGACGAACAGGAAATAGTTATTTCTAAAATGAAAAACACAGGTTCAAGTGCCTGGGCAAAACTACAGGAATTTTTAACCTCAACCCACACAGTTGAAATATCACTTGAAGGCGAAGAAAAGAAGCTTCCTCTTCCTGTTGTTAGAAATATGGCATATTCTGAAGAAGAGTATGTCAGAAAAACTGCCTACTTTGCAGAATTAAAGTCCTACCAAAAGATAGAAAATTCCTCTGCCGCTGCATTAAACGGAATTAAGGGGGAGGTTATTACTCTATCTAAATTAAGAGGTTATGAATCTCCTCTACATATGACGCTAAAAAACAGCAGAATGGACAAGGAAACTTTAAATGCAATGCTTGAGGCAATAAGAGAATATCTTCCATACTTTAGGAATTATCTAAAGAAAAAGGCAGAACTTTTAGGACACAAATCTGGTAAGCTCCCCTTCTATGATTTATTTGCCCCAATTGGTAAGGTTGATATGAAGTTTACATACGATGAGGCAAGAAAGTTCATAGTTGAGAACTTCAAGAGCTTTAGTAGTGAGCTTGCTGATTTTGCAGATAGAGCCTTTGAGGAAAATTGGATAGATGCAGAGCCAAGGGAAGGAAAAAGAGGGGGAGCCTTTTGCTATAACCTACATCCAATTAAAGAGAGCAGAATTCTTGCAAACTTTGATGGAAGCTTCTCTAATGTAACAACAATAGCCCACGAACTTGGACACGCATATCACGGAAACTGTCTAATAGATGAAACCTTCTTAAATTCAAACTACCCTATGCCAATTGCAGAAACAGCATCAATCTTCTGCGAAACACTTATAATAGACGCTGCACTTAAGATAGCAAATAGGGAGGAGAAGATTGCTATACTTGAAAACTCTCTACAAAGCTCAACTCAAACTATAGTTGATATATATTCAAGATTCTTATTTGAGGATGAGGTATTTAAGAGACGTGAAGACCATTCTCTTTCTGTTGAGGAATTTAAGGAAATTATGCTTGATGCACAAAAGAAGGCCTATGGAGATGCATTAGATGAAAAATATATGCATCCATATATGTGGGTAAACAAGCCTCACTACTACTATGCAGACGCAAATTACTACAACTTCCCATACGCCTTCGGAGAACTATTTGTTAGAGGTCTTATTGCAGAATATAAAAAGCGTGGAAGTGAGTTTGCAGAGGACTACAAAAAGCTATTATCATTAACAGGTAAAAACGATTTATATACCCTTGGAAAAGAGATGGGATTTGACTTACATTCAGTAGATTTCTGGAGAAGCTCCCTTGAGGTTATAAAAGAAGAAATAGACACCTTCATAAGTGCCACCAAGAGCTCCGAAAAAATGATACCTTAAAAATTGTCACCACTATATATAGTATATAAAAGATAATATGTGCAACTATATATAGTATGTTTTTAAAAATAATTTGATTTTTTCGGAGGTCTCCCACCCAGGTGAAATGTGAATAATCCATATTTTTCATAATACAATTTTAAAGACACCATAATTATAAAGTTCCACTAACTAATAGTGGAACTTTATGTCTTTTACGATTATCTACAAAAAGTAATAACACCTCATTATAACTATTTTTTAGATATATAGTATTGTTATAATACTAATTTTATTAACAATTCCTACTTAACATATTTTGAAAAATGTCACATTTCACCTGGGTGGCACTTTTTGTTCAGGTGGGATTATTTCGTAATTTGTATTAATTATTTTAGTATTATTTACATCCATTGCTTTATTTTTATCTTTATTTACTTTAGTTTTAGGCATAGTATCTACCTACAATTCCTAATTATTATTTTAGCAGGATTTTGTATTTTATGCTACTACATTCAAAATCTTGATATGTTATAAGTGATGAGGATGCCAGTTAAAAAGAGGAAGCAGCGTTTCCTACCACTTCCTCTTTTAAGGTATCAATTATTAATTTCAATGGAGCATATCCCTTTTAATTTCTTCAACTTCTTTTATCGAAAGATCCGTTAATTCTGCAACTGTTTCAACATCCAACCCTTTTCTTAACATCTTTTCAGCAGTCAATCTTTTTCCCTTCTGTATTCCTATCTCTATTCCTTCATTTCTACCTTCCATTCTACCTTCTTCTTTTGCTTCAATTAATCTGGTTTTTTCATCTCTTAATGCTGCCATCTTTGCTTCATACGCCATTCTTGCTTTCTTAGCTTCTCTTATTATTTTTAAAAAGTTATCTTCATTTTTTATATTTCCCTTATCCATATTTTTACCTTAGTTTAGCATATTTT
>NZ_FQVG01000070.1 GCF_900129265.1 Caloramator proteoclasticus DSM 10124 | reverse complement strand
CATTTGTTTTAAATAAACTTTTTATTACATTTTCGAAGCCAATTTTATGAGTAAATTCTTTAAGCAATAACAATCCTGTATCAGAAGATAAGTCACCACCATCAAAATTTAATCGTATTTTACTATTGCTTTCTAAACAAATATCATATAAACTAAACATTGAGAACCCTCCCTTTGTTTGGTATTTGTTTAGCAACTATATTATAACAAATTTGGGCCCTCTTTTTCATGTTTTTATTTCACTTTTTAAGTGAAATGCAGTTTAGTAAAAAATTAAGTTAATATGGGCTATAGAACTCTTTTAAATAAATTCCATGAATAATTCAGGGTAAATAATGATTATGATGTTGAATTTAATATTCTAAGGGATATGGATGGAAAAAGTTCTGAATATAAAAGCATATTTAAAGATATACCTAAAAACAATTTGACTTCATATACAAGAAGTAGATATCCAATTGAAACATTGTTAGTAAAAATAAGACTCAAAAACAGTGATGTTCAAAGATATATGGTAACAACATTTGAATTTAATCCCTTTAGGGAAAAGGCCTTTGCAGATGAAAATAAAAAAATAAATAGAGGATATAATGGATTATTAGATTATGCATTAATTTCAGGAAGAAATATAATTGTTGCAAATGGAAATAGTACGCTAACAGTGAAGGGTGACATATATGCAAAGGGTACAGGAAATAGTATAGAAGAAAATAAACCCTATGAAAACTATGGAGGAGTTTTAGTAGGAATTGATTCTGAAGCTATAGAAAACTTAAAGTCAGGTAATGCAAGTGTAAATACAACAACTATAGAAAGTATGGGTAGCACCTATGGAAATTTGGTAGTTGAAGGTAATATATATACTGGATATGTAGATTCAAATGAAAACTTAATAAGTGGCTTTGTTAGAACAGTAACAGAGGGTTCTAAAATAGAGGTTAAGGAGAACCAAAATGGACAGGGTGGAGATGTTTGGTGCCATTCAATTGTAACAGATGAAAAGGCTAAAGATTCAAATATAAAAGTTAAGAATGCATATATCGCAGATAACGTATCTTTATATGCAAAAAATAGTGAAATCAATATTGACAATGACCTTGTATCATACGAGGAAGCAAACAGCAATACTAATTATAACAGTTCGTCTTCTGTTATTATAAACGACACCTTATCTAAACTTAGAATAGGCGGTAGAGTAATTTTATTTGGAGTTGCCTTTGTTGATGAATTGGTTAGAGGTGGTAATCCATTTAAAACTTTAGAGACTACTGCAATAAATCCAAACTTTATAATTTATAACTATATGGGTGATAAAGAAAAATATAATACTCATTTTAATGATTATTCCTTGAAAAGTGATCATAATTTTAAATTAAATCTTTTTGAACCTATAATAAATGCCACTATTGGTAAATCAATTGGTTTTATTTTGGATTATCTTTATTTTTCAAAAGTAGACAATATCAATTTTGATTACCAATATGATTTTGGAAACAGCATAGAAATTAATGAAACAAAAATATCACAGAGCTACTTTCCTTATTTTTTAATAGCCAATAACAAAATATATAAATTAGGTAGTGAAAATATAGATTCTATCAATAATATTGATACTATAAAATCAAGGGTTGCTGAGCTTGAATTAAAGGATGGTTTAAGTGAAAGTTCAGCGAGGGATGAATCAAGAAAAAAGAAGGCTGAAATGTTAGAGAAAGTACATTTTAAAGATAAAGGATTAGTTTCTAATTCATTTTTTGACTATATAGATTTAGATTATTTAAATAATTTACCAGGAAAAAAGATTGAAATTATAGGTGATAAAACATATGTATTAATTCAAGATGGAGATATTGAGATACAAGACTTAAAAAATTATGATGGATGTAGTGTTTTCCTATATAGTAATGGAAATATTTCCCTAAATAGCAGTGAAAGTACAAAAATATATGGTACTATTATTTCCAATGGAGACTTGATTATTAAAGGGAAAAATATTACAATAGAAGCAAATAAAGCAAATTCAAAAGAGTTAATAAACTTCTACTTAAGTAATAAAAAGGAAGATTGTCAGAAATTCTATAGATTTATTGCAAAGGGTATTACAGCTGATGATTATTATCAACAAGACATTTATGCAGGGCTTGAAGAAAAGGCAAAAACTAATATTTTAATTAAATCTAAAAGGCAAATAGTTATAAAATAGCCCTAAGGGGTTTAGGAGGTGAAAACCTTGAAAAAAAGAATACTTGCTTTAGTTTTGGTTTTAGCTATTGTTTTAGGCATCGGATGGAGTAGAATGACAAAAGCTTCAGGTGTGCAGGATTTTAGTGCAAAAATTTTAACTCAAAGCGAACTAATAAGGATAGGACAAGAAGTTGAATTGCAGTTTAACTATAAAATAAATGGACAGGGCAATAATATATCCAATATATGTATAACTTATCCTATACCTGCTAACTTTGAAGTATCAACTTTACCAGATAGATGGAATATAGTTGGCAATACACTAAAGGGCAATGATTTAAATTTTAATCCAAATGGAAGTATTTCATTTAGCGTAAAGTTGAAGTCAAAATCCATAGGTAAATTAGAAAATTTTGGGATTGCTACATTGACGTATAATTATAATAAAGGAAATGATAAGACGAAAGATGTGACTTCAGAGACCTTAACTGACCAAGTAAAACTATTTAATAGAGTAAGCAATGCTCCACTAAGTTCATTAATCATAGATCCAACAAACATAAACATAGAGGCAAACATAAAGAATAGAAGAACCGATGAAAATGGAAATGGTTATATCTATTTAGACGAACCCTTAGAAGTTGAATACAAATTAACTCCTCAGGGTGAAATAAATGTTGACAGAAATCCAGTAGATATTGTTTTAGTAGTGGATACATCTGGGTCGATGCAGATGACAAATACTTATAGAGATATTTATGAAATTGATTTTGATGGTTATGTAAAACGCAAAAATACTAATCATATATATAAATACATTGTTGAGAAGTATTATAGATATTATGGAATATGGGAAAAATATACTTACTATACAGATTCTAAGGCAATAAAGGAATATTATTATAATAGAGTAGAAAATAGTAATTTATATTATAAGTCTTATGATAATCAACAATATATTAATACAAAAATGTATAAAACTATATTGGCTGCCAAGAATTTAATAAACAAAATGTCTGATGAGAGTAAAGGTAAAGATGACAAGGTTGCAATTGTTGATTTTGATACGAGAGTCAATAATCCTAATGATTCTCTGTTAAGCATTAATTCTGAAGAAAACAAGCAGATTTTACTTAATAGAGTTGATAGAATGTTTGGAAACGGCGGAACCAATATTTATGAAGGACTTTTAATAGCAGAAAAACATTTAGATGCTGATAGTAGAGATGTTGAAAAACATATAATTGTTTTAACAGATGGAATGCCGACATTTTATGTTAATGGTAATACGATAAATGATTATAAAACTAAATATGGTGAGAATATTAAAGTTTTTGGAGATTATTTAGGCCCTGGGAATAAACCAGATGAAATAACAAAAAGCATAACCAAAAATAAGGTAAGTGAGTTAAAATCAAAGTATAAAGTGCATTTTGTTGCTTTAAATACTGAAGTAGGAGATATAGATGTTAATTTCTTTAATCAAATTAAACAAATAGAAGCTGGAATTTCTGAAATAATAGATAATGCAGATAATTTACAGAGCTTGTTTAATGAAATTTATAAATCTATAACTAAGTCTACTGTATATACAAATATAAAATTAGAACAAAACCTACCTTCCAAGCTTCAGGTTGAAGAAGTATATGTTAATGGAATAAAGTTAGACAATACACAATATAGTATTGAAAATGGAAAATTAAACATCAATTTAGATAGCATTGTATTTGAAAACAAAAAAGGTACCCCATCACCAGTAACTATTAATGTAAAATACAAATCCAATGATACAGGTGTTATAAATTTAAATGAGGCAATAATCAGTGGCCAAAAATTAGTAGAAGGTTCAAGTTATAACTATACAAATAGCTGTCAAATAGGAAGCATTGAAATAAGGTCAAGAGATTTTTATAACTATGTAAATTTCAATAAAATTGAGATTAATAGAAACTTAATACCAAACAACACTTATGTTACAGTAAAAGTAGATATAACAAATAGACAATTGTTCAATATGGATTCAAATGCAAGAGTTGAGTTGATTTTAACTCCTATTACCGATGGTGATGTTGAAACTACTAAGGATGGACAGCAGAATAATTTCTTATTTAACGCTTCAGCAGAAAGTAGAAGTGATAGATTTAAATTTAGGATAACAGATGACAATGTAAAGGATAAAGAAGTTACTTTAAGAATAACAGCTATAAAAGTAACATACAAAGGAGTAGAGTATAATATAACTCAAGATATTTATAAGTATTTTGGAAATACAACCCCTTCAATTCCTGTAATGGTTAAAAAGTTTACATTGAGATAAAGTGGCAATTTGCCACTTTTTCTTTTTGTTTTCGTAACCAATTATTTACTATTTTAAAAGTAGGTTGTTATAAAATTAAATTAAGAAAACATAAAGAATTAGGGGTTGGGATTATGAGAAGAAAAATATATATTGTCCTCATAATATTACTTTTTTCACTTCTTCTTTTGATGTCACCTAAGATATATATTGGGTTTTAGTATTTCTTGTAATATAGCCTTATAAATGTTAAAATATATATCTACAAAACTTTGTTGTTGGAGGAATATTATGAGGCTACCAGAGAAGTTTTTAGATAGAATGAAGGAACTTTTAAAGGAAGAGTTTGATGATTTTTTAAAGAGCTATGAAGGAGATAGATATCAGGGAATTAGAGTAAATACTCTAAAGATTAGCGTTGAGGATTTTTTAGAGCTATCTCCCTATAAAATATTAGACAGAGTGCCTTGGGAGGAGAGGGGTTTTTATATAGAGGAGGAAAAGCCAGGAAAGGACCCCTATCACGCAGCAGGGCTTTTTTATGTGCAGGAACCAAGTGCAATGTCTGTTGCACCACAGGTTCAAATTAAAAGGGGCGAAAAGGTTTTAGACCTTTGTGCATCCCCAGGTGGAAAATCCACACAAGCGGCATCATATTTGCAAGGAGAAGGACTTCTTGTTTCAAACGAGATAAAGCTTAAAAGAGCCCAAATACTTGTTCAAAATATAGAAAGAATGGGAATTAAAAATGCTGTTGTTACAAACAACTCACCAGAGGAGTTAGAGAGGGTATTTATAGGATATTTTGATAAGGTTATTGTAGATGCACCCTGTTCTGGAGAGGGTATGTTTAAAAAGGACAAGGATGCCTTGAATTATTGGAGTGTGGAAAATGTCCTAAACTATCAGGCAATGCAAAGGCCTATCTTAAGGTCAGCTGCAAATATGCTAAAGCCTGGTGGACTTATGGTATATTCAACCTGTACATTTTCAATTGAGGAAAATGAGTATGTGATAGATGAATTTTTAAGGGAAAATAAAAACTTTGAAATTGTTAACATAGAAAAGAAATATGGTTTTAGGGAAGGATTTTACGAAGTCTTTAATAATCCAGAGCTTAAAAAGGTTGCAAGGCTTATGCCCCATAGACTTAAGGGAGAAGGCCACTTCCTTGCTCTACTGAAAAAGCTTGATGGAGACGTTGAAGAACCTAAAATGCTAAAGAGTAACATAGGCAAAAGGGATATAGATGATTTTAGAAGATTTGTTAAGGATACCTTAAAGTTTGAGTTTGATGATGAGAGACTTATCTTAAGAGGAGATAGGCTCTACTATGTTCCTGATGATTGCTTTGACTTAAAGGATTTAAATGTACTTCGTCCTGGAATACTTCTTGGAGAGTTTAAGAAAAATAGGTTTGAACCAGATTATGCCCTATCTGCAACTTTAAAGATGGATGAAGTTTATAGAAATATAAATTTTACAAGGGATTCAGAGGAAATAAGGAAATATATAGAAGGTTATACCTTAAACATAGATTTAGAGGATGGATGGTACCTTATAAATGTTGATGGCTACTCCTTAAGCTTTGGAAAAGTTGCAAAGGGAGTGCTAAAGAATTATTTCCCAAAAGCACTAAGATGGCAATAGAGAAGGTAAGCATAAAGGCTTAACTTAGGCTGTTGAAAAAGTTATATATTGATTAGCCCCATGAAGGATTTCTTGGGCATCGATTCATTTTGCTAAGCAATTCTAAGCTTTTCTTTGTTTGAAAAAGTCCTACCCTCGCGATGCCATCGTCCTGATGGCCGCTCGGCTCGGCACGTCCTGTGCCGAATTACGGACTTTTCCAAAGTCGAAAAGCAAGAATTGCTATAGCTCATGAAAGAGCCCATTGAAATCCATTCATGGGGCTTTTTCAAAATTTAGCTAACAAATAGGTTTATCAACAATCTCAGGTAAGCTTAAGGCTTACGTTTTTTATATTTAAAATAATATTCAGGTGTCTTTTCATCAATTGTTTTAAATATATACCCCTTCTCCTTAAAATAGTCTATTATCCTTGGTAGTGCCTGTACAGTATTTTTATCTGTCTCACTACAATGCATAAGAAGAAAAACAGTATTCCATTTTTTGCTTGTCTTAATGGCCTCTTTATATAAAACATCTGGTGATTTACTTGGTACATATCCATCTGAAATCCTTGCATTCCAATCATATACCTTATATCCCAAATCGTGTAGTTTTTCGTGAAAATCTTCATCAAGATGTCCTATGCTTCCACCCGGGAACCTTATTATTTTTGGCCTAACTCCAATTACATTGTATACGGCATCCTCTGTCTTTTTCATCTCTTCAATAAAGGCATCCTCACTTTTATATATTTGCTTCATTTTATGTGTATAGGAATGAAGTCCTATTGAGTGCCCTTCATTATATATTCGCTTAACTATTTCAGCTCTATCTTCAACCTTATTTCCTATTAAAAAGAAGGTGGCTTTAACCTCCTTTTCCTTTAAAATATCTAATATTTGATTGGTAATTTTATAACTTGGACCATCGTCAAAGGTAAGATAAATAGTCTTAACTGTAGAGGAATCATCTACAGCTGCCCTATAGGTTAGTTCCATATTAGACAAAGTATAAAGGATAAATCCTGTAAGAAGAAAGCATAAAATAGATAAAAATTTATTTTTCACATTATCAACTCCTATTATATCTTAAATTTATTATGGACGATTTTAATAATAACAATACAATGAGAATCTCTCTTTTGTAGAGGGTTTAGACATATTATTAGATTTAAACCAGTTTCATTAATTCTTTTAATGTATAATTAAATATCTGGATTTAATATAATTTAGTATGTGAATAAATGGCAATATAGCTGTTTTTGTTTTAGAAATTATAAGGGGGAAAAATATGGAAAATTTGAATGAATCAAGGTATAGTCTATTAAGGCTTATATTGTTTTTGCTAATTATTTTTGTATCTGTCAACCTATTAGGAGTTAGGGTATTTAAATTAGATGTAGACTATTTAAACTCCTTTTCAGCTGTATTTATAAGCATAATACTTGAGGCAATACCATTTATTCTCTTAGGCTCCTTTATTTCAGCAGTAATTCAGGTTTTTGTATCCGATGCAACAATAAAGAGATTGATACCTAAAAATAGAATTGTTGCAATTTTTACTGCATCACTTCTTGGACTTTTTATTCCTATTTGTGAATGCGGAATAATACCAGTTGTAAGAAGGCTCATAAAAAAGGGAGTTCCAAGCTATGTGGCAATAACATTTATGCTTTCTTGTCCAATAATCAATCCAGTTGTAATTTTATCTACATACAATGCCTTCTATGATATGAAATATATGGTGGCACTTCGTGTAGGTTTTGGTATTTTAATTTCTGTTTTGATAGGTCTTCTGCTTTGGTATCTTGAAGGGGATAAAAACGTATTAAACAATACCTTCGAACATAACCACTGTTCCTGTGGCCATTCCCACCATTATAGTTCAAGGCTCTATGAAATTTTAGATCACACAAGCCACGAATTTTTAGATATAGGAAAGTTTTTGATATTTGGTGCATTTATTTCTTCTATAATGCAGACATCAAATGTACGCTCTGTTATAGCAAACTATTCCTCAGATAGCTTTTTATCTGTTATGGCTATGGGTATTTTCGCATATGTTATATCTCTATGCTCTGAGGCAGATGCCTTTATAGCAAGAACCTTTGTACAGCAGTTTACAGTAGGCTCCCTTGTTACCTTTTTGATTCTTGGCCCTATGATAGACATTAAAAATACCTTAATACTGCTTTCATCCTTTAAAAAGAGGTTTGCCCTCGAGCTTATTCTTTTAATATTTTTACTTTGTATTCTATTTGGAACATTTATAAATACATCAATGCTATTGAGGTGAGTATATGAGATTTGAGAATATATTATGGGCGGGAATTTTGTTTTTGCTTTTTTTAATATTGTCTATCTTAAATATTACAGGTAAAATATTTTATTTTCTTCATCCAAGGCTTTTTATATACAGTATCTTTGCATCGGTTATGCTTTTTATTTTATTTTTATTTGAGGTTTACAAGCTATTTAAGGAAAAACACCATCACCATCATAAAATAAGGATATTGCCATATTTTTTGTTTTTAATTTTTATTTTCGTGGCAGCAACCTATGAGTTTGAAAATGCTTCACAAAATATAGCACAAAACAAAGAAGCTAATTTTACATTTCCAATAAAAACAGCAGGGGGGAGGATTGAGGAGGATTTAATAGAGGTTAATAACAAAAACTATTTAGACGTAATGGATGAGCTTCATAAAAATTTAGATAGATATGAGGGAAGAGAAATTGTAATTGATGGATTTGTGTTTAAGGATAAGAGCTTTAATGAAAATCAATTTGTTGTGGCAAGAATGCTCATAACCTGCTGTGCAGCGGATGCACAGATAATTGGACTAATGGTTGTGGGAGAAAATAATATTAAGGAAAATGACTGGGTTAGAGTTGAAGGTGTTATAAAAAAGGGAGTATATAATGGGGAAATAATACCTATCATCAAATGTAAGGGCGTGAAATTGATTGAAAAACCGAAGGAGGAATATATTTATCCATAAATTTTGATATAAAGGGTTTAAAAGGAATATTTAATTAATAAATTAACAAAAATAAAGTTTGAAATAATCAAAAAAATATGTAATACTATAACAAATACTTTTTTAAGGGAGGAAATTAAATGGGCAAGATAAATGGCAAGATTATTGCAATAGCATTAGTAGTTTTAGTAGTACTTTGGGGTGTAGGAAGCTATAATGGGCTTGTAGCTTTAGATCAAAAAACAAAGGAATCCTACAGCCAGATACAAAATCAGCTACAAAGAAGAGCAGACTTAATACCAAATTTAGTTGAAACAGTAAAGGGATATGCAAAGCAGGAAAGGGAAGTTATTCAGTCTGTAACAGATGCAAGAGCAAAGCTTGCAGGGGCAAGGACTCCACAGGAACAGGCTGCTGCAAATAATGAATTAAATAGTGCACTATCAAGGCTACTAGTTGTTGTTGAAAACTATCCGACTTTAAAGTCAGATGCAAACTTTAGACAGCTTATGGATGAACTTGCTGGGACTGAAAACAGAATAGCAGTTGCAAGACGTGACTATAATGCTGCTGTTAAGGAGTATAATGTAAAAATAAAAAGGTTCCCTACAGTGATTATGGCAAGATTGTTTGGTTTCAATGAAAAACAATATTTTGAGGCAAATCCAAATGCACAAAATCCACCAGAAGTTAAGTTTTAGGGGGGAACTTTATGAAGAAAAAAATCCTCCCCTTAAGTTTAGTAATACTGCTGTTCTTTAGCATAACAGCCCTTGCTGAACCTATATTTTTAAAACCAACAGATTATAAATATTTCAATGACTTTGCAAATATTATAGACGCAGGTTCGAGGGATAAAATACTTCAAATTGGAAGTGAGCTTTATTCAAAGACAGGTGCTGAAGTAACAGTTGTAACAATAGACTCAACTGAGGGTTTGGGTATAGAGGAATATGCAAATGTACTTTTTAGAAGCTGGGGTATAGGACAGAAGGGAAAAGATAATGGAGTACTTCTTTTAGTTGCAGTAAAAGATAGAAAGATGAGAATTGAAGTTGGATATGGACTCGAGGGAGCACTTCCTGATGGTAAAACAGGACGAATTAGGGATGAGTATATACTTCCATATTTTAAGCAGGGAGACTACTCAAAGGGGATACTTCTTGGATATCAAGCACTCTGCAGTGAAGTTGCAAGGGAATATGGTGTTCAGCTTGAGTCTTTAGATAAAAATATACCTCCTATCCGAAGTGGTAGTACATCTAAAACTGATACAAATATCATTTTCATTATAATATTTATAATAGTTCTATTAGGATTAGATGGCGTATTTTTTAGAGGAACACTTTTAAGAACTTTACTTTATATACTATTTAGCTCAAATAACAGAGGAGGGCCAAGGGGCGGCTACGGAGGAGGAGGCTTTTTCGGAGGTGGAGGCTCATCTGGTGGCGGCTTTGGAGGCTTTGGGGGAGGTTCCTCGGGTGGTGGCGGCTCCTCAGGTAGCTGGTAACAAAAAGTGCCACCAAGAGCTCCGAAAAAATAGTGGCTTTTAATGACGTTTTTTATAAATATTCAACTTAATTTAATAAAATGCATAAAAAGTTATTAATGTAAAATGCGTAGCATTAAAAATATAGTAATATTTGTTAATTCAATCTATATAGGGCTTTGTTTTGAGCCCTATTTTTATTATTTCCTCATTTTAGGGCGTAGCAAAGCTAAGGGTGGCCTTTTGCTGCATAATTAAGTTGACCATCCTTACTATATTACACGCAGTGTTTGCTAAAATAATATGTATTTTAGCACCTACAAGTCGAAGATATCGACATCTTCTTAA
>NZ_FQVG01000069.1 GCF_900129265.1 Caloramator proteoclasticus DSM 10124 | reverse complement strand
GTTTATTATTCTCTTGCTTACGTCTCTTATGTCTGCTGCTCTTTCCCTCATATATTCATTATCCATTGACTCAAACATTGAGATAAACATATCAGCAGTTTGTTTTAATGCATACTCTGCACAGATTGATTCTGATGATATTTGTGCTTCAACTGCACCAATAAATTCTGGGTCTTCTAACATCATAAGATGTGCTTCAAAAACCTGTGCCTTATCTTCACCTATTTTTTCTCTTGCTATCTCTTTTATTTTTTCAAGTTGCTCCTTTGCAGTAGCTACAGCATTTTGTAATTTTGTAGTTTCAGCCTCTATATTATCTATAGCTCTTCTCTCTATTTCTACTTCTTTATCTACTATTACAAGTGCCTTGCCGATAGCTACTCCTGATGACGCAGCTATTCCCTTTAACATTTAGCTTCTCCTCCTTAGAATTATTCAAGGCCATTTAATATAAGGTTTGTAAGTGCTTCTATAGCTTGTGCCTCATCTTCTCCATTTGCCTTTATTACTATTTCTTCACCCTTCTTTGCAGCCATAGTCATAAGGCTCATTATGCTTTTTGCATTGTATTCTTTTCCTGACTTTTCAATTGTTATAGCTGACTTGAATTTTGCAGCCTCTTTTACTATTATTCCTGCTGGTCTTGCATGTATTCCTGTTTCATTTTGAATAACTATCTTCTTTTCCATCATATTAACTACCTCCATTTATTTTATTTTTATCATTTATACACAAATTATTTCACCTTAACAGTTGCAACTACTGAATTTGAATTAACATCGCCACTATTTACAGTTAGCTCTTCAACCATATCCATATTTGTAATTAGCATAGGTGTTATAGTTGATTTTGCTTTTTCCTTTACTAAATTTAAATCAAATACAACTAATTTGTCTCCCTTTTTAACTTTGTCTCCCTCTTTAACAAAGGCTTCAAATCCTTCTCCTTGCATTTGTACTGTATCAATACCAATATGAAGAAGTATTTCAAGGCCTTCCTTTGTCTTTAATCCAACTGCGTGCTTTGTTGGGAAAACTTGAACTACTTCAGCATCGCAAGGTGAATATAAAACACCTTCTTTTGGTTCAATTGCAACTCCATCACCAAGCATTTTTGAAGAGAAAACTTCATCTGGAACATTTACAAGTTCTACTACAGTACCAACCATATGTGCATTTAATTCTATCCCGTTGTTTTTCTTTTTGAAGAAACCAAACATTGTAATTACCTCCCATTTTTTGAATATTTTAAAATTAAAAAGGCATAAGCTAATAAAACCTTGCGGTTTTATTAGGCTCATGCCTGATCGAATCAGTAACACGCCTATGAATTAGTTTTAATTCTACCAAGGTGAACTGCAATATACCCTATTTCATCTTCGGGTACCTTTTTATCTAACTTTTTTTCTATAATTTCACAAGCCCTCTTTGAAAGCTTGTATTCTTCCTTGAGCTGTCTTTTGATAGAACCCAATAATATATTTTTAATTGGTTTATTGTTTTCAATTCTATAGAGTGCGTATCTTAGATGAGATATCAATCTAATATAATCAAGGGATTTTTCATCTATTTTTATATTTAACTCCCTCTGTATAAAATCTATCACATCTTTTACTATTTCAGTATATTTTAATGTTTCACCAACTGTTTGATTTACTTTTGCAGAATAAATATGCAATGCTATAAAGCTTTTTTCCGACTCTGGAAGTTCTACTCCTATTCTTTTTTTTACAAGTTCTATAGCTTCCTCTGCAATTGAATATTCTGTAGGATACATAGTTTTAATTTCCATCTCAAAGGGATTTATAATATTTATTCCTTCCTTTAATCTGGTTATTGCAAAGTTAATATGGTCTGTAAGCCCAATGTGAATATGAGGATTTAATTCAGTACCTAATCTTTCTCTTGCAAGTTCAATTATTTCTTCAGATACTGCAATTATTTCATCATTTACTGTCTTTAATAATCTGTCATAGTTTTCTTTATGTTCATTTGTTATTTGAATAAATTTTTGTTCTATTATGTCCTTCTCAGTTATAGGGTCACCCTTCTTCTTACCAAACCCTATTCCCTTACCTGTAAGAACAAAAATTTCATCGCCCTTTTGTGTTATAACAACATTGTTACTCAATACTTTAGTAACTACATACCCTTCCATAATCATTACTCCTTATTAGGATACTACTATTTTAATAAAAATAAAATAAAAATTCAACACCTTTTTATTTACAAAATTGAGAAGTATATAAAAAACATAAATTAGTGCCATGAACAGTTTTGTTCATAGCACTAACATAAACACCAAGATTTAAACTCCTCTTTGTTCCATCATAGATTTTACCTTCATAAGTCTTGTTAAGTTACCTCTTTCATTTTCTTCAAGTTTCATTGTTATATATTTTATTGTTTCTTGAAGTTGAGGTATCATTACATATTCAAGAGCATTAACTCTTCTTCTTGTCTTTTCAATTTCATCAGCCATAAGCTGACAAGACTTTTCTATCTCAGCAAGTTCTAAAAGCTGTGGAAGGATATTATAAAGTTTATTTATTGCACCGTCAAGCTCTGCAGTAGTTAATGCATATCCATATGAGTATATACTTGCACCCTCTGCTCCTTCTCTTATAAACTTCATAACCGGAACGTTTACACTCATTATATTCTTCTTTGCTATTTCAAGGTTTATTGTTTCACTTGGCATAATTATTGATTCTTCAAGTATTTCAGAACCCATAACTGCCTTTGCCATCATAAACTCCTTTAAAGATTCTGTTAACTCTTCTTCTACTTTAATTCTAAGTTCATTGTTCTTTTTTATCAAATCAATGAACTTTTTCATTAATTCATCCTGCTTATCCTTTAAAAGTTTATGACCTCTCTTTGCTACAACCAAACGCTTTTTAAGCTTAGATAGCTCCATTCTGGTTGGGTTAACATTTAATCTCATACCTATTCATCCCCTTTTTTAGGCAAGTACTTCTCTATATACTCGTCCCTAATTCTCTTTAGTTCTGACTTAGGTAATATTGATAGAAGTTCCCAACCAATATTTAAGGTTTCTTCTATGCTTCTGTTTTCATATTCTCCCTGTGATACATATCTCTTTTCAAACTCATCTGCAAACTTTGCATAAAGCTTATCTATATCTGAAAGTGCAGATTCTCCAAGTATTACCGCAAGCTCTTTAGCTTGTTTTCCTTGAGCATATGCAGCAAAGAGCTGGTTCATTGTATCTGCGTGGTCTTCTCTTGTTTTACCCTTACCAATCCCCTTATCCTTTAATCTTGATAGGGATGGAAGTACATCTATTGGAGGCATTACTCCCTTTCTATATAGCTCTCTACTTAATATAATCTGTCCCTCAGTAATATATCCAGTAAGGTCTGGAATTGGGTGTGTCTTATCATCTTCTGGCATTGTTAATATTGGTATTTGTGTAATTGATCCTTCTTTTCCTCTAATCTTACCTGCTCTTTCATATAGAGTTGAAAGGTCAGTATAAAGGTATCCTGGATATCCACGTCTACCTGGAACTTCCTTTCTTGCAGCAGATACTTCTCTTAGGGCTTCGCAGTAGTTTGTCATATCAGTCATTATAACAAGTACGTGCATTCCCTTTTCATAAGCCAAATACTCTGCACAAGTTAATGCCATTCTTGGAGTTGCAATTCTCTCAATTGCAGGGTCATTTGCTAAGTTTATAAAAAGAACTGCCCTATCTATAGCTCCTGTCTTTTTAAAGTCTGATATAAAAAAGTCTGCCTCTTCAAATGTAATACCCATAGCAGCAAACACAACCGCAAATTTACTCTCTGCATTTAAAACCTTTGCCTGTCTTGCAATCTGTGCTGCAAGATTTGCGTGTGGAAGACCTGAACCAGAGAATATAGGTAGCTTTTGTCCTCTAACAAGAGTGTTTAGTCCATCTATTGCTGATATACCTGTTTGAATAAATTCTGATGGATAGTCTCTTGCCACAGGATTTAATGGGTTACCATTAACATCAAGTCTCTTCTCTGGAATTATCTTAGGACCTCCATCCTTTGGTCTTCCAAGTCCGTCAAAGACTCTTCCAAGCATATCAATTGAGACACCAAGTTCAAGCGTCTTTCCTAAAAATCTAACTTTACTATCCTTTAAATTAATTCCTGCTGAGCTTTCAAATAGCTGAACAAGTGCTTTATCTCCGTTTATTTCAAGTACCTTACCACGTCTTATTTCACCTGTTTGAGTTTCTATTTCAACAAGCTCATCGTAGACTGCCCCTTCTACTTGATCAACAAGCATAAGTGGACCTGCTACTTCTCTTATAGTTCTATATTCCTTAAGCATTTACTTCTCCTCCCTTCACAAGTATATCCATCTGCATATGAAGTTCTGAGGATATTTCATCTATTTTTGCCATTTCTGCTTCTGGTATATATTTTGCTCTTGCTATCTTTTCACGTACAGGAAGAGAAGTTATTTTACTTAAATATACACCCTGCTTTAATGCTTCTTGTCCAAGATGATAAAAATCTAATATTAGTTTTAACATCTTTAGCTGTTTTGTTAGTGAAGCATATGTGTCAACTTCGTGGAAGGCATTTTGATGTAGGTAATCTTCCCTTAGTGACCTTGCAGCCTCTAAAGTTAATCTATCCTTCTCTGATAGTGCATCTATACCTACAAGTCTTACTATTTCTTGAAGTTCTGCTTCCTCTTGAAGAATCTTCATAGCTTCTCTTGTCATTTCACCCCAGCCTTTATGCCCTTGCTCTTCAATATAATTTGATATCTTATCTAAGTACAGAGAATAACTCAATAACCAGTTTATAGCTGGGAAGTGTCTTCTATATGCAAGGTTTGAATCAAGCCCCCAGAATACCTTAACTATCTTAAGCGTAGCTTGGGTTACTGGTTCTGATAGGTCTCCTCCTGGAGGTGAAACAGCACCAACAACAGTAAGTGCTCCTATTCTTTCATCACTTCCAAGACAGTAAACTTTACCAGCTCTTTCATAGAATTCTGCAGCACGTGAAGTTAGATATGCTGGATATCCTTCTTCACCTGGCATTTCTTCAAGACGTCCTGACATTTCTCTTAATGCCTCTGCCCAACGTGAAGTTGAGTCCGCCATTATAGCAACTGAATATCCCATATCTCTAAAATATTCAGCAATTGTTATACCAGTATAAATTGATGCTTCTCTTGCTGCAACCGGCATATTTGATGTATTTGCTATTAAAACAGTTCTTTTCATAAGTGGTTCACCAGATTTTGGATCCTTAAGCTCTGGGAATTCCATAAGAACGTCTGTCATCTCGTTTCCACGTTCTCCACATCCAACGTAAACAACTACTTCTGCATCTGCCCATTTAGCAAGCTGATGTTGTACAACTGTCTTACCACTTCCGAATGGCCCTGGGATACAAGCTGTACCTCCCTTTGCAACTGGGAAGAAGGTGTCTATAATTCTTTGTCCTGTAAGCATTGGTTCTGCTGGTGGAATTTTGCCCTTATAAGGTCTTCCCTTTCTTACAGGCCACTTTTGCATCATAATTATATCCTTAATCTCTCCCTTTGGAGTTTTAACCTTTGCAATAGTTTCAACTACTGTAAATTCACCTTCGTTTATTTCTACAATTTCACCTTCAACTCCGTAGGGAACCATTATTCTATGTTCAATTATAGTTGTTTCTTGAACAACCCCTATAATGTCTCCTGCAACAACATAGTCTCCAACATTCCTTGTTGGTTTAAAGTACCACTTTTTTTCTCTATCAAGTGATGGGACTTCAACACCTCTTGTTATAAAATCTCCTGCAACCCTCATAACAGCATCAAGAGGTCTTTGAATACCATCAAACATAGCTTCTATAAGCCCAGGTCCAAGTTCAACTGAAAGAGGTTCTCCAGTTGTTTCAACTGGTTCACCAATTCCAAGACCTGATGTTTCCTCATATACCTGAATAGAGGCTCTATCCCCTCTCATTTCAATAATTTCACCAACTAATCTTCTATTACCAACCTTAACAACGTCAAACATCTTTGCATTTTCCATTCCCTCAGCAATAACAAGAGGACCGGAAACTTTAATAATTCTACCGTACTTCAAGCTATCAACCTTCCTTCTTTGATAATATATCTACACCGACAGCTTTTTCTACATTATCCCTAATCTTTGCAAGACCTATTCCAAGGCTTCCTTGAGTACCAGGGATTAATATAACTGCAGGAACCATTTGATTTTGATATCTAAGTAGTGTTTCCTCCATATCCTTTGCAAAAGTTTCTGTTAAAAATATCAATCCGTAGCCTTCCCTTGCCATTTTATCCACAGCTCTAATAGCTTCATCTACCGTATCAACTGCACTTACAGTCATACCAAGGGATAAAAAGGCTATCACTGCGTCCTTTTCTCCTACAACTCCTATCTTATACATATATATCACGCAGCCTTTCCCTTATCGTATCTGCACCAACACCGTTCTTCTTTCCTGTTAATATAATTCTTAATACTTTAATTTCATTTTCTTTTGCATAGATATATGCAACTACTGGTTCTGCCCCAAAGCTAATAAATTTTGAATTTTTTAGAACACTTATTAAATAGTTATCAGCCATTTTTTCAATTCTTCCTAAATCCTTTGTTTTTATATATTCCTCTAATCCTTCCTTTAACCATTTAAAGTGTTCTGTGTGGAATACCTTGTTTGAAAAGTTTTCTATATCTTCAATAAAATTATTTATAAATACGTCAAGGTCAACCTTTCCACCCTTTATTAGTACCTTGTTTAAAAAATCTCTTTCTCTATTTTGTTCCTTTGCTCTTATAAATGTTCTAATATTATAAACATCTATAAGTAGCTGAATATAATCCTTAATAAAACTAATTCTTGTTTCCTTTGCTATTTCAAGCTGCCTTTTAAACATTGCAGCATCAATAATTATGTCTATATCCTGCGGATTTTTGTTTGAGTTATATTCATCAATTGCCTTAAAGACAGCATCTCTGTAAACTTCATATAAATCACGTAAATTGTCGTCCTTAAAAATATCCTTTAATTTACTTACTTCTATTGTACCAGCATCAATCAATATACTGTCTAAATTCTTTTGTAAAAACCTATTTTTAACTAAAGTTTTTATATTGTGGGCATCATACTTTGTTCTAAATATATCTACTACCTCTACTACTGGGCAAATCTTAACCATTTCTCTATAAAAATCTTCTAATGCCTTCTTTAAACCATCTTCATATGATGGCATATTAATATAATCTCCATAAACACTATCCTGTAATATTCTTTTTGCTTCATTAAAATCCTTCGCCTCAAGTAGTGTTTCAATCTTTGCCCTATCAAGCATCTTTGTTTCAAGAACCTTAATTCTTGCTATACATTGAGCAAATATAGTATTATCCATTACTCACCCTCCTTTTATAGAACTGGAGGCTATTTAAAATAACATTGAAGCAATATCTGCCTCAAGCTCATCCCTTAAACCTCTAATTAGTGCTTCAAAGGTACAATTAATCTCAAGTCCATTCTTTCTTAATATAAATCCTGAAGAGATATTAGCATATTCGCCATTTAATCTTAAAAGACCTCTCTTTCCCTTTGATACTAATTGTTTGTTTATTTCATCAAGATTAATCTGTACCCTATCCTTATCTTTAATTGAAAGTACAATTTCCTCTTCTCCTGTTTCTACATTATTCAAAATCATTCTATTAATTAAATTTGAATATTCTTCCTTTGACATACTATCTATTTTTTTTATCACTTCATTTAAGATTAAATCTATTGCCTCCTGCTTTGCTTGAAGAACTATATTTCGGGCATCAAGCTCAGCTCTTGCAATCATTCTCTCCTTTTTATCCTTACCATCCTTCTGTGCCTTTTGTCTTAATTCATCCTCTATTTGAGCTGCCTTTATATTCGCAGCTTGTATAATTTCTTCTGCCTTTTTTCTCGCTTCTAATTCTATTTCTGAGGCCTTCATTCTATCTTCACTTAAAAGTCTCTCCTTTAGGCTATCTATTCCATTCATTTTAGCCACTCCCTTATAGCTTTATGTTAACAATCATTAATATTGAAGTTATAAGTGCCACAACGGCATAGGTTTCAACCATAACTGCATAAATAACCCCATTGAACATCTTTTCTGGTCTCTTTGCAAGAATTTGAATACCTGCTGCTGCTGTTTTTCCCTGTGATATAGCTGAACTATATCCTACAAATGCCATTGGTAGTGAAGCCATAAGTAGCATTAAACCTTGACCTAAAGTAAGATTTACTGGATTTCCTGATAGAATACCTATTTTATTTAATATAATTAGAGCTGTAATAAAACCATAGAAACCTTGGGTACCTGGAATAACTTGAAGTATAAGGGATTGACCGAACTTTTCTGGATCTTCTGTAATTAGGCCTGCTGCTGATTGACCAACAATACCAACACCCTTAGCTGAACCAATTCCTGCAAATAATGCTGCAAGTGCTGCACCAAGAAGTGCAAAGATTAAACCTCCATTTTGTTTTAAAAATTCAACGAATGTTGTAAATTCCATAATTGACTCCTCCTTTAAATTTCTTCTTTTACTTTTATAAATTTTGTTGATATTTTTAAAGGCTTAAATGCCTTTCCGCCACCTTGATAGAACTTACCAAAGAATTCAAGATATTGTAATCTACAAGTATGAACAAATGTTCCAAGTGCACCTATTAAAAAGTTAAATGTATGTCCTGCTATAAATATGATTGGTCCAAATATAAAGGCTACTGCACCTTTTCCTAAAAGACCTATCAACAAATTAAAGGACCACCCTATTAACCCTGATGCTAAACCTAATGCCAATAGTCTTGAATAAGATAGAGCATCTCCTAAATAACCAGTCACTCCATATAATCCATATAATCCTCCAAAGAATTTACCAACAAGTGTCTTGTTGCTTCTTCCTTGGGTTAATAAAAGTCCTAATGCACTTAATATTGATATTATTTGTGCTGGTTTTCCTCCACCAAGTAGAAGCCAAATTAAACCTGAAACTAAACCATACCAAAAGAATACATCAAATATAGCATCAAGAATCTTTCCTTCTTTGATTAATTGGTATGCTTTAACTCCTAAACCTACATAAAGGTGAATTATACCAAATACTATCGAATATTTTAAAACTGTCATTGGGTCAGCCACAGGGTCAACCCATAGTGGTTTCATTTTAATAATACCACCAAAGAAACTTCCATATAAAACACCAAACACTACTGTAGGAACACTTACTAATGCTAAAAGTTTAACCATCTTCTTCAATGAATCGCTCAAATCGGCCTTAAGAAGTAAAAATAAACTTACTGCACCAAGCAACAATCCGTAACCAACATCAGCCATCATCATTCCAAAGAATAGTAGGAAAAATGGTGCTAATACTGGTGTTGGATCTACTTCATTTGGAAGCGGTAGTGCATACATTTCTGTAATTGCTTCAAAAGGCTCAATCAAAGGATTATTCTTTAATAATACCGGTGGGTTATCTTCCTCCTTTGCATCCTCTACTTCTAAATAAACCTGAAGATTGAATTTATTTATAGACTTTTCAAGTATGCCAATTTTCTCTTCAGGCACCCATCCTTGTAAAATAACAGATTTTTTCGTATTTATTATTTTTGATGTTTGTCTTTCAATTTCAAGCTGAGAACTAAAATAATCATATACCTTTTCTAAATCATCAAGGCTTTTTGAAAGCTTTACTGCTTCATTCTTTGTTTGTTCTTCTTTTGTTTCAATATCGCTAATCTCGTTAGTTAATTTAGTTATAATATTCTTCGGAGTATCCTCAAGCTCAAGTGTAAGCTTAGTAAAGCCATACTTCTTTAGTATTTCATATACCTGATTATAGTCATCCCTGTGGCATACTACAAAGATATTTAAATCCTGCTGCTTTTCTGATATCCTCTCTATGTAGATGCCATCTATGTTTTTAAATTCATTTAACAATTCTGCCTCATATTTTTTAGCTACAGTACCTATAAAGTAGGATACTCTCTTTAACTTATTAAGTTCCTCTAAGGATACATCAAGATTTTTCCAAACCTCATAATGTTCAATTTGTAATTCAAGCTTTGATTTTTTAGCCTTTAGATTATTTATTTCTTCTTCAAGTGATTTTGCACTGTTGCTTAAATCCATCCAATTAAAGGTATTTGCAAAATCTTCAAACTTTTCAGCATCCAATACTTCTCTCTTTTGCAATATTCCCTTTTTATTATCACTAAAGGCTCTTAGAAATTCATATGCCTGCTTTACCCTATTAAAGTTAAATTCAGTTTCAGTTATTGTTTTATTTTCAAAACTTATTCCTTCTAACTCTTCCTTTACTATTTCCTTAAGGTCTATAACCTCAACTGCAGATGCCCTTTGAAGAGCCTTTAAAATCTTATATTTATCTTCCTTTGCACCTGTTATGGTTACTTTTTTCATTTTAACTATTGCCATAACTATTCACTATCCTCTCGATAACCATATTTACGGCTCTTTCCATCTTATCCTTTGGTATATTTGTTATTTCTTGTTTCTTTCTTTCTGCATCATCTATCATTGGCTCAATTTGATTTTTGGCTTCTTTTTCAAACTTTTCAATTACCTCTTTGTAATATACTTCAGCACTATCTTGGGCTCTTTGTTTAATATTTTCTGCTTCATCCTTTGCATTTTTTAAAATATCATTTGCCCTCCTTTGTGCCTCTTTAATTAATTCTTCCCCTTGCTTTTCAATCTCACTAATTTTCTTCACTACATCAAGAGCCAAAGTATCACCACCTTCATTATTGAATATTTAAAAAATTTTAACTTTATTATACTAAACCTGAATTATTCATGGAATTTATTTAAAAGAGTTCTATAGCCCATATTAACTTAATTTTTTACTAAACTGCATTTCACTTAAAAAGTGAAATAAAAACATGAAAAAGAGGGCCCAAATTTGTTATAATATAGTTGCTAAACAAATACCAAACAAAGGGAGGGTTCTCAATGTTTAGTTTATATGATATTTGTTTAGAAAGCAATAGTAAAATACGATTAAATTTTGATGGTGGTGACTTATCTTCTGATACAGGATTGTTATTGCTTAAAGAATTTACTCATAAAATTGGCTTCGAAAATGTAATAAAAAGTTTA
>NZ_FQVG01000066.1 GCF_900129265.1 Caloramator proteoclasticus DSM 10124 | reverse complement strand
TCAAGAAAGCAGAAGCAAAGTAAAAACTATGAAAGAACAAGACAAAAGCTTGCTAAACTCCACGAAAAAATATCAAATCAAAGGAAAGATTTTCTGCACAAATTATCTTCTAAAATTATAAACGAAAACCAAGTTATAGTTTTAGAGGATTTGCAGGTAAAGAATATGCAACAAAATCATAAATTAGCAAAAGCAATAACAGAAGCATCATGGGCAGAATTTAGAAGGCTGTTAGAATACAAGGCAAAATGGTATGGCAGAGAAATAATAATAGCACCACAAAATTATGCATCAAGTCAAATATGCAGTGAATGTGGATATAAAAATTTTGATGTAAAGAATTTAGCATTGAGAGAATGGAAATGTCCAAAGTGTGGTGCAGTTCATGATAGAGATATAAATGCAAGCAAGAATTTGCTAAAATTAGCCATGTAATTGGTATATTTGGGGAAGGAACAGCCCTTTGAGCGTGGGATAACTTGCTCCATTGGGAGTATTGACCACGAAGCCACCACTTCTATAAGTGGGGGTAGTTCACATATGTGTAAACACAATCTTAACCTTTCAATATTGATAACGATTGTTTTAAATGATATAATGAAATTTGTATTTAAATTAGTAAAAGAAGGTGAATAAAGTGGGGATTTTAGAAAAAATTTTTGGTACATATAGTGATAGAGAAATTAAAAGGATAATGCCTTTGGTTGAAAAAATAGAATCACTGGATGAACAAATGTCAAAACTATCAGACGATGAACTTCGTGGAAAAACGTTTGAGTTCAAACAAAGATTAGAAAAGGGAGAAACATTAGATGATTTGTTGCCAGAAGCTTTTGCAGTAGTTAGAGAGGCTGCGTGGAGAACATTGGGAATGAAGCACTTTAGAGTACAGTTAATTGGTGGTATTGTGCTTCATCAGGGAAGAATAGCAGAAATGAAGACAGGTGAAGGTAAAACACTTGTTGCTACATTACCTGCCTATTTAAATGCTCTAACAGGTAGAGGAGTTCACATTGTAACAGTTAATGACTATTTAGCAAAACGTGATGCTGAATGGATGGGTAAAATCTACAACTTTTTAGGTTTAACTGTTGGGGTTATTACACACGAATTAGATTCAGTTCAAAGAAGAGAAGCTTATAACAGCGATATAACATATGGAACAAATAATGAGTTTGGTTTTGATTATCTAAGAGATAATATGGTTATATATAAAGAAGAAATGGTTCAGAGAGAGCTTAATTATGCGATAATAGACGAAGTTGACTCAATACTTATAGATGAAGCAAGAACACCTCTTATAATCTCAGGTGAAGGAGAAAAGTCAACATATCTATATCAAGTTGCTGATACTTTTGTAAGAACATTATCTAAAGAGGATTATGAAGTTGATGAGAAACAACATGCAGTTATTTTAACAGAAACGGGTGTTAAAAAGGCAGAGAATTTCTTTAAAATAGAAAACTATGCTGATGCAGAAAATATGGAGATTCAGCACCACGTTATTCAAGCACTTAAGGCTCATAAATTAATGAAAAAGGATATTGACTATGTTGTTAAGGATGGAGAAATAATAATAGTAGACGAATTTACAGGAAGACTGATGTATGGTAGACGTTACTCTGATGGTCTGCACCAAGCAATTGAAGCAAAGGAAGGAGTAAAGGTTCAAAGTGAATCAAAGACTCTTGCCACAATAACCTTCCAAAATTACTTTAGACTTTATAACAAAATTTCTGGTATGACAGGTACTGCACAAACAGAAGAGAGTGAATTCAGAGAAATTTATGGTCTTGATGTTATAGTAATTCCTACAAATAAACCAGTTGCAAGAGTTGACAAACCAGATGTTGTTTACAAAACAGAAGAAGCAAAGTTTAATGCAATAGTAAATGAAATTGTAGAAACATACAAAAAAGGACAGCCAGTTCTTGTTGGTACAATAAGTATTGAAAAATCAGAATATCTTTCAAGTATGTTAAAAAAGAGGGGAATACCTCACCAAGTTCTTAATGCCAAATATCACGAAAAGGAAGCTGAAATAGTTGCAAATGCAGGACAAAAGGGAATGGTTACAATTGCAACTAATATGGCAGGCCGTGGTACCGATATAAAGCTTGGAGAAGGTGTTGCAGAACTTGGAGGACTTAAGATAATAGGTACAGAAAGACACGAATCAAGAAGAATTGATAATCAATTAAGAGGACGTTCAGGACGTCAAGGTGACCCAGGAGAATCAAGATTTTATATATCCCTTGAAGACGATTTAATGCGTCTATTTGGTTCAGAAAAAATAAGTAACATAGTTGAAAGATTGGGAATGCCTGATGATGAACCGATAGAGAGCAAGATGGTTACAAATGCAATAGAACAGGCACAAAAGAAGGTTGAAGGAAATAACTTTGAAATAAGAAAATCCCTTTTACAATATGACAATGTAATGAATAAACAAAGAGAAATAATATACAATCAAAGAAGACAGGTTCTTGAGGGAGAAAACCTTCGCGATACGATATTCAAGATGATAGAGGACGTTATAGATGCAGCAGTAAATTCACACATATCTGATGATAGACATAAAGAAGAATGGGATTTAAGGGGACTAATTAACTATTTTGTAGATGTATTTAACATTTCAGACAAGTTAAGTGTTGAAGAGTTTGATAACTTAAGTAAAGAAGAAATAAGAGAAAAGTTATTAGGCATAGCAACTAATATGTATGAAAATAAAGAAAAAGATTTTGAAGATGACAAGATAAGAGAGATTGAAAGAATAGTACTTCTAAGAACAGTTGATGTAAAATGGATGGACCATATAGATGCTATGGATCACCTAAAGCAGGGTATAGGACTTAGAGCATACAGACAAAGAGATCCAATATATGAGTACCAAATTGAGGGTATGAATATGTTTGATGAAATGATTTATAGTATAAAGGAAGATACTCTAAGATTCCTATGCAGATTAAAGCCAGAAAAAGAAGTAAAGAGAGAAAGAGTTGCAAAGGAAACATCAACAAACTATGATGAATCAGTTAAGAAAACTCCTATAAAGAAACAAAAAGAGGTAGGTAGAAATGAGCCATGTCCTTGTGGAAGTGGCAAGAAATACAAACACTGTTGTGGAAAAAATAAATAATAGGGAAGGTGATTTTAGTGCACGTAATGTTTGAAGAACACTATGCAGCAATTAACCCGATGAGGGAAGCACTTAAGGAAATGGGGGCTTCTCTTTGACATCGCTAATTTAAAGAAGGAGATTGAAAACTTAGAAAACAAGATGAATGATCCAAGCTTTTGGGATGATCCTCAAAATGCACAAGTGGTAACACAAAAATTAAAATCCCTAAAGGATAAAGTAGAAAGATATGAAGACCTTGTAAGAAGGGTTGACGATCTTGAGGTTTTAATTGAGCTATCCGATGAAGTTGAGGATTTGGATGCACTTGATGAAATAGTGCAGGAGAGAAGAGAAATAGAAAAGAAAATAGAAGATTTCAAGATAGAAATACTTCTATCAGGTGAATATGACAAGAATAATGCAATACTTACAATTCACGCGGGTGCTGGTGGAACAGAAGCCTGCGACTGGACTTCAATGCTATTAAGGCTCTACACAAGATGGGCAGAAAAGAGGGGTTATAAGGTTGACGTTGTAGATATGCTTCCTGGTGATGAAGCGGGAGTAAAGAGTGTAACACTTGAAATAAAGGGTGAATATGCCTACGGATACCTAAAAGCAGAAAAGGGAGTTCATAGACTTGTTAGAATTTCCCCATTTGATGCAGCAGGTAAAAGACATACATCATTTGCTTCTGTTGAAGTTCTTCCAGAAATTACACCTGAACAGGACATTGATATAAGAGCAGAAGACCTAAAAATAGATACCTACCGTTCAGGTGGTGCTGGTGGACAATACGTAAACAAGACAGAGTCTGCAATAAGAATTACACATATACCAACAGGTATTGTAGTTCAATGTCAGACAGAGCGTTCACAGCACGCAAACCGTGATAGAGCAATGAAAATGTTAAAGTCAAAACTGATTGAACTTAAGGAAAGGGAACATAAAGAAAAGATAGAAGACCTAACAGGAGACTTAAAGGATATAGGATGGGGAAGCCAAATAAGATCCTATGTATTCCAGCCTTATACTCTTGTTAAAGATCACAGAACAGGCGTTGAAATAGGTAATGTTCAAGCTGTAATGGATGGAGAAATAGATGAGTTTATAAATGCATTCTTAAAGGGACAAACAGCAAGTGGAAACACAGATGTAGAGTAAAGACCACAGCCCGTATGGGCTGTGCTTAGATTATTGACAAACCTGTTTGTTAGCTAAAGTATGAATAAGCCCCATGAAAGGATTTCAATAGGCTCTTTCATGAGCTTTAGCAATTCTTAGGTTTAGACGTAGAAAAAGTCCGTAACTCGGCACAGGACGTGCCGAGCCGAGCGGCCATCAGGACGATGGCATCGCGAGGGTAGGACTTTTTCAAACAAAGAAAAGCTTAGAATTGCTTAGCGAAATGAACGAATGCCCAAGAAATCCTTCATGGGGCTAAGCAATATATAACTCAACATTCTGACAGCTCGTGTGGGCTGTACTTTTTTACAATAACTTATAAGTGTACTTTAACAAGTAGTTAGAGCTTATAGGAATAAACCCATTCTTTTCAAAAAATGGAGTAGAAGAATCTATGCAGTCAATTAAAATAGGTAAAACCCCCTTTGTTCTAAAGGAGTTTACAATGTCCATAAGAAGCATAGAACCAAAGCCTTTGTTTTGATAATCTTTGTCTATTGCAATTTTAATTATATAACCAAAACCAAGTGTAGCATTAAGCTTGTATATGCTATAACCTATGCAGTTATTATTAGAAATACACAAAGTAATTTTGATATACGGATCCTTTGCCATTTCAATAATATGGTGGGGTTTTAGTTTGAATATATCATCAAAAAAGCTGTTATCAATATCAACCATAGCCTTTGAATATATATTTGAATATGGCACAAAGTAGCAGTTTGATATATTGTTTTTTATATCATAATTTTTTTTAATCATTGTATTTAATTTATAAAGAGGATTAAAGTTTAAGGATTTAAACAGCTCTAATTTTTCTTCTGGAATGTTTGCTATATATAGGTCTTCATTAAAAAGGTCTAAAAAAAGTTTTAGCATTTCAGCAAGCTCAGCATAATCCTTTATTGAATATCTAATTATAAGATTGTCATAGTATCTAACGGGATATGAATAGTGGACCGGGTTTATATCAGATACAACCATATACCCGTCATTATATATATTATAAAGCTCTTCTTCTGAAACGTAGCTTGGTTTGTATTTTATTATCCTTTTTAAATCTAAGATAGTTGCTAAATGAGCCATAATATCACTCTCTTTTACTTGCTATAAAACATATTGATTCTAAAATAATTAATGCAACTATATATCCTAATATGACAGAAGTAAAGGAAAATTGATTAACCACTGGGTTATAAACAAGTTTAGTTCTACTTTCAAGGTATATATTTATTGCATTGAAAACATTTTCAAATCTATCTATATCAATGTTATCAATTGTATCCTTTGGTGTGTGGATTTTGCTTGTATCATCGTGTATAAAAGTTACTGCATTTATGTTTTCATAGCAGAAGGAAGCGTGGTCGCTGTTATCCTGATAAATATTTTTGCATTTTATTTTTTCCTTAAGTAGTTCTACTAAACTTCTTGAAAAAACACTTCTGTTACCTGACGTTAATATACTTAAAGGTACATCCTCTTTAGAACCTACCATATCAAAATTTATAACCTCAGCATCCTTTAAGTTGAGTCCACTATTTTTCACAAAGTAGGAAGAACCAATAAGTCCCTCCTCCTCAGCATTAAAGGCAGCAAAAATAATATCTCTGTCGTAGGAGGTGTTTTTCAATGCCCTTGAAATTTCAATAAGCATTGCAATGCCAGAGGCATTGTCAAGGGCACCAGAGTATATTACACCATCTGCATCAAACCCAACGTGGTCAAGATGTGCAGAGAAGATTATAGGGGGGAGGGTTTTATCCTTCCCTTCCTTTATTCCTATAATATTGCTTACCTTAACCTTCTTGTAATTTACAGGGCTTTGTATTTCAATATAGTAGCCTTGTCTTTTAAACTCCTCAAGTTCCTTTAAAACCTTTGTCTGAACCGAAATCTTAATAAGCCCCTCTTTATATTCCACCTGTTCCTTATAGGGACTTCTAAATCTCATCATTCTGTCAAAGGAATAAATTACAGCCCCTACACCATCCTTCATAAGTCTTTTATCATATTCGTAGTTTCCTAAACTCTCGCCTGTTATCCTTGATTCAAATTTAATTGTCTTGTCATCAAGCTTTGCATATATTCTTCCACCCTGTGATTGTCCAGAAATAATTTCTTTAAAATCCTCTCCGTACTTATATTCCTTTATTTTCTTTTTTTCACTGTCAAAAACTTTAAGGATACATTCTCCCTCAATCAAAGGAACAAAAACCTCAAAGCTTTGGCGGAAGTCCTTATAAAGAGGCTTTAATCCATTCTTTTTAAATTGTGAAATTATATAATCTTCTGCAAGTTTATTTCCCTTATCACCTGCAAGTCTTCCTCTGTATTTATCAGATGATAGTTCCTTTGTTATCTCATATACGTTATGTTTATTAAAGTTTATCGGAGTAAAGGATGTAAACAAAAGGCAGATTAAAATTAGGATTACTGTATAGATTCTCTTCATAAAATCACCTCGTATAATTATATGAAAATATTAGATAAATTAGCATAAGAGAGTAACTGAAACTTTAGTTTAAGCGTATTATAAAATAGAAAATTTATGTGGGGGATTTTATAAATACAGAATAATTAATGGCAGACTTATTTTGAAATTACAAATAGAAAGGGATTCTTTGTAGAACCTATGGATATATTAATTGCAGGAAAAGAAGAATAAATTGTAGCACCTTTTTTATCTATTCATAATATGATATAGAGTATAAAATATAGAGGTGATTTTTGTGCCTTTTCCAAGCGAAAGTAATTGGATAATATACACAGAAAATGGACTCCCTATAACAGCCGTTCCTAATAATGTAAATCCCTGTTCAACGGACATTGTAGGAGACCTTTCAAATCCAGCAGCCTACTACTATATTGATCCAGAAACTGAAACAAATAGAGAAGTTTCCTTTAGAATGAGATTAAATGAAACACCACTTAAAAGTCAGTCAGGTGAATTTAAAGAATTTGCTTGGGGAGTATTTATCAATTTTGGAGTAAATTTAAAATATACCTTCACAATTGACGTAAGCGGTGGAAATTATAGATTGATAATAAAAAATCCATTTGGGGTAATAATCTATAGCGTGTTAGTTGAAGATGTATTTGGAACGGATATTAGGGTAATTAAAGCAAATACAAAGTTTCCCTGTGCCAAAACACCAGATGACGACTACTTTTTAGATTTTAAAGCACCAATCTCAGCCTTTGAAGGATTTAATTTTGATACAACAGTATTTAGCCTTTGCTATTTCACATCTACTCAAAACCAAATTTTGATTAAAGATATAATCTGTGGAGATGAAATAAATAAGTCTGTTGAACCTGAGGTAATGTTGACAAAGGAAGTGACAGATGGCCCACTTTATCCTGAATGTATAGATCCAGAACAGGAAACTACCTGGACATATACACTTACAGTTACAAATAATTCAGAGTCAACCGCAGAGGGATTAGTAGTTAAGGACGTTATAAATGCAGAATTAGGACTTGAGGATACAGATGTATCTTTAACACCAAGTGGTACAACTTCTGCAGAGTTTGATGAGGAGACATCTACAGTAACTTGGAATATAGGAGACCTTGACCCAGGTAACTTTGAAACATTAGTGGTTACAATAACAGGTTCATTTAAATATCCTGGGTTTAAGATTATAAACTTTGCAACCTTAACTGGGGATAATATAAAACCTGTAGGGCCTGTAAGTGACAAAGGAGTCTGTGTCAATGAAGAACAGGGAGAAATAGAGATAACAAAGACATTAATAGATGGGCCTACAGAGATCAATGCGTGCAAAAAAGACAGATGGACAGTAGAGATAAAAGTAACAAATGTTTCGGAAGTTAAGGTGTATGGAGTAAAAGTTGTAGATGTTCTGAATGAAAATTTTGTATTTACAGGTGAAGTACCAATTTATACACCTTCAATGGGAGCAGTATTTTATGACTCTCCAACAAGTACTCTTGTTTGGCAGGTTGGAGATTTAGAACCAGACCAAGAGGAAACTTTAACAATACAATTTGATGGATACTTTATAATGACTGGACTTCAATATTTAAATGAGGCACGTGCATCGGCTATAAATGCCGATACAACTGATATCGTTCGTGATGAAGGTGTTAATGTTTTGGCAGCCTATGAGAATATGTTAATAAATATATCTGGTAAAATAATGGATTGCAAAACAATGGAGCTTCTTGAGGGAGTAACTGTGAAGGTATATAAACAATGTAGTCTAATAAAAACAGAAATATTTGATGAAGAATATAGTTTAAATTTACCTGTTGGAGTTTACACAATAATATTTGAAAAGGATGGCTACTATAAAAAATTTATAGCTCCTATAATTTATACAGATGAATATATTAAATACGATGTAAAACTTTTAAAGAGAAAATCAGTAACAGATACTTTTGAGAATAATTTAGATTTATATGTTGATAAAATCGTAGAAAGAATAGATGGAAATATTTTATTAGACCAGATTGTATGCCTTCACGAGAAATATGATTTAGAATGTGGCAGTGATGTAATAGATAGTTTTGAATATAAGATATATGATAATAAAATAATATTAAAGTTTATTATAGAGAAAAATATAATTTACAAATATGAAGGAAAGGATTTAATGATTAATCTTCTTGAGCATTCCATCTGCTACCCGTTAGAAGAGGATGTTTGTGATAATCAGTTTAAGTATAAATATATTGTTAAAGGATTTAAGTTCTGTAGAGATTTAAGCAAACTTTACAACTTCTGTGACATAGAATTTAAGGGATTCTTTGTAGAACCTATGGATATACTAATAAAGGGTGAGGCAGAGAAGGACTGCTAAGAGTTATCCACTATTTTTAAGGCTTATCCACAGGTTTTGTGGATAAGCCTGTGGAATATTTTGTGAAAAAAATGTGGAAGAATGTTGGATAAAAAAATATTGTGTATAAGATGTGGACAAGCTTGTGGATATTGTTGAAAACTTTTTAGAATATTTGAAAAATCATTATTTTTATAAATATATAATATACTATAATATGATTAAGATATAGGGTGGGGTATTATGGGAGATAATATAGACAAGCAGATTGACGATTTTATAAAAAGGCTGTCTGAGCGGTTTGAAACAGTTGAAGATGACTGCGAATTTGATGACTGCTTTAATGAGTATATAAAGGAGAGCATAGAGGGTGGGATTAAGGATAAAAGGGTTTCATACAACCCTTGTAATGCCTGTAGAAAAAAACAGGTAATAATAGATGCCTACAATAGAATATGCAATAGAGAATATATTCCACCTTATGTTGATGAGGATTGTAGAAATTATAAGCTGGCACTTGTGGCAGAAAAGGTTGAAGAAGAAATTTTGGTAAATGTTTTTGAATACTTGATATTTAGAGTGAGTATTAGGGAAATAATAGATAGGATAGATGATGTTGAATGGAGATGTAAGGCGGAAGATATACTAATATCTACAGGATATGATAAATTTATTGAGATGAACTTTGGAAAATTTAATAAAAGGCAGATAATAAGGATGCTTTACAATGTAAACTATGTTCCCTTTGATGCAGATAGAAAAAGAACTCTAACAGAAAAAGAATGCATTACAATGATAAAATATTATATAGTAGTTGCTCTTAGGGACAAGGTAAATGAAAGTCTACTTAAAATACTAAGACTTATAGAACTTGAGCTTGAATATAAAATAGCAGTTATAGAGGATGAGATAAGATATATAATAAAATGTATACTTCAGGAGATTTTAATTACACCAATTCAATCGAATAACTATAATATAAATTCCTTTAATGTTGTAGGGGCATTAACTGAACTTTTTAAGGTGTTTGATGGGGTTGTAATAAATGGTACAGTTGCAGCAAATGGTAAACACGATCAAAGATCTGATTTTAAACATTTTAGAAATACAATAGAGAAGTATGAAAGGGCAATACGAGTATCCTTTGATTTGTTAACTAAAAAGATAAAGCAGTATGGTGAACTAATAGAGCAAAGAAGATATATTGTTGGATTTACCGGCATTTGTGAGAGGCCAAATGTATTTCCTAAAAATGGTGATAATAAGGATATAATTGTTCCGCCTAAACCTATAATTATTTTAAATCCTGAACAAAAATAGGTTGTCTTTTTTTGATATATAATGTAAATTATTATTGTAATATATATTTTAAAGAGGTGTAAATATATGGGAGATGGGCCTTATAGTAGTAGCTTAAAATAGACCACAAGGGTGCATACTGTTCTGCACCCTTGTGGGGTGTAGAAAGGAGTGCACGGAATGATAAAGATTTATAAGACTATTCAGGACAACACAACGGTAGAGGTTGAAACTATTGAAAAGGGATGTTGGATTAATATAATAAATCCAACAGATACAGAACTTGAATATGTTTCAAGTAAGACAGGTATTATGGTTGATTTCTTAAAATCAGCACTTGATGAAGAGGAAAGTTCGCGTTTAGAAATTGAAGAGGATCAATACCTATTTATATTTGACATTCCATTTATTGATGTCGAAAACAAAAAACTAAACTATTATACAATTCCACTTGGTATTGTTTTAAATAATGATTTTATAGTAACAATATGCCTTGAAGAAAATAAAATACTTGAAGATTTTATAAAGGGCAAAATTAAAAGCTTTTATACCTACAAAAAATCAAGATTTATACTACAAATACTATTTAGAATATCGACCTATTACTTAAACTATCTAAAGCAGATAGATAAAACAAGTTCAGTTATAGAAGCAAGGCTTCATAGATCAATGAAAAATAAAGAACTTATACAGCTTCTTGAACTTGAAAAGAGTCTTGTTTATTTTTCAACATCTCTTAAGGCAAATGAGATAACCCTTGAAAAGATGCTAAAGCTTGAAATGATAAACAAATACCCAGAGGATCAAGATGTTCTTGAGGATGTTATAATTGAAAACAAGCAGGCAATAGAGATGGCAAATATATATAGTAACATATTAAGTGGTACAATGGATGCCTTTGCATCAATCATTTCTAACAACTTAAACATAGTTATGAAGTTCTTAGCATCAATTACTATTGTAATATCTATTCCATCGGTTTTTGCAGGACTTTGGGGTATGAACGTACCAGTTCCCTTTGCAGAAAATCCCTTTGGATTTTATATAGTTCTTTTAATTACGGCACTTGCAACAGGAGTTGCAGCATATTATCTTGCAAAGAAGGATATGTTTTAAGGATTTATATTGAAAGTTAGGTTTAAGCCTAACTTCACGTTGTTGAAAAAGTTATATATTGATTAGCCCCATGAAGGATTTATTGGGTATTCGTTCATTTCGCTAATCAATTCTAAGCTTTTCTTTGTTTGAAAAAGTCCTACCCTCGCGATGCCATCGTCCTGATGGCCGCTCGGCTCGGCACGTCCTGTGCCGAATTACGGATTTTTTCAAAGTCGAAAACCTAAGAATTGCTAAAGCTCATGAAAGAGCCAAATAAAATCCTTTCATGGGGCTTTTTCATACTTTAGCTAACAATTGGGTTTGTCAACAAAATGAAGTTAGGCTGTGTCCTAACTTTTTGTATTTACAGCCCCTTTTTGTTTAATTTTTGTATAAAATATAGATAATTGAGGAAATTGCACAATTAAGAAATTTTAAAACTGTATAATTTATCCACAGGTTGTAATGTTGATTTGTTTGATTTTAAATAAAAATTGATTTAAATATGTGTTTTTGACGCACTTTAATAAACCACAAACAAATATTGTGATTTTATGGTAAATATTATATTTTATTGCCACTAAGCACTTGTGGATAATGTGTTTAATTTATTTACAGCTATTGTGCCAGCAACTAATGATATACAATTGAGTAATGCCCATGTTTTAGCTTTGGCTATTCCTGCGGAGCGTATATTATCTAAATTTAAGCCTGAATTATTCACCAACCAAAAATTAAACTGAAAAATATTTATAAGAAATCTTAGTATAATTGTTATATGAATAAAATTTTCATAAATTACAGATATTTACATTAAAGAAGAATAGATTTCACCTATAGTATAAAATTTTACTTTTTGAACTTATCAAAGAACAATAATAAAAGAATTTCATTCTAACTTGTGAATATTTGCTACAATCTCATAAAAATCATTTTTATATGCGTAGCTACTGCAAAGCTTAAATATTATGTAGCGACTACTTCTT
>NZ_FQVG01000002.1 GCF_900129265.1 Caloramator proteoclasticus DSM 10124 | reverse complement strand
TTAAATAATAAAAGTATAAATATAAATCAAAACAAATATAGTGTTCTTCTCCTTGGTGCTTCCACTGGAGGACCAAAGGTTTTATTTGATTTAATTACTAAACTTCCAAAGGATATAAATATTCCTGTTCTTGTTGTACAACATATGCCTGTTGGTTTTACAAAGGCTTTTGCTGAAAGAATGAATAAAGCAAGCAATTTAGAAGTTGTAGAAGCTGTTGATAAACAAAAAATAAAAGAAAATACTGTATATATTGCACCAGGTGGATACCATATGCTTGTAGTTAATGGTGAAATTAGATTAGACTTATCACCTCAAATACACGGAGTTAGACCAGCAGTAGATAAACTATTTATAAGTGCTGCAAATTATTATAAATCAGGTACAATAGCAGCGATATTTACAGGTATGGGTAAGGATGGTGCAGAAGGTGTAATTGAAGTGAAGAAATATGGAGGTTTTGTAATCGCACAGGATGAAGAATCATCAGTGGTATTTGGAATGCCAAAATCTGCAATACAAACTGGTTGTGTAGACGTAGTTTTACACGAAAATGATATTCTCGAATATATTCTAAAACTTTTGAAGAGGGCGTGAACCAATGGAATTTGAAAAAATTGAAAAGTTTGTTCAAAAAGAATATGGAATTAATCTTTCTGCTTATAAATCAAAACAACTAATTAGACGCATAGAAAATTTTATGCAACGGGCAGGAGCAAAAAATGAAATTGATTTTATAACCAAACTATCATCAGATTCAAACTTAAGTAAAAAATTTTTAGATCATTTAACAATTAATGTATCTGAATTTTTTAGAAATAAGGAGCTTTTCTTAGATTTAGAACAGAAGATAAAGTATTATTTAAGACCCGAAAAAAATAGCTTAAAAATATGGAGTGCAGCTTGTTCAATAGGAGCTGAACCTTACACACTTGCTATAATAATGGATAGACTAACTCCTAATAAGAAACATACAATAATAGCAACCGATATCGATCAAACTATATTAGAGGTTGCCAAACAAGGAGTTTATAATAAAAATGAAATAAGAAATGTAGATGACAATACTTTAAATAAATATTTTACAAAAAAGGATGACAAATTTTATATATCAGAAGATATAAAAAAAAGGGTAACATTTAAAAAACACGATTTAATTTTAGATAAATATGAATCTGGTTTTGATTTAATAGTTTGCAGAAATGTAGTCATTTATTTTACTCAAGAAACTAAAAATAAAATTTACCAAAACTTTTACAATTCTCTTAAACCTGGAGGATTGCTATTTGTAGGTGCAACTGAAAGTATTTATAATTATAAGGAATTTGGATATGAAAAAGCATCAACATTTATATATAGAAAGCCGGGAGGTAATTAATATGGATATGTCCCAATATTTAGATGTTTTTTTAGAAGAATCATCTGAAAATTTACAAACATTAAATCAAAATATCTTAGAGCTGGAGAAGGATCCAGAAAATAAAGATATAATTAATTCAATATTCAGAGTTGCTCATACTTTAAAGGGTATGGCTGGAAGTATGGGATTTACTGATATAGCTGAATTGACTCATAAAATGGAAAATGTGCTTGATAAATTCCGAAATGATATTTTAAAGGTTGATTCAAACATAATTAATGTTTTATTTAAATGTTTGGATACTTTAGAAATAATGATAGATAATATAAGGGATGGTAATGATGAAAAAATAAGCATTGATAATTTAATAAAAGAACTTGAAAATGTTGGTGAAAGTAAAAAAGAGCAAAAAGATGAAAAGAGTAATATAGATTTTACCTTAAATATTTATGATGAAAACATAATAAAACAGGCAAAAGAAAAAAATTATAACGTATATACAGCTGAAATTATTTTAACTGATGACTGTCTTTTAAAATCTGCAAGATCCTTTTTAGTTTATAAAACAATTGAAGATTTAGGTGAAATTATTAAAACAGTACCTTCGGTTGATGACCTTGAGCAAGAGAATTTTCAAGACAGATTTTATATTATGTTTTTAACACAAAAGAATGCAGATGAAGTTAAAGATTTAATTTTAAATATATCTGAAATTAAAGAAGTTAATATTAATTCAATAGCTGAATCATCTAAATCAATAAATAATCTTGAAACTAAAAAACAATCTGATAATCAATTAGAATCTAACAATATCGATGTTGATATCAATAAAAAACAAGAAAATACAAAAGCAAAAATAACCAAAGAAGAGGAAAAAAATAAAAAAGCCCACCAATCAGTGCGTGTTGACTTAGAAAGATTAGACAAGTTTATGAATTTAGTTGGAGAATTAGTAATTCACAGAACAAGATTGGAGCAAATTAGCACAAATTACAGATTAGGTGAACTACACGAAACATTAGAGCAAGTAGGAAGAATTACATCTGATCTTCAGGATTTAGTAATGAAGGTAAGAATGCTACCTATAGAAAGAGTGTTCAATAGATTCCCAAGAATGATCAGAGACCTATCACAGGAACTTGGAAAAGATATTGATTTGATAATAAAAGGAGAAGATACTGAATTAGACAGAACAGTTATAGATGAGATAGGAGAGCCATTAGTACATTTAATCAGAAATGCAGCTGACCATGGAATAGAAAAAACAGAAGAAAGAATTAAACTTGGTAAACCAGCAAAGGGAACTATAAAGTTAATTGCATACCAAGAGGGGAACAAAGCTGTAATTAAAATTGAAGATGATGGAAAAGGACTTGATTTAGAAAAAATTAAAAGGAAGGCTGAATCTATAGGTATAAGCACTGAGGGTATGTCAGAGAATGATATTAAAAATTTAATTTTTATGCAAGGATTTAGTACAAGTGAAAAAGTAACTGACATATCTGGTCGCGGTGTTGGTATGGATGTTGTTAAAACTAAAATATCTAATTTAGGTGGAACTGTTGAGGTTGTTAGTGAAAAGGGTAAAGGAACAGCATTCATAATTAGGTTACCATTAACTCTTTCCATAATACAAGCATTATTAGTTAAGGTATCTGATGAAACATTTGCAATATCTCTTGGTTTTATTGACAGAGTAATTAATATTAACGTAAATGAGATTAAGTTAACAAATAATAAAGAAGTAATACTATACAGAGATAAGATAATACCAATCATCAGATTATCTGAAAAATTAAATCTAAAATCAGTAGAATCAAACAATAAATACATTGTAATTGTAAAAACAGGTGAAAAGACTGTTGGTCTGCTTGTAGATGAGTTATTAGGCCAACAAGAAATTGTAATTAAACCAGTGGGTAAATTGTTGCAAAATTTAAAGGAATATGTGGGTGCGACAATATTAGGTGATGGATTAGTTACATTAATACTTGATGTCGCTGCAATTGTTTAAAGTAGGTGATTTTATGGAATTAAAATTGACTGAATTTCAAATTGACGCATTAAAGGAAGTTGGGAATATAGGCTCTGGTAATGCAGCAACAGCATTGTCTCAATTAATAAATAAAAAAGTTGATATGGAAATACCTCAACTTGACATTTTGGAATTTAACGATATGATAAGAAGAGTAGGCAATGATGATGATGTAGTTGTTGCAGTACTTTTAAAGGTATTTGGAGATGTTTTAGGTAATATTTTATTTATGATAAAAAATGAAGAAGCAGAAAAGTTTACAAATACGCTTATGTTTGGAATGACAGAATTAAACGAAGATATGCTATACTCAATTTTTCAAGAAGTTGGTAACATCTTGGGAAATTCTTATTTAAATGCAATTGCTCAGTTAGCAAATATGTCAGTTGTAACTTCTGTGCCATCTGTAGCTATCGATATGTTGGCTGCAATTATGACAACAACGTTTATGGATGCAGAACAGTATAGTGAAAATGTTTTAGCTATAGACACAAAATTCATAGTTGATAATAATGAAATAGCAGGTAATTTCTTTTTTATACCAAAGCCAGGTTCATTAGAAATATTATTAAATAAATTAGGTTTATAATTAAGGGAGGAATTAAAATGGCAAGAGTATTAATAGTTGACGATGCAGCTTTTATGAGAATGATGCTAAAGGACATACTAACAAAAAATGGTTATGAAGTAATAGGCGAAGCTCCAAATGGTGCTAAAGCGGTTGAAATATATAAATTAGAAAAACCTGATGTTGTTACAATGGATATAACAATGCCTGAGATGGATGGAATTCAAGCAGTTAAAGAGATTAAAGCCTTTGATCCTAATGCTAAAATAATTATGTGCTCAGCAATGGGACAACAAGCAATGGTTATGGAAGCAATAAAGTCAGGAGCAAGAGACTTTATCGTAAAACCATTCCAACCAGAGAGAGTTTTAGAAGCCTTAAAGAAGGTGCTTGGTTAAGGAGTTGATTAGAAATGCAAGTAGTTATTTTTAATATTGGTAAAGAAAGATTTGCTTTAGAAACAAGACTTGTTCATGGAATAGAAAAAATGATGAATATAACTTATGTTCCTAAAGCTCCATATTATATAAGGGGTCTTGCAAATTTAAGAGGAAATATAATTTCTGTGATTGATTTAAAAAAATATTTAAATGTAGATTCTGAAAAAGTTCAGGAAAATATTATTATTGTAGAAGTACAAGAGGAAAAAGTTGGACTTATGGTTGACAGTGTTCAAGAGGTTGTTGATATTACTGATGATATGCTTGAAAAAATAAATAATGAAAATACGTTAACAAGAGGAGTTATTAATTTTAAAGATTATATTGTAACATTATTAGACGGTGAAAATTTGATAAAGTAATAGGAGGGATAAGATGGGAGAAATATTATCTCAAAGTGAAATTGATGCCCTCCTGTCTGCCTTAAGTTCAGGTGAATTAAGTCTTGAGGAAAAAACAGAGGAAACTAAACAAAAAGTAAAAAAATATGATTTTAAAAGACCTAATAAGTTTTCAAAGGAACACGTTAAGACATTGGAAATGGTTCATGAAAATTTTGCCAGAATAGCTTCGAATTATTTGACAGCAAACCTAAGAACATCTGTACAAATTAAAGTTATATCCACTGAACAAATAACATATGAAGAATTTATTCATTCTATATCTAATCCAACTATACTTATATCCTATTATTTAGAACCCTTTAATGGATTATTTTTATTTGAAACAAGTCCTCAGTTTGTATTTCAAACTATAGATATTATGTTCGGTGGTGAAGGCAAAGAACTTATTAAGGTTAGAGAATTTACGGAAATTGAAAAAAATATTATTAAAAAAATAAACTATAAAATGCTTGAGGGGCTAAAACTTGCTTGGGAAGATATCATAGAAGTAGAACCAAAGATTGATTCCTTAGAAACAAACCCTGTTTTAAACCAATTTTTAGCACCAAATGAACCTGTTGAACTTATAACAATGCAAGTTCAGATAAATAATAATCAAAGTTTTATTAACATGTGTATTCCTTATATATCAGTAGAAAAATTTATAGATAAACTTGTTATACAATACAGATCTAATATAAAGACTGAATCAGATATTGAAGTAACTAAAAAGCTTGAAAAAAATATTATGAATGTAGAAGTTGACTCACACGTTGAATTGGGTAGATCAATAATTTCAGTTCAAGACTTTTTAAATTTAACAGTAGGTGATTGTATTAAACTTAATACAAAAATTAACGGTACATTAAATTATTATATTGAAGATAACTTACATTACAAAGTATATCCTGGTGTTATCGGTAAAAAAATGGGTATACAAATAGCAGAAATTATAGATAAGGATGTGGAAGATTATGAATGATGGACTACTTTCACAAGAGGAAATAGATGCTCTTTTAAATGGAGGTTTTACACAAAAAGAAACAATTTCTGAAACTGATAAGGATTTGTTAGGCGAAATTGGTAATATTTCGATGGGATCAGCTTCAACAGCTCTCTCTACAATAATTAATAGAATGGTTAATATTACTACGCCAAGAGTTAGTATAACTTCATTACGCAAGATGAAAAAAGAATTTGATGTTCCTATTATATCTGTTGAAGTTGAATATATTGAAGGTTTAATTGGTGCAAATCTATTATTAATTAAAATAACCGATGCAATAGTTATAGCTGATTTAATGATGGGTGGTGATGGTACAAGAAAAGCAGACACTTTATCGGAAATTGAAATAAGTGCTGTGTCTGAAGCAATGAACCAAATGATAGGTTCATCTGCTACGTCATTATCACAAATGTTAAATATGCCAATTAATATTTCACCTCCTTATGCATCGGTTTGGGATGAGAAAAATAACAAACTATCTGAAAAAATATCAGAGGATGATGATATAGTAAAGATTTCCTTTAGACTTACTATTGATGCGTTAGTAGATAGTGAAATAATGTTACTGCTACCCATACAAACAGCCAAAATGATAATAAATAAATTAACTGGTACAGAAGAGAATAAAGTTGAAGAACAAAAACAAATTTTTGATAATGAAGCAAATGTTGAAAACTACTTTATTGATACTAACACAAATGCTCAACAAGTAGAATATACACCGCACGAGTATAATAAACCACAATATAATGTTCAAAAGGCTGAATTTGCACCACTTACTCCAATTGCAACTAATGAAGTTAAAAATATTGATCTAATTCTTGATGTTCCTCTTGAAATATCAGTCGTATTAGGTAGAACAAAAAAGACAATAAAAGATATACTCGAACTGTCTGTTGGCTCATTAGTTGAACTTGATAAATTAACAGAAGAACCTGTTGAAATTTTAGTAAATGGTAAAAAAGTTGCTTTAGGTGAAGTCGTAGTAATAGATGAAAATTTTGGTGTAAGAATAACAAGTATAGTTAGTAATGCCGAAAGAGTAAAAAGTCTGCAGGGAAAATAAAACTGCAGACTTTTTACTCTAAAGTTTTATGTTTTTACTACGATAATCATAATGAGGTGGTATATTATGAAAATTAACTTTACAACAAGCAATATTATTAACATATATAAAAATAATAGAACTATCCAAAATAACAATACAGTTAAAGCTAATAGATCTGATTCAATTGAGATTTCCAATGTTAGTAAAGAAATAGCTAAATATTTAAGTGTTGCTAAGGATTATGATGTAGTTAATGAAAAAGTTGATAGAATAAAGGAACAAATAAAAAATAGTAAATATGACATTGATACAGATAAAATAGCAAAATCATTATTAAAGGAATTAAAGGGATGTGAATAATTATGATAAAGGAAATATTAACATCTGAACTAAATATATTAAAGAATTTTGAAATTTTATTAGAGGATGAAAGGAAAATACTTTTAAACAACGAAGCATCAAAGTTGCCTACAATTATAGAAGAAAAGAAAAATTTAGCATTAGAGTTATCCAAACTTGAAAGAAAAAGAAAAGAAATATGCGGTAGTAAAACTGCAAATGACCTAATTTCTGAAGGTATAATTGAACAAGAATTAATAGAAGAAATAATTAAATTAACAGAGACTATTAAAGAAAAAAATGAGTTAAATTCGCTCCTTACAAAGCAATCTTTAGCCTATATTAAAATGTATACAAACCTATTAAGTAACGAAAATAAAATAGTAACATACAAGGGTACGGGAAAGGTAGATGAATCTCTACAGAGCATATTTAATACAACAATATAGGAGGAAAATAAAATGAGTGGTCTTTTTAATACATTTAATGTTGCAAAGAGGGGAATGCAGGCGCAGCAAACGTCACTACACGTTGTTTCACATAACATAGCCAATGCCAATACAGAGGGGTATTCTGTTCAAAGGGCAAATCTTAAAACTACAACACCATTTGGTATGCCATCATTGACAACCTCAGCAGAACCAGGTCAAATAGGAACAGGTGTTAAGGTTGATAGTATAACGAGGTCAAGGGATGAATTTTTAGATTTTTATATAAGAAAAGAAACAAGTACACTTGAAAATTATAAGGCAAGAGAACAGTTTTTATCTCAAATAGAAACAGTTTTTACTGAGCCTTCTGATACAGGTATAGGAACACTATTAACTCGCTTTTGGGATGCGTGGCAGGGGTTAGCTACTAACCCAGAAAGCTCAACTTCAAGGGAACTTGTAAGAAGTAATGCTATGGCACTTTGTGAAGGTGTAAGACATAACTATACACAACTTGAAGATATTGAATCTAGTGTATCAGATTTGATGCAAAATCAAGTTTTTGAAGTTTCTAGTATGCTAAAACAAATTGCAGATTTGAATGAGCAGATTAAAGCTGTAACAATAGGTGGAAAGAATCCAAATGATTTAATGGATAGAAGGGATTTATTGCTGGATAAGATTTCAGAAAGACTTTCAATTAAAACAAAGCCTACAGATTATAATGGGATAGAACTATATGGATATGAAGAATATACAGATGAAAATGGAATGACAAAAACAAGAGAAGTTAAATTAATAACAGATACAAAAATAGAAAAGGTTATGTATTTTATAAGTGATGCTGTAATAACAGACTCAAATAATAATGCTATTAACAAAAAGGATTTTCCAAAGACCATTAACTTCCCTATTACAGTAAAATTTAAGGGATATATAAATGGAGATTTTAACAATCAATTTGAGTCTCAAGAGGTAACAATTAATGATAGTAAAGAATTACAAAATTATTTTCAAGTGGACAAAGATAATCCTAATAAAATTTTAAATATAATGCCTCATATTTTTTATGGAACAGGGGAAAATAAAAATCCTAATGTTAATTTAGAAGGCGAGAGCGGAATAAAACCAGTAAAGTTTGCCAATGGAAGTTTTAAGGGACTTGAGGCATTATCAGATGAAATAAATAAATATAAAAATCAGCTTAATAAATTAGCAAAGGGTATTGCAATTGCAGTAAATACCATTCATAATGATGGTTCAAATAACGAAGGAGTTCCTTTTGGAAATTTTTTTGATAATGTTGCTGAGATAAATGATGTTCCAGCTAAAAATTTAAAATTAGTTGCCGATATTGAGAATGGTAAATTAGATAAGATAAATGCAGGTAAAGCAGGTTCAAATGCAGGAAATGGAGAAAGAGCACTCCTTATTGGACAGCTTAGAAATACAAGATTTAATATAACACAACTAAATGATAGAAATGATTTTATAGGTTCTTTAAAGGGTGTAAACTTAGATTTAACTAATTTAAAAATGACGAGCAATGCATCTGGTGCAACATTAGAGGGGTATTATAAGGGAACTATATCTGAACTTGGAGTTTCAAATCAAGAGGCAAAGAGAATGGTTAAAAACCAAGAGAATTTAGTTGACCAGCTTGTAATAAGAAGAGAATCTGTATCTGGTGTTTCAATAGATGAGGAAATGACTAATATGCTACAATTTCAAAGAGCCTATGAGGCAAATGCTAAAATGATAAGTGTAATTGACCAGCTTCTTGATGTGGTTGTTAATGGACTTTTAAGAAGGTAGGTGATTAAATGCGTATTACTAATAAAGTGCTTTCAAAGAATTTTTTGAATAATGTAAGGGTAAACTTAGAAGAGATGCAAAAACTTCAAAATCAATTATCATCTGGCCATGAAGTACAAAAACCATCAGATGACCCCTTTAAAGTTGCAAGAACGATGGAGCTTAAGGCATCAATAGCAGCTAATGAAAGATATAAAAAGAATATAGAGGAAGGAATTGGATGGCTTGATACTGTAGATGTGGCACTGGGACAAATAGGAGATGCACTTCAAACAGTGCGTGAAAAGGTTATTCAAAGCGGTAATGGTGGTTATACAGAAACAGAAATGCACGCTTTAAAAAAGCATATAGAACAATTAAAGGACCAAATTATGCAAATAGGAAACACCTCATACGATGGAAGATATATATTTGGTGGAGACAATACAACAGAACCTCCATTTGTAAAGGATGCAAATGGCAATATACAATATAAAGGTTCAAAAGATGGATTAAAAAAGGAGATGTCCTTTGGTGTTTATATTGATGTATCAGTTAAAGGAAGCGACTTTAATGAGACAGGTTCAAATTCTCAAGGTGAAGTAGGGTTATTTAAAGTGATAACAGATATAGTAAATAAATTAAACAATAATCAAAGTGCAGCAGACGAATTAGGTAATTTAGATAAAGAGATGGACAATATATTAAAAATAAGGGCTGAAGTTGGTGCTAAACAAAAAAGACTTGAGGATATGATGCAAAAGAATGATATGGAAACATTTAATATGACACAGCTTCTTGCTAAAACCTATGATATAGATATAGCACAAAAGGTTATGGAATATAAAGTAATGGAAAGTGTTTATCAAGCTTCACTACAAACTGGAGCAAAAATACTACAACCAAGCTTATTAGACTTTTTAAGGTAGGAGATAGTTATGCAGATATCAACTAAATTTTTTGGAGATTTAAATATAAATAATAACGATATTATTAATTTTGAGGATGGAATACCTGGTCTTGAAGAATATAAAAATTATGTGATTCTAAATATAGAAGATTCAAATATAAAATGCTTACAAAACATAGATGAAAAGGAAATATGTCTACTATTGATTAATCCTTGGGATTATTTCAAAGATTATGAAATAGAACTTTCAAATGAAGAGATTAATTTATTAGGAATAAATGGTTATGAAGACGTTTTAGTTTTCAATGTAATGACAATTAGGGATGATAAAATAACAGTAAATCTTTTAGCTCCTATTGTTATAAATGTAAAAAATAATAAAGCCAAACAGGTTATTTTAAATGAGAAGAAATATAGTATAAGGCAGGAGATACCATGCTCATTTTAACAAGAAAAGTAGGAGAAAAAATTTTAATCGGTGAAAATATTGAAATAACAATATTAGAAAATAATCAAGGCAATATCAAAATTGGAATTGAAGCACCTAAAGATGTAAGGGTTGTAAGATATGAGCTTATAGAAGAAGTCAAAGAACAAAATAGAATCTCATTAAAAGATACAGAGGATATTATAAAAAGACTAATAAGGGAGGGGTAATTATGCCAAGCACCCTAAGGATTACAGGACTTGCAACAGGCCTTGATGTTGACAATATGGTTAAACAGCTTATGCAGGCAGAAAGAACTAAGGTTGACAAAGTAAAGCAGGATAGACAGATAATACAATGGAGACAGGATTTATATAGAGAAATAATAGGGGACTTAAATACATTTAAAAAGACATACTTTGATGTATTAAGTCCAGAAAAATATATATTATCTCCAAATAGTCTATCACCCTATAGTGTTAATATGTCAACTTCAACATCTGCAGTAAAGGTTACAGCAACAGCAAGTGCAAGGGCAGGACAGTATGAAATAAAAGATATAACATTGGCTCAAACGGCTAAAGTGCAGTCCAAGGAAATACCTGACATAAGCACTGAAGTTAGTAGTAGTGGCTCTCTTAGTATAAGATACAACGATTCAACACCTATAGAAATAGAATATGGTTCAGATAAAACATATAAAACATATAAAGATATAATAACAGCCATTAATACAAAATCCAATGGACAGTTAAAGGCATACTATAGTGAAATTACTAAAAAGATTACAATTGAAACTGCAAAGACAGGAAGTGAATCAACAATAACTATAAATGGGGCTAATGATTTATTAGGAATTACAGATGGAACATCTGACAACGGCGAAGATGCAAGTTTCCAAATAAAAACTCCTGGTGCTTCAGATTATACTTCAGTTACAAAATCAAATAATACCTTTACAATTGATGGACTAACATTTACCTTAAATGAATCTACAACAGATACTATTAAATTTTCTGTAGGGGTAAACTCTAAACCTGCAATAGATAAAATAAAGGAATTTGTAGAAAAGTATAACGAAATTATAGATAAAATAAATAAAAAGATTTCAGAAAAAAGGGCATATTCATATAGACCCTTAACAGATGAACAAAGGAAGGAAATGAAGGAAGATGAAATAAAGAAGTGGGAAGAGAAGGCTAAAGAAGGTCTTTTAAAGGGAGATAGTATGTTGCAAGATTTAGTTTATAATTTAAGACAAGCCTTTTTTGAACCACTTAAGGATTCAGGTATTTCTATACAAGAAATTGGTCTTTCAACATCAAGTGATTACACACAAAAAGGAAAAATAATTATTGATGAGTCAAAATTAAAAGCTGCTTTGGAAAATAGACCAGATGATGTGTTAAATCTATTAACAAAAACCTCCTCAATTGCCTATGATCCAAATAAAACATATACAGGTAGGGGAGATAGAAATAGTGAAATAGGAATTTTCCAAAGACTTAAGGATATTCTTGAAGATAATATAAGAACAACAAGAAACTCATCAGGTAAAAAGGGTGCTTTACTTGAAAAGGCAGGTTTAAAGGGAGACTTTAGTGAGTTTAATAATATATTATATAAGGAATTACAGCAAAAGGACAGAATTATAGAGGATTTAAACAAAAAGCTATTTGATAAGGAAAATAAATATTATCAACAGTTTGCTAAATTAGAGAAGGCAATGCAAAAGTATAATGATCAATCAGCTTGGCTTTCATCTCAATTAGGAGCGATGTTTAAATGATAAATATTTTTGATTTATTTATTGAATATAAATGTATAACTGAAGACATAATAAAGGCACTTGAAAAAGAGGAATTTGACCTTTTAAATGAGTTGTTAGAAAAACGCGATATACTAATAAAAAAAATTGATGAGGTTGAAAACAAAAAGGATTTAAAAAAAATAGTTGAGGAGTTAAATATATTAGAATTAGATAATTTTGCTAAAAAATTATTGGATGAAAAATATAAACAAATAAAAATAGACTTAAAAAAAATAAAAGAACAAAAAATGGTAAATGAAAAATACGCTATAAAAGAACCTATGGATTCAATATTTGTTTATAAAAAACTTTGATATATGGAGGATTTTCCTCCATTTTTATTATGAAAATAAATATTTAAAATCTAATATAATCTATAAAGTAATTAGAAATAGATACGATATATATTTTAGAAGAATTAAAGGGATAAAGGATGGGGATTTTATGGATAATATCAAGTTAATAAATAATGTAAATGAACAAATAAAAATTAATCAAAAATTAGATATAAGCTTTAAAGGTAATTCATTTGAAAATAGCGATAAAAATTTAGAGAAACAAAATATAGATATAAAAGATGTTGAAAAAGCTGTAGATAGAGCCAATAAAGTATTCAACGAAAGCACACATTTAAAGTTTGAAATACACGACAAAACAAAGGATATAATGATTAAAATTGTTAATGATGAGACAGGGGAAGTTATAAAAGAAATACCTCCTAAAAAAATATTAGATATGGTTGCTAAGATGTGTGAAATAGCTGGTATTATAGTTGATGAAAAGAGATAGGGGGTGTCTCTTATGCCAATTAACCCCATAACACTTGATAAAATAGATATTAATACAATTAGACAGATAGAAACAAAAATAATAGATAGAATTATACATCATACAACCGAAGCTCAAGCGAATAAAAAAAATAACAATAATCAATTCGACTTAAACAAACAAAATCGAGCTATAGAAGAATTTGCAAAGTTTTTAGCAAAATATAATCTTAGGTCAGAGGCAAAAACAGAAAAGAATAAAGTAAAACTAAAAATATTAAACAAAAATGGAGAAGTTTTAATAGAAAGTTATATTGATGATATAGACTATCTATTAAGGACACTACAGGACCAGACAGGAAATTTAATAGACTTGAGGGGGTAAATATATGTATAATAATAATGCTTTAAATGCATATCAACAAAATAGTGTTTTTACTGCGTCAAAGGAAAAACTATTGTTAATGCTGTACGAGGGGCTTGTCAGATTTATAAAACAAGCAATTTCATCTCTTGAAGAAAAGGATTATCAAAAAGCACATACCAACTTAATTAAAGCACAAAATATAATTTTAGAATTTATGGCAACTTTAAATATGGAGGTTGGAGGAGAACTATCTAAAAGTTTAATGGCTTTATATGATTATATGTATAGAAGATTAGTGGAGGCTAATATTAAAAAGGATATTAATATAGCAAAAGAAATTCTCGAGTTTGCTGAAGAATTAAGGGATGCATTTGAAGAAGCGTATAAAAAAATAAAAAAATAAAAATTTATAGGCTCTATTGTAAAATAGAGCCTATTTTTGTTGTAATTTTTACTTTTCAAATGCTAAAGTTTAATATAAAATATATATAGCTTATTATTTAATATGATATATAATCATATTAAATAATAAATTAAATATGTAATTATTATTAATTTAACGTAATTTATGTTGACTTATGATATAATATGTAATAAATTGTTATATAGAAGTGGAAATACTCAAAAAGGAGTGTATGTATGATAAAAAATATAGATAATTTGTCATATTATTTAATAAAAAAAGGATTAGATGCAACAAGCGAAAGAGGAAGAGCAATTTCTAATAATATAGCCAATATAAATACAGCGGGATATAAGGCGAAAAGGGTAGTTTTTGAGGAAAATTTAAAAAGTGCATTAGATGGCACTTCGATAAACTTAAAAACAACAAACAGCAGACACATAAATGATGGAAAATCAATTGAAAATATAAAATATGAAATAATACAGGACAAATCAAACTCTTTAAGATTAGATGGAAACAATGTTGACATTGACATAGAAATGGCAAACTTAGCTGCAAATCAAATACTGTATAATGCTTTAGTAAGTCAAGCTAATTCAAGAATTGCAATGAGAAGAACAGTTATTAGCGGTAAATAAGGGGTGATGATATGAACAATATTTTTACAGGAATGAGAATAAGTGCAAGTGGTCTTGCTGCTGAAAGATTAAGAATGGACATTATTTCAAATAATATAGCAAATATTGAAACTACAAGAACTGAAAATGGTGGACCATATAAAAGAAAAATAGTAACATTTAAAGAAAATCTTGAAAGACAAATAAATAATATAAATGGCAATTCATCTACAAAATACAATGGTGTAAAAGTTGATAAAATAATTGAAGACAATTCACCTTTTAAAAAAGTTTATAATCCTAATCATCCAGACGCTGATAGCAACGGTTACGTTTTAATGCCAAATGTAAATATTTTAGATGAAATGGTTGATCTTATCACTGCAACACGTGCCTTTGAAGCAAATGTTACAGCTTTAAACTCACAAAAACAAATGGCACTTAAAGCATTAGAAATTGGAAAGTAGGTGATATAAATGCCAATAGATAAAGTTAATTTTTTGATAGACAACAATATAGTTAATAAGCAATCAAATTACAACACCAATAACATTGATTTCTCTAATATAATTAAGGAAAAGTTAGACAAGCTTAATGAAAAACAATTAGATGCTGAAAATAAGACAATTGAATTAATAAAAGGTGATGCAAAGGATATTCACGAAGTTATGCTCACTGTAGAAGAGGCACGACTCTCATTGGAATTAGCAGTTCAAATAAGAAATAAACTTGTTGAAGCTTATCAAGAAATAAATAGAATTCAGGTATAGTTAACATAAAGGAGTGCTAAAAATGAATAAAGTTCTTAATTTCTTTAAAAGTGTAGGTGATAAATGGAAGAACTTATCAAAATCAAAAAAAATTTCATTAATCATTATTTTAACTGGTCTTATAATATCTTGTGTAATATTTGCAATATATTCAAATAGAGTAGAATACGATGTGCTTTTTTCAAACTTAGAACCTCAAGATTCTTCTAAGGTAATAGAAAAATTGAAAAACGATAAAATACAATATAAAATTGAAGGAAATTCAATTTTAGTTCCAAAAGAAAAAGTAGAAGAACTTAGATTGTCAATATTTTCTGACACAACATTACCTTCAAATTTAAAGGGATTTGAATTATTTGACCAAAATAAATTCGGTGTTACTGATACTGAAGCTAAAATAATGTATCAAAGAGCACTTGAAGGTGAACTTGCAAGAACAATTCAGGGGTTTGATGAAGTAGAAAAGGCTAGAGTCCATTTAGTTTTACCTGAAGATTCAGTTTTTACAAGAGATGAAGAAAAGGCAAGGGCATCTGTTACTCTAAAATTAAAAGGAAACAGCAAATTAAGTCCAGAACAAGTTAAGGCAATAATATCTTTAATTTCAGCAAGTGTTAAGAACTTACCTAAAGAAAATGTTGAAATTATAGATAATAATATGAATCTTCTTAGTGAAAATATATTTGAAAATGAACAAAATGGAATCATAACATCAACAAAGCAACAGGAGTTTAAGAATCAATTTGAAAAAAATCTTCAATCAGATGTTAAAAATATGCTTGAAAAGGTTTTTGGAAAGGATAAAGTAACTGTAAAGATAAATGCTGATTTAGATTTTGACTCAAGACAAATATCAACCATCAAATATGATAAGGATTCTATAATAAGAAGTCAGCATAAAATAAAAGAAAATTCAAACGACTCAAATTCTCAAGGTGCAGCAGGGAGTCCAATAAATAATAATATGTCAAATACATTTCAGAACAATAATCAATCATCAGTTTCTAATAGAGAAGAAGAAATTACTAACTATGAAATTGGACAAACTGAAGAAAAGATAATAAAGGCACCAGGTGAAATAAAGAGATTAACTGTTTCTGTAGTAATTGATGGTAATTTAAGTGAACTTGAAAAGCAGTCAATTAGAAATATAGTTTCAGCTGCTACAGGTTTATCAGAAGAAAGAGGGGACGTAATTAATATTGAAGCATTAGCCTTTAATGATGAATATAAAAAGAAGGCACAAGCTGATTTAGAAGAGATGAAAAAACAAGAAGAATTAGCTAAGAAAAGAAAAACTTATATTATGATTGGAGAAGCAGTAGCAGGGCTTATAGTTCTATTGGTTATAGCACTTATTTATAAAAAGAAAAATAAGAAAAATGTTGAACAAATAGAACAAAATCAAATAGATATGTTGATAGGAGATGTAATACAAAAACAACCTATTGCCTATGAACCTGTTCTTGAAGATATAGAACAAGAAATGAATCTTGAAAAGGAAATTAAAAACTATGCTTCTACGAAACCAGAACAGGTTGTTGAACTGGTTAAAACTTGGTTAGCAGAGGATGAGAGGTGATAATTATGGCAAAAGATAAGGATAAATTAACTGGTGTACAGAAGGCAGCCATATTGTTTATCACTTTAGGTCCTGATGCTTCAGCTCCAATATTAAAAAAATTGCCTGAAAATGATATACAAAAAATTACTTTTGAAATTGCAAATATGCAAAAAATTAAAAAAGAATTACGTGAGGAAGTATTACAAGAATTTGTTAATTTGAATAAAGCAAAGGATTATATTATAGAGGGTGGATTTGATTATGCTAAAAATCTTCTAAGTAAAGCATTAGGTCCACAAAAGGCAATGGAGATTATAGAAAAGGTTTCTGAAATTACACAACAATATAGACCATTTTCAATTGCACGTAAAGCAGATGCACAACAATTATTAAATGTAATAATAAACGAGCATCCTCAAACTATCGCGTTAATTTTATGCTATTTACAACCTGAAAAAGCAGCACAGCTCTTATCAGGACTTCCTGAAGAATTGCAAACGGATGTTGCAAAGAGAATTGCAACAATGAGCAATACATCTCCAATAGTTATAGAAGAAGTTGAAGAAATCCTTGAAAAAAAGCTTTCAAATGTAGTGCGTTCAGATTTTGCAACCATCGGTGGTGTACAAACATTAGTTGATATATTAAACAATGTGGATAGAACTACAGAAAAGTCAATCATTGAAGAACTTGATAGATATCAACCAGAACTTGCAGAAAAAATTAGAGATAGTATGTTTGTATTTGAAGACATTATTACACTTGATAATGCTTCAATACAAAGAATACTAAGAGAAGTTGATATGAAGGTACTTGCCCTTGCTCTTAAGGGATGTTCAGAAGACGTTTCAAATATAATCTACAGTAATATGTCAAAACGTGCTGCACAAACATTAAAGGAAGACTTAGAATTTATGGGGCCTGTTAGACTAATAGATGTTGAAAAGGCACAACAACAGATTGTGTCTATAATACGTAGATTAGATGAAGCTGGAGAAATTGTAATGTCAAGGGGTGGTGATGATGCAATTATCGTATAACGTTATTAAACATACTTCTGTTAGCGATAAGATTACACTATCACCACCATCTATTGATAAATTTATTAATACTAATATAAAAAATAAAGATGAAATAAATATAGAAGAAATAGTTGAAGAAATCAAAAAACAGGCAGAATTTGATGCTAAAAAAATAATTAATGAAGCCAATAAAAATGCCTTAGAAATTATAAACAATGCAAAACATAATTCTAAAAAAATTTTAGAGCAAGCAAAGGAAGAAGGTTATAAAGAAGGTTTAACTAAAGGATATAATGACGGATACAACAAGGCTATTTCAGAAGCAAAGGGAGAAGCAAATAAAATAATTGAAGAAGCAAATAAATATTTAGAGGGAATATACACTGAAGTCAATGGTTATGTCGAAAAATCAAAAGACGACATAATCAATTTAGCAGTAGAAATAGCAAAGGAAGTTTTAAAATCAGAATTATCTATTAGTAGTGAGGCTATTATAAATTGTGCCCAAAAGGCTCTTTCAAAAGTAAAACAAAAAAGCAATATAATTTTAAAAACATCAATTAATGATTATAAAATACTAAAATTAAGACAAGAAGAATTAGAGCAATTTATTGATTCAAGCAGTGCATTAATAATTGTTGCAGATTCAAATCTTCAAAATGGTGATATATATATAGAAACAAATAATGGTATAATAGACGCTACAGTTGAAACTCAACTAAAAACAATTTTAAATAAATTATTAAAGGAATGATGTCAATGTTTCAGCTTGATTATGATAAATTTATTAAAAAGATTAAAGGCACAGAAACAATGAAATTTATAGGTAAGGTTAAAAAGGTTGTTGGATTAACAATAGAAGTTGAAGGGATAAACGCCTTTATAGGTGAACTTTGCAATATAAAATTATTAAATGGTAAATATGTACAAGCTGAAGTTGTAGGTTTTACAGATAAAGGTATTTTGTTAATGCCTTTAGGAGATTTAACAGGTGTATCTACAGGTTCTTTAGTTTTTCCAACTGGTAGTCAACTGCAGGTACCAGTTGGAAAACAATTACTTGGTAAAATACTTGATGGTTTAGGAAGACCCCTTGATGGTTCAAGCATAATGTATGAAGCAAAGTATAATCTTGACTCTGACCCTCCAAACCCCCTACAAAGAAAAAGAATAACCGACATAATTCCAACAGGAGTTAAGGCAATAGATGGATTTTTAACTTGTGGTTTGGGACAAAGAGTTGGTATTTTTGCTGGTTCTGGAGTTGGTAAAAGTACTCTTTTAGGTATGATTGCAAAATATAGTGAAGCTGATGTTAACGTTATAGGTTTAATTGGTGAACGTGGAAGAGAAGTTAAAGAATTTATAGAAAAAGATCTTGGTGAAGAGGGTTTAAAAAAATCCGTAATTGTAGTTGCCACCTCAGACCAACCTCCTCTACTTAGATTAAAGGGGGCATTTACTGCTACAGCCATAGCTGAATATTTTAGAGATCAGGGTCTAAATGTTATGTTAATGATGGATTCTGTTACTCGTTTTGCAATGGCACAACGTGAAGTTGGTCTAACTATTGGAGAACCACCAACAACAAAGGGCTATACCCCTTCAGTTTTTGCAATGTTACCAAGACTTTTAGAGAGGTCAGGTAATTCAAATAAAGGTTCTATCACTGCCTTTTACACAGTCTTAGTAGATGGTGATGATTTCAATGAACCAATTGCTGATGCAGTAAGAGGTATATTAGATGGTCATATAGTTTTATCAAGAAAATTAGCTTCAATGAACCATTTCCCTGCAATTGATATATTATCAAGTATATCGAGATTGATGCCTCAAATAGCACAAGAAAACCATTATCAAAAGGCAAGTGAATTAAGAGATCTTCTTGCAATTTATAAAGAATCTGAAGATTTAATAAATGTCGGTGCTTATCAAAAAGGTAGTAATTACAAGATTGATAGAGCAATAGCTTTAAATGATAAAATAAATGGATTCTTAAGACAGAAAATGAATGAACATCATAGATTTGCTGAAGTTTTAGAAATGTTAAATTCGATAAATTGATAGGTGGTCATAAATATGAACTATAAATTTAAATTAGAAAAGCTATTGGAATTAAAATGTAAAAGAGAAGACTCTCTCAAATTAGAAATGTCTGAATATTTGAATAAGATAAAGATAAAAAAAGATCATATAGAAAATATAAAAGAAAAAATAAATTTTAGCAAAAATAATAAAATTAATTCAGCATTTAGCTATGATTTGAAAAATTATATTAGTTATATAAATTATTTAGAAAGCAAACTCATTGAAGAACAAAAAAACCTTATTATATTAGAAAATGAACTTGAAAAAATAAAGGAACAGTTAATAAATGCCACAAAGGAAAGAAAGGTATTAGAAAATCTAAAGGAAAAATCTTATAACGAATTCTTATCTGAATTAAATAAAATTGAAAATAAAATAATTGATGAAATGGCAATAATCAACTATTTTAAAAAGAATGGGGGGATTATATGAAAATAGATAAAATTCAAGCATCAACCCCAAATTTTATTAATAGTAATTTTTCTAACTATGAACCAAAAGAATTATCAAATTTTAATGATTTATTATTAAATGTACTTAATACTGAAATACCTCAAATAAATGAAATTAACTTAAAAAATGATGTTTTAGATAAAATAAAAAAATTGTTGTATTTAATGAATAATTCCAATGATAATTTATTTGAGTTTAATAATGAAAAATTGAATCTAAACGAAAATGATTATAAAGAATTATCTATTATTTTATTTTATCTCCAACAACAAACCAAAGTAAAACATAGTGACATAGAAATAAATACAATGGAAACACAAAATAAAAATCGATTAAATTTAACTAATACTGAATTTAATCCTACTACTTTTGAAAATATTACTTTAGATTACAGAAATGTTAAATATAATAACATTAAAGATAATGATATATTTAATAACTTACTAATAAATAAAAGTGAAAAAATACAAACAAACAATACCTTTTTAAGTTTAAATGAAGTAAGAAATTTAATCAATAATATAGTGAAAAAGGAAGAAATTAATCCTTTAACACAAGAGCTTAATATCATTATGCCAAGGTACTCATTTAAGATCCAAAATGATAAGAATATGAATCAATTAATATTTGACGAATTAGAAAATAATGTAGACATCTTAAAAAGTTTAGATGATCAATCCATTTTAGTTGATGAATTACCTATTACTGAGTCTCAATTATTAAATGACAATAATTTTATAAATACAGTAAAAGTAGATAATAAAAACTTTATTATGTCTAACAGTAGTTTTTATCAAATTGAAAAAATAAATGAAATTTTTAACATAGTTGCAAGTAAAATTAGAAATATAAAAAACGAAGATATATATGAATTAAAAATAAATCTTAAACCAAGAGAACTTGGGGAAATAAACATTAAAATTTCCTATGATAATGGTAATGTTAATGGATTAATAATAGCAAATAATAGGGAAGTTGCTAACTTACTTAAAGAAAATATAAGTTATTTAAGGGAACAAATATATAATAATAGCTATGAATATAAAGAAATAAATCTAAATGTACAAACGGATAATCACAATAATAACCATAATAGTAACAAAAATCAAAATCAAAAAAAGAAAAATCATAATAACAAATTTATACTTGAAGATGAATAAAAAGGTGGTGTAATATGGAAATCAATAAAATTTTAAATGATTCTAACCTTAACATAAGAAATAAAAACTCAATATTAGATAAGAATGCTTTTTTAAAAATTTTAACTGTACAATTGTCAAATCAAGACCCTTTAAATGCTAAAGATAATACAGAATATGTAGCACAAATGGCACAATTTTCAGCTTTAGAACAAATGCAAAATCTTAATTCCACTATGGAAAAACTATATGCATCACAAAGATTTAGTCAAGCAATAAATATGATCGGAAAGGAAGTAGAGGTTATCGAAAACAATATAATCAAAAAAGTATTTATTGAATCAACAAAAGTAATTGGAAATAATGTATACTTAATTTCTGATGGATATCAATATAATCTTGATGATGTAATTAGTATAAACTCATTTTTAAAAGAAGATAGTACAAAAGACGAAAATTTAAATAAATAGGAGGAGATAAAATGCTAAGATCATTATCTGCAGGGGTAAGTGGAATGAAGTCTAATCAAATCAAAATGGATGTTATTGGTAATAATATTGCAAATGTTAATACTATAGCGTTTAAAGCTGGTAGAGTGACATTTAAAGATATGCTTAGTCAAACCCTTCAAGGTGCAAATGAACCAACTAATAATTTTGGTGGTTCTAATGCAAAACAAGTAGGTATAGGAACAACAATTGCAAGTATTGATACAAATATGAATCAAGGTGCTCTTCAACCTACTGGAAGAGCAACAGATTTAGCAATTGAAGGTAATGGTTTCTTTATTGTAAGTGATGGATTGGAAACGAGATATACGAGAGATGGTTCCTTTACCATTGATAAAAATGGAGCATTAGTTACATCAGAAGGCTTACATGTTAGAGGTGTTCTAAATACAAGTATACAACTAAATGAAGGAAAATTAGAAGGAACTCCAGATTTTACTCCTGGAGAAGAATCATTAGAACCTGAAGAAATAACAGCAGATACAACTCTTGATCAATTAAAAGATATTTATATCCCATTAGAAGCTACAATAGGAGGTTCAGAACAACCTATTAAATTGACAAGCTTTTCTATATCAGAAGATGGTACAATAAAGGGAATCTATGGAGACAAAACTATTACAATAGGAAAAGTAACACTTGCTACATTTCAAAACCCTGCAGGTTTAATGAAAATGGGTGGTAATACCTACAGTGTATCAGCAAACTCAGGAGATGCAAAAATTGGATTACCAAAATCATCGGGTTATGGTAAAGTTCAACAGGGTCTGCTTGAAATGTCTAATGTTGATTTAGCAGAACAATTTACTGAAATGATTGTAACAAGTAGAGCATTTCAGGCTAACTCAAGAACCATTACTACTTCTGATGAATTACTTCAAGAACTATTAAACCTAAAGAGATAATGAGGTATAAGGTATGATCAAGTTAACAGGTTTAAACAATAAAGAATTTTATTTAAACTGTGATCTAATTGAAAAAATTGAAGTTACTCCTGATACAGTAATTACAACTACAACAAATAAGAAATATGTAGTTATTGAAGATCCTCAAACTATAATTCAAAGAATCATTCAATTTAAGATAGCGTATATGTCAACAAGACCGGAGGTAATAAAATGAAAAAGAATGATTTTTCAACTGCTGCAGGTCTACTTTTAGGAACTGCTGCCGTTATATTTGGTATGCTTATGGGCGGAAGTTTAAAAACGTTTTGGGATGCACCTTCTCTTTTTATAACAGTTTTTGGTTCTCTTTTTGCAGTTATTATATCCTTTCCCTTTGATACTGTAAAAAGATTACCTGCAGTATTAAAAAATGCCTTTATAGATAAACATACACCAGCAGACGAATTAATATTAACATTCGTAGAGCTTTCCAAAAAAGCAAGAAGAAATGGTTTATTATCATTAGAAGATGAAATATCTAAAATTGAAGATGGCTTTTTAAAACAAGGAATTCAAATGGTAGTTGATGGACTTGAACCTGAAACTATTAAAGACATTCTTGAGTTAGAAATAGGAGAAATGGAAAAAAGGCATCAAAGCGGTATTGCTGTATTAAAAGCTTGGGCAAGCTTAGCACCAGCCTTTGGTATGATTGGTACCCTGATTGGGCTTATACAAATGTTGTCTCAACTTCAAGATCAATCAAAGCTTGGACCTGCGATGGCGGTATCACTTATTACATCGTTTTATGGTGCAGTTTTGGCTAACCTTGTTTTTACACCATTAGCTACTAAGTTAGAACTAAAAAGTGAAATAGAATCAAATAGACGTGAAATGATGCTTGAAGGCATTTTAACAATTCAGTCAGGTGTAAATCCAAGAATATTGGAGGATAAGTTAAAAACATATCTTTCACCAACTGAGAGAAAAAGATATCAAGAAAATATAATACAAGGAAATGCGGTGACTGAAAATGAGTAGAAGAAAAAAGAAACAAGAATCTGGGGGAGGAGGTGAATGGCTAACAACATATGCCGACCTTATGACTTTGCTTCTAACCTTCTTCGTTCTTCTATATTCCTTCTCTACAATAGATGCAATTAAATTTAAGGAAATATCCTGGTCATTAGCTAAAGCACTTGGTGGAAAAACAGGTGTAATTAATAATGGTGGAAATTTAGGCCCAGTCCCAATAAATCAAAATCCTGGAGATGGAATTAAAAACAAATCTGAACTTGAAAGTAGTGAGACAACAAAGTTATTTAATTCAATATCAAAAGAAATTGAACAAAATAATCTTCAAACTAAAATAACAATAAAGGAAGATGTAAGGGGAGTAATTATTGAACTTCAAGAAAAAATACTTTTTGATCCAGGTAAAGCTGTATTGAAGGAAGAAAGTATTCAGACCTTATCAAAAATAGCAGATATACTAAAAAAATATACAAACGAAATAATTGTAGAGGGTCATACTGATAATGTTCCTATAAACACAGGTTACTATAAATCAAACTGGGAACTGTCAGCAGATAGAGCAGTTAAAGTTACACGTTTTTTAGTTGAATCGAAGGGAATAGATCCTAAAAAAATTCAATCTGTAGGGTGTGGAGAATTTAGACCAATAGCTTCTAACGATACACCTGAAGGAAGGAAAAAAAATAGAAGAGTAAATATATTAATTCTAACAAAGGATAAGGGGAGCAAGTAAAAATGAGTGAACAAAAGGGAAATAAATTATTAGTTTTATTAGTAGTTATTACGTTAATATTAGTTATAGGACTTGGAATTGTCCTTGGTTATTTTATATTCTTTAAGGACAAAACAAACTCATCTACTCAAACTAACATAAAGGTTGAAGAAAAAATAATGGACTTAAAGGAATTTGTTGTAAATTTATCAGATGAAGATAAAACGTATATAAGAATAACTATATCATTAGCATATGATAAGAAAAACAAAAAACTTGATAAAGAATTACCAAATAAAGTACCTGCAATAAGAGATGTTATTATAGAGATACTAAGAAAAAAGAAAACTGCAGACTTCAATTCTAACAACATAGATAATATTAAAAAAGAATTAATAAAAGCTATTAATAGCAACTTGACTAATGGAGAAATAATAAATATATATATTCAAGATATAATAATTCAGTAGGTGAATGATATGAATTATATAATTTATGCCTTTAAAATACTATTAATACTCCCCTTTATTCTTTTTTTAATTGTTTTAACAACCAAAATATTAAATAATTATCAATATAAATCAAAACATATTAAGGTAATAGATAGAGTTCAAATAGCTCCAAATAGTTATATATTATTAATTAAAATAATTGACAAAACATATGTTATGTCTACAAACAACAATGAATCTAAAATTCTATTTGAAATAGAAAATCCATTAGAATTAAATGAAGAAGATAGGGGATTTAATTTATTGAATTTTATGAAATACAACTTAAATTTAAAGAGGGAAGATAAAGAATGAAAAGGAAAGTAAAAGTTATATTCTTAATATTAACTATTTTTTTATTTTCAGGTATTGTCTATGCTCAACCAGTCAATTTAACTGTTCCAAAAGTAAATATATCTGTAGATAATGCAACAAATCCAAAAGATTATGTTGATAATATAAAATTATTAATCCTTTTAACGAGTTTAAGTTTTATTCCTTCAATAATACTTTTAATGACATCTTTTACAAGAATAATTGTTGTATTTGGTTTTTTACGTAATGCACTTTCAACACAGCAATCACCTCCAACACAGGTTCTTATAGGCTTGGCACTATTTATGACTTTTTTTATTATGTCACCAGTATATACCAAAATAAACAATGACGCTATAAAACCATATGTTGAAGGTAAAATAACTCAAAGTGAAGCAATAGATATAGGCAGTAAACCACTGAAGGATTTTATGTTGAAACAAACAAGAGAAAAAGATTTAGCACTATTCTATAAATACAGTGGGCTACAAAAGCCTTCTAATAAATATGATGTACCTTTTAACATTTTAATACCAGCCTATGTTATAAGTGAATTAAAAACTGCTTTTCAGATGGGATTTTTAATCTATGTTCCTTTTATTGTTATAGATATGGTAGTGGCAAGTGTTCTTATGTCAATGGGTATGTTTATGTTACCTCCTGTTTCAATTTCGCTTCCGTTTAAAATACTACTATTTGTATTAGCAGACGGATGGCATTTAGTCGTTAAAACATTAATCGAAAGCTTTATGTAGGTGATTTTATGAGTGAAAATTTTATTCAATATATAGGAAAAGAAGCTATTTTTACCGCATTAAAGGTAGCTGCACCAATTTTATTAGTTTCTATGATTATAGGACTTATAATTAGTATTTTCCAAGCAGTTACTCAAATACAAGAACAAACATTAACATTTGTACCTAAAATGTTAGCTATTATATTTGTATTACTATTACTTGGGCCCTGGATGTTGAATACTTTAGTAAATTTTATAGAAACTATGATAAATAGTATGTTATATATAATTAGGTGATATAATGCAAAATTTTATTATTTACTTTTTAATTATTATTAGAATAACAGCAATGATGATTGTAGCTCCATTCTTTTCAGTAAGAAGTATACCAAATATAGTTAAACTTGGTATGTCATTAATTTTATCGAGTTTAATAGCATCAATTTATAATTTGCCATTTAATATTAGTATAAATAGCAACTTTGATTTATTTATACTAATATTAAATGAAATAATAATTGGACTTTTTATAGGTTATATAGCATTATTTGTATTTAATGCTATCAGAATATCGGGGCAATTTATTGATTTTTCTATTGGATTTACAATGTCTCAATATTATGATCCAAACACTAATAGTACATCAACTAACATCGAGAGATTTTTTTATTGGTTATCTTTAGCTATATTTGTTACACTTAATTTTCACCATATTATATTATCGGCAATTATTAAAAGTTTTGAAGTCATACCGTTAGGTTTTTTCTTAAATAATGAAAAAATTTTTATATCCTTTATTTATTTTTTTAGTAAAAGTTTTTATTTAGGAGTGAAACTTGCTGCACCTATTGTATTAGTTTTATTTATAACTGAATTTACAATGGGACTTATTGCACGTGCAGTACCACAAATAAATGTATTTATTTTAGGTATGCCAATCAAGGTTATTGTAGGCCTTTTATCAATTTCTACAATTCTTGGAGGCCTAATTCATATGTATATAAAATTATTTGAAGGATTAAATGGCGATTTTTTAAAATTTTTTAGTTTGTTCCCTGTAATTGTTTTAGCTACAGATGATAAAACAGAAGAACCTACACCTAAAAAACTAAAGGAAGCAAGAGAAAAAGGGCAGGTTGCAAAGAGTATAGACTTAACTTCATCTATTATCTTAATGGGAGCAACAGTAATTTTAATAATATTATCTGATTTTTATTTTGAATATGGCAGAGCATTTATAAATCAAAGTTTTAGTCTAATTAACAAAAATGAACTAACCTATAAATCCATAATGTCTATAGTTTTATTTATGATAAAAAATGGGCTTATTGCTTCTATGCCAATTGTTTTTACGGTTATGATATTAGGTATTATATCTAACATTGCTCAAATTGGACTTATTATCTCGAAGGAAGGATTAAAACCACAGCTATCTAAGTTAAACCCGATTAATGGTTTTAAAAGATTTTTTTCAAAACGCTCATTTATAGAACTATTTAAATCAATTGCAAAAATATCAGTTATTGCCTATTATTCTTACAAATATGTTTCTTCTGTGATATTTGATATATTAAAAATATCTGATTTAAATCCAGAGGGTATTATTCCTTTTACATCAAAAATAATAAATGGTCAATTAATTAGGCTTGTTTTTATATTATTTATACTTGGAATAATTGATTTTGTAATACAAAAACGTCAGCTAAAAAAAGAATTAAGAATGTCTAAAGAAGAAATAAAGGAAGAAATGAAGCAGACTGAAGGGAATCCACAAATTAAATCTAAAATAAAACAAAAACAAAGAGAAATAGCAATGAGAAGAATGATGCACGAAGTTCCAAAGGCAACAGTTGTTGTAACAAATCCAACACACTTTGCTGTTGCATTAAAATATGAAAAGGGACAAAGTGGTGCACCTAAAGTAATTGCAAAAGGAAGTGACTTTTTAGCCTTAAAAATAAAAGAAGTTGCTAATAAAGCTAATGTACCTATAATAGAAAACAAAGAGGTTGCAAGAAGTCTTTATTATAAATGTGAAATAAATGATGAGATACCTATTGAACTATACCAAGTGGTTGCTGAGATTATAGCATATATCTATAGCTTAAAGAAATAGTGAGGGTGAAATATAATGGACTTCAATAAAAATAATAATATTATAAAAAAATATCTGGATGTTATAGTTTCATTACTTGTGGTTCTTATAATTTTTATGATTATTATTCCATTGCCACCAACTGTTTTAGATATTCTTCTTGCTGCGAACTTAACCTTTTCATTAATAATTCTTCTTTTAACTATGTTTACTACAGATGTACTTGAATTTTCTGCTTTCCCAACCATTCTGTTAGTGACTACATTATTTAGGTTAGGACTTAATATTTCATCCACAAGATTAATATTAGGACGTGGAGAAGCAGGAAAAATAATAGAAGCATTTGGTAATTTTGTCGTTGGTGGAAACTATGTTGTTGGTTTTATTTTATTTATTATAATAATTGTTATTCAATTTGTGGTTATTACTAACGGAGCAGGTAGAGTTGCTGAAGTATCTGCAAGATTTACACTTGATGCAATGCCAGGAAAACAAATGAGTATAGATGCTGATTTAAACGCAGGAATTATAACTGAACAAGAAGCTAAAATAAGAAGAAAAAAGCTTCAGCAGGAAGCTGATTTCTATGGTGCAATGGATGGTGCTAGTAAATTTGTAAAAGGAGATGCGATTGCAGGAATTGTCATTACAATAATAAACCTTATTGGTGGAGTAATAATTGGAATGATATTTTTAGGTCTTCCTGCACTTGAGGCATTGAAACATTTTGCACTCTTAACAGTTGGAGATGGACTTGTAAGTCAAATTCCAGCATTACTTATATCTACAGCATCAGGTATTATAGTAACAAGAACATCAAGTGATGTTTCATTAGGTAAAGAACTTTCAACACAATTTACCTCATATCCTAAAGTATTAGCTATTGCAAGCTTTATAATGTTTTTAATGGCCTGGATACCTAATTTACCAGCACCAGCATTTTTAATTATGTCTGGAGCAACTGGTTTTTCTGCATATCTTCTATCTAAAGAAAAGAAAAATCAGGAAATATTAAGTGAAGTAGCAACTTCTGAAATACAAGCATCTCCAACAAGAGAACCAGAAAATGTTCTACATTTGTTAAATGTAGAACCACTTGAAATTGAAATAGGTTATGGTTTAATTCCTCTTGCTGATATATCTTCAGGCGGTGATCTTTTAGACCGAATTGCAGGGGTAAGACGTCAGTGTGCTGTTGAACTTGGAATTATTGTTCAACCAATAAGAATAAGAGATAATCTGCAACTTGCTACTAACGAATATAGAATAAAGATAAAAGGTACAATAGTAGGTAAAGGTGAAATATTATGTAATCATTTTCTTGCAATAGATGCCTCTGGAGAAGGATTACCTATTGATGGTATCAAAACTATAGAACCAGCGTTTGGCTTACCAGCTGTATGGATTCCTGATAATAAAAAAGATGAAGCTGAAATTATGGGTATTACAGTTATTGATCCTACAACTGTACTTGTAACTCATTTAAGTGAAATAATTAAGAAACACTCATACGAACTATTAGGTCGACAAGAAGTAAAATTATTAATTGATAATATAAAGGAAAGTTATCCTGCAGTAGTTGAAGAATTAATTCCAAATCTTATGAGTTTAGGTGAACTTCAAAAGGTTCTTCAAAACCTATTACGCGAATTAGTACCAATAAGGGATTTAGTTACAATTTTAGAAACATTAGCTGATAATGCAGTTTTAACTAAAGATACTGAACTTTTAACAGAATATGTTAGAATCGCATTATCAAGAACTATATGCCGTAATTTAATTGATGAACAAGGAGTAATTCGTGTTATTACTTTAGATATAAATTTAGAAAATATGATTTCTGAAAACATTCATAAATCATTACAGGGATCATATCCAGCTTTAGAACCTAATATAACTACACAAATTTATCATTCTATTAAGGATAACATTGAATTAAATCAATTTAATAATGATATCCCTGTGATTTTAGTAAATCCAAAAATAAGACCAGCTTTTAGAAGAATGATAGAGATGGTATTCCCTCAAGTTCAAGTTTTATCTATGAATGAAATACCAACTGACATACAAATAGAAACCATAGGGATGGTGACATTACAATGATAATTAAAAGATATATAGTTGATAATATGAACGAAGCAATGACAAGAATTCGCTACGAATTAGGAAATGATGCAGTAATAGTAAGTCAACGTAAAATTAGACAAAAAGGTATATTAGGTTTTTTTAAGCCTAAGAAAATTGAAGTAACAGCAGCAGTAGATGATAAAAAACAAAAAGAATCTACGATTAAAACAATTGAACTTGAAAAGGAAATTAAAGAATTAAAATATTTAATAGAAAACATAAATAATCAATCAATAAAACAGACAAATAAACAAAGTGAAGTTAATAAAAACAAGTTCAAACAAAACCTAATTAATTCTGGTGTTCCAGAGGAAATAGCAACTGAAATAATTGATTCTATAAAACAAAAAAATCAAGGCAAAAAAATGAATCAAAAGATTTATCAAAATGAATTTAAAACTTTTTTAAATACAATAATTAAAACAAATAAATTCGACGATGGGAAAATACATGTCTTTGTTGGTCCAACTGGTGTTGGGAAGACTACAACTATAGCTAAATTAGCCAGCTTGTTTTCGCTTTATAAAAATAAAAAAATTGGACTTATTACTGTAGACACCTATAGAATTGGTGCCGTTGAACAGTTAAAAACATATGCTGAAATATTAGGTATACCCTTTAGTGTAATATATTCAATAAATGAAATTAAAAAAGTATTATCTGAAATGACAAATTGTGATATAATCTTGGTAGATACAACAGGAAGAAACAGCAAAAACGTTATGCAAATTCAAGAAACAAAAAGACTAATTCAAGAAATTAATCCAGATTATGTTCATTTGGTAATAAGTATGATTACAAAGGAAAAGGACATAAAACGTATTGTAGAAGATTATAAAATGTTAGATTATAACAGTATAGTTTTAACTAAGATAGATGAAACCAGTTATTATGGTTCTATTTTAACAACAATATATTATGCAAATGTTCCTGTATCTTATATAACAACAGGCCAAAATGTTCCAGATGATATTGAAGAAGCAGAAAAAGAAAAACTAATAAACATGATTTTGGAGGCTGAATAGCCATGGATCAGGCACAAAGATTAAGACAATTAGTAGAAAGAAAGAAACAAGAATTGCAACAAAAAAGGTTTAAAGTAATAACAGTATCAAGTGGAAAGGGAGGAGTTGGCAAAACAAGCTTTGTTGTTAACTTTGCTACTGCTCTTTCTAAAAGAGGTTTAAAAGTTTGTGTTCTTGATGCCGATTTCGGTATGGCAAATGTCGATATAATGTTTGGATGTATGTCAAAATTTAGTATAATAGATGTTTTAGAAGGAAATAAATCAATTGATGAAATTATTTTAAAAACAATAGATGGTGTCGAAATAATGCCAGGTGGTTCTGGTTTAAGTAAAATTTATACTATTGATGAAGATAAAAAAAATCAAATAATATCACAATTTGACAAATTAAATGATTATGATATCTTAATTATAGATACGGGTGCAGGTGCTTCAGAAAATGTATTAAAATTTATTGAAATAGCTGATGAAGTTATTGTTATCACAAATTCTGAACCTACTGCACTAACAGATGCCTATAGCCTTATAAAAATTATTTATTTAAATAATTTAAATTCAAACATTAATATTGTTGTAAATAGAGCAAAAAACAATCAAGATGCCGAAGAAACATTTAATAAAATTTGTTATACTGTTAAAACTTTTATTGGTAAAAACATTAAATACTTAGGATATATTGTGGAAGATATAAAAATAGGACAAGCTATTAAAAAACAAACACCTTATGTGTTAGAACACCCAAATACTGAATTTACACTATGTATTAATAAAATTGTTGCTAAAATAATGGGTATAGAAGAGAATAACAAAAGTAAATACACTTCATTTAGAGATTATATAACAAAATTATTTAAGGCGGTGGGGAAATGAACTTATCTATTAATTTAAAAATTAATCAAAACATCGAAATTATAGATGATGAAGTTACCTATAAAAGTATTGTTCAGGATATAAATAAGGATGGTATGTGTATTAGCTATCCTATTCATCATAATAAACCACTCCTTATACATTCAGGTAGTGTAATAGAATTTTATGTTACAACAGAAAGAGATATTGTAAAATGCAAATCTGTAGTTTTAGGAAAGAAAAAAGAAGAAAACATTAATTTGTTAGTTTTAAGTTTACCAGAAGTTATAGAGAGAGTCCAAAGAAGAGAATATTTCAGACTACCTATTACAATGCCAATTAGATATTATGGGCTACCTAAAGATAGGATATACACATCCTTAAGGGATGTACCTTCTGGATATTTTTCAAGATTAATAAATTCAGTTTCATTAGATATAAGCGGTGGTGGAATCAAAATTGTTTCAAACGAGATCCACAATCCTGGTGAGTATGTAATAATATCTATTAATATACCACAAGAAATAAATATTTTATGCTCTGTAGTAAGAATTGAAAATACAGAAGAAAAAAATAAATTTAAGTTAGCATTGAAGTATGAAGGTATAGAAGAAAAAACTAGAGATAAAATAATACAATTTATATTTAATAAATTACGTGAACAAAGTAAACTGCTTAGATAGGAGTGATTTTATTGAAGTGTTATAAGCAGTTTGATGAAAGAGAAGAAATGATTTTAAAATATATTCCCTATGTTAAATATATAGCATCAAGGCTTCTTATAGGTATTCCCCCTGGAATTGAATTCGATGATTTAGTAAGTTATGGTATTATAGGCTTGATAGACGCAATTGAAAAGTTCGATCCAACAAAAGGAATAAAATTTGAAACCTATGCTACCTTAAGAATTAAAGGTGCTATTATCGATGAATTAAGAAAAATTAGTTGGATGCCTAAAAGTGCTTTTTCTAAATTAACTCAGCTTAATTTAGCAAGAGAAAATTTAGAATCAAAATTAAACAGAGAACCTACGGAAAAAGAATTAGCCGACTATATTGGTGTATCTGTAAATGATATTAGAACTACTGAATCCTATATTAACTATTTATCTGTTATATCATTAGAAGATATATTTTATAAATCTGATGATGAAGATATACAATTTAAAAATATGATAGAAAATGAAAATAGTCCTCAGCCTGATAAAATATTTGAAGAAGAAGAAATGTTAACTACTTTAAAAAAGGCACTTAATATGCTACCTGAAAAGGACAAGCTTGTTCTGCAATTATATTATTATGAAAAATTAACTCTAAAGGAAATAGGAAAAATTTTAGAAATCACTGAATCAAGAGTATCACAATTGCATAGCAGAGCCATAATAAGATTAAGAGAAAATATGAAAAAGTTAAGTTATTTAGACTAAGGAGGAACTATGCCTTTAGTATTAATTATATTAGGTGCTTCTTTAATCTATTATTCATACAGATTAGGCATTAAAGCACACTATTCAAAAAATATTCAAAATAATAAAAATGTATTTAAAAATTATTATACAAAAAGTGAATTAGATTTATATAAAAAAGATATCGATGAACTTAAAGAAAATATAAACTATATAAATGAGTCTATTTTTGCTCTAAATTTAAAAATAGAAGATATACAAAGCAATTATAATAACATTTTAAGTTCTTTAAATAACAAAGAAAAAATAGGAATTAATGATACCTATCAAAATTTTGAAGATAAAAGTGAAAACTTAAATGATAAAATAAAGGAATTATATAATAAAGGATTGTCTATTGAAGAAATATCCTCAACCCTTAGAATAGGAAAGGGGGAAGTTTTATTAAGATTAGGATTAAACAAATAATAAATATAATAAAAACTTATTTCAAAAGTAAAGATTTTGTTCTTGGTCTGGGAATTGGTATTGTAATAGCAACTCTTCTTATGTTAACATATTCATATAACAATATACCAAAATACAAGATTGAAAAAATGGCAAGAGACTTAGGTATGTTATATCCAGATGAAATTAAATCATATTTTGAAAAAAAGTAGGGGATGGAAAATGATAAGAGGACTTTATATTGCTTCAAGCGGATTAATTTTAAGACAAATACAACAGGAAAACTTAAGTAACAATATTGCAAATATAAATAATCCTGGTTTTAAGAACGATAAAATTTGCTTTAAATCCTTTAACGAGGTGCTTTTACAAAATTACGATAAAAAAGTTGGCAATACAAATTTTAAACAAATTCTTGGCACAATGCCTATGGGCATTGGACTTGATGAAACAAAAACAGATTTTTCTCAAGGAATTTTAGAAGAAACAGGTAGAAACCTTGACTTTGCAATTGAAGGAGATGGTTTTTTTACAGTTTTAGATAATAATAAGGAATATTATACACGAAATGGTAGATTTAAAATTGACAAAGATGGTTATTTGACTACTACTGACAATAAGAGAGTTTTGGGGCTTGATGAAAATAATCAAAAAGTTTTTATAAAAATTGATAGCAATAATTTTAAATTTAACAATAATCAGATCTATACTACTAGTGGTAATTATAGACTATACATTGTGAAGGGCGATATGAAAAAAGAAAATGAAAATATGTATTCTTCTACAAATGTAGAGATTGATAATAATTCTATTATACATCAAAACAAAATTGAAAAAGCTAACATTGATACTATTGAAATGATAACAGAATTGATATCAGTTATGAGAAACTATGAATCAAATCAAAAAGTAATACAATCCATCGACGATACACTTGGAAAAACAGTTAATGAAGTTGGCAATGTAAATAGATAATGAGGTGATCAAATGCTAAGATCAATTTGGAACAGTACATCTGGTCTATATTCTAATCAAACAAGAATAGATGCTATATCAAATAATATTGCAAATATAAATACAAATGGCTATAAGCGTGTCGATGTTAATTTTTCAGATATATTAGTTGAAAATGTTAATAGATTAGGTGTACCGGTAACTGAAAATGAAAAAGAAAAGTTTGTTGGAAGTGGTTCTCGAATAAGCGGATTTATTAGAGATGATTCTCAAGGAATTATTGAAAAATCAGACAGAAATTTAGATTTTGCTATTGAAGGAAGAGGATACTTTAGATTAATAGACAGTAAAGGTAATGAATTATATACAAGAAAAGGGAATTTTTATATAGATGCTAATAATAATTTAGTTGATTCTGATGGTAACAAATTAGATATATCATTAAACACAAAAGATAATATAGACTATGACAAAATATCTGTTAAAGAAAATGGCGATATTTTATACAACGAAAATATAATAGGCAAAATAGATATTTACGATTTTGATAGTGAAGATAATCTATATCCTATAGGAAATAGCCTATTTAAAGGTATTAATCCAAAACCTATAAATTCTTCGATTAAACAAGGTTATATTGAAAAATCTAACGTAGATATTTCAAAAGAATTAACAGACCTTTTAGTCACTCAAAGAGCATTTGAACTAAATTCAAGAGCACTAAAAACTTCTGAAGAAATGTGGCAAATGACAAACAATTTAAGATCTAAATAGTATAAAAAACCCCTTTAAAGTATATAATTTTAAAAAAAGCTTTAAAGGGGTTTTGATATGAATTCATATAATTTGTATTTAGAAGCTATTAATCTATACGAACAAAAAAATTATAAAAAGGCTTTAAATTTATTTTTAAAGGTTTTAGAACATCAAAACAATTATCTGATAAATTACAATATTGGTGTATGCTACATAGAATTAAATAAATTCACTGATGCTATTCAATTTCTAAAAAAATCATTATATTTAAATAAATATTATGAAAATACTTATATAAATTTAGCTTATTGTTACTATAAAAAAAAGGATTATAAATCTTGTTATAGAATTATAAAAGAGGGAGTATCAGCAATAAATAGTGATAAATTAAATAATATAGAAAAAAATTTATTTAATTTAATAATATATGGAGGGGAAAATGAGTTTAATAAAAAAGCTAAATAAAGGGGATAAAGTTTCACTTATAGCACCCGCTGGTGCAATATTTAATGATGAATTAATAAAAAAATCAATCCAAATAATAAATGAATTTGGATATAGTGTTAAATTGGGTAAAAATATTAATTCTAAATACGGCTATCTTGCTGGAGAAGATAATAAAAGAGTAGAAGACCTGATAGATGCATTTAAAGATAAAGAAGTAAAAGCAATATTTTGTATTCGCGGTGGTTACGGAACCATCAGGCTTTTAGATAAAATTAATTACAATGTTATAAAAAATAACAAAAAAATTTTTGTAGGTTATAGCGATATAACATCACTTCACGCATCTTTTTCTCATTTAGATTTTCCTACTTTTCATGGACCAATGTTTAGTTATGATATTTTTAAAAATAATGATAACTACAACCTATTATTTGAATTTTTAGAGGGAAGAATTGATAAATTAAACTATGCCCTAACTCCTATAAGAGAAGGTAATATTGAAGGAAAAATAGTTGGTGGAAATCTGTGTGTTCTTTGTTCCTTGATTGGTACACAATATCAATATAAATTTAAAAACTCCATATTATTTATTGAAGAAATTAACGAAGAGCCATATAAAATAGATAGATTTTTAAACCAATTATATCATTCAAATATTTTAAATGAGGTGGAAGGAATTATCTTAGGAAGCTTTACAAATTGCAATCCTGAAGATAAAAATAGGAGTTTTTCTTTTGAATATATTTATGAATATATAAAGGAACTTACCACCAAGCCAATATATTTTGGTTTACAAAGTGGACATGACTATACAAATAAGTTGCTTCCCTTAAATATTACTGCTAAAATTATTGACAATAAATTAATAATAAATAAAGGAGAGGTTTTCATTGATTAATTTTTTTGCAGAATCAAAAAAAATTCAAGATAAACTAATAGAGTATAGAAGATATTTACATATGCATCCTGAAATAGATAGGGACTTAAAAAATACAGCTGATTTTATTGAAAGTATATTAAGTAATTACAATATAAGCTATAAACGTTATGAAAATTGTGGTATTGTGGCTGAAGTTGGCAAAGGAGAAAAGATTATAGCCTTAAGGGCTGATATGGATGCTTTAACAATAGAAGACAAAAAAAATGTTCCATATAAATCTAAAAATAAAGGTTTAATGCATGCTTGTGGACACGATGCACATACATCAATACAATTAGGAACTTGTATTCTATTAAAAAAATATGAGCATTTATTAAATGGTAAAGTAAGATTTATTTTCCAGCCAGCTGAAGAGACTGATGGTGGAGCAAAGGATATGATTGATTATGGTGCTATAGACAATGTATCCTTTATAAGTGCTCTACACGTAGAAGAAACATTAGATACTGGAATTATAGGTATAAACAGCGGAATTGTGAGTGCTGCATCAAATCCTTTTAAAATAACTATTAAGGGTAAAGGGGCTCATGGTGCACATCCTGAAGATGGAATTGATCCAATAGTTGCTGCTTCAAAAATAATTGACAATCTACAAATAATTATATCAAGGGAAATTTCTGCTTTTGAAAGTGCGGTAATTACCATTGGTAAAATAAATGGTGGAACAGCACCTAATGCAATAGCAGAAGAAGTAATTATAGAGGGAATTATAAGAACCTTAGGAAATAATACAAGAAAGCAAATATTAGATAGATTTACATCAATAGTTAATTTAACAGCAGAAACTTTTAGATGTAATATAGAAATAAATATAATAGAAGGTTATCCATCCTTTAGTAATGATAATAATCTTATTGAAACTCTAAATAAAATACAAAAAGAAAACTCAAATTACTTTACTATAAAAAAATTAGATTGTCCAAGTATGGGGGTAGAGGATTTTGCGTACTATACAGAAAAAATACCTGGAATTTATTATAAATTAGGATGTAGAAATATAAATAAAGGTATAGTTCATCCAGCTCACGGAAGTTATTTTGATATAGATGAAGAATGTTTATGGATCGGATGTGGAATACAATGTTCTATAGTTCAAAAATTTATTATGAATGAAACAATAGAGCTCTAAATTTTAGAGCTCTTTTAATAAGTGAATCACAGTAATTTACATAAATAGTAGCTTTTATAATTAATACTCTATGACGATTATTTTATTTCACTTTGACTATATAGTATATTAGTGCAAATAAAAAAAGAGAGCTTACTGCTCTCCTATGGTGGGCCTTCAGGGACTCGAACCCCGGACCGACCGGTTATGAGCCGGTTGCTCTAGCCAGCTGAGCTAAAGGCCCAAAATCTATTTTAATTATAAAAAATTCATATTATAATGTCAAGCATTTTTTAAATATTTTATTATAAAATTGTTTGTCAAATGAATATAATTTAATATATAACTAAACAAAAAGGGGTATTTATGGATTTGAAGACTATGGATTTAAAAACTATAGATTTAAATAAAATAATCAATACTATAAAAAACAAATATGGTATTGAAATTAAAGAACTTGAAAAGAAAAGGTCTGTTTATAAATTAATATCAGATAGGAACAATATTTTTTGCTTGAAAGAAGTAAATCATAACTTTAGTAGATTTAAGTGGCTTTCATCTTTTTTATTGTATTTAAAAGAGAAGGGATTTTTAAATTGTCCTTTATTAATTAAAGATAATCAAAACCAATTTTATTTTAATGTCAATAAACATAAATATTATTATTTGACTAATTGGATTGAAGGAAATGAATGTAAAATAGATGAAATAGAAAATGCATTAAATTCAATTGAACTATTATGTGAATTTCATAGGAAAGCATTAGGATTTAATTCTAAACAATTACCATATGAAGAAGCCAAATTAATTAAAGAGTATATTAAAAAGAAGGATGATATTATAAGATATAAAAACTTAATTATGAGTAAAAAAATTATGTCTTATTTTGATATACTATATATTGAAACATTCGATACTCAAATGGCACTGGCAGAAAAATCTTTAATATATCTACTTAATTCAAACTATCGTAATTTAAATAAAAATGCAATTAAAAACAAAGTTATATGTCATAACAGCTTTTATTATCAAAATATTATAAAGTCAGATAATACTTTATATCTTATTGATTTTGATAAAATAATATATGAAACAGTTGAATATGATTTAGGTAAATTTATTCAAAGAATGATGTTCAGAAAGTCTTATAATTGGCAATTTGACAAAGCAAAATTATTAATTGATAAGTATTGTAAATGCTATGGTAATAATATTGATTATAAGTTATTACTATCAATAATCATTTACCCTCATAAGTTCTGGAAATTAGGAAATAAAAAGTATGATAAGAAAAAAAATCTTGAAGAATCTTATTATATAAGAAGATTAAAAAAAATAATTACTAATAATTTGTCCATATTAAATTTCATTAATGAGTTTGATAAGTATTATATCAATAAAAATATCTAAATAGATTAAATGTCTATTTGGATATTTTTTTGTTGTCGCAAATTGAAATAATTTTTGTATAAATACTTAAAAGGAAATAAATAAACAGTGAAGAATAAAATAATAGAGGTGGTATTATGGAAGAAAAAAAGAACTATTATACATTTAAAGAGGTATGTCAATTAACTGGGTATAAAGACTCAGTTATACGTTATTATGAAAAAGAATTCGAATTAAATATTCAAAGGGATACTAAGGGTAGAAGAATATTTTCTCCAAATGATTTGAATATATTATTACAAATAAAAAATTTACAAGAAAAAGGACTGACTAATGGACAAATAAAAAAAATACTTATGAACCAAGAAACTGCTATAACTTCCCTTGATGCAGTAGTTGCTTTTAATGATAATGATATTGATGAAAATGATCAAGATAAAATAAAATTAATAGAAGAAAAATTAAATGCTATTAATCAAAAGTTAGAAGAAATTGATAAAAATGTATTTAGTAAAGAACGCGACATATTGATCAGTGAGAATATGAAATTGAAAATGGAATTAAAGCAAAAGTGTTATGAAATCATAGAACTTAAAGAAAAATTAAAATACGAAAAACAAACAAAAAAAGGAATATTAAGCAAATTATTTAGAAAATAGGTGACAAAATGGTAATAAGATCATTTAATTTATTTAGATTGTTAGCTAATAATGAATTTATAAACTTTTATAATTTTAAGAATATATTTGAGCTATCTATAGCAAATTTATTTTTCAATACTTCGTATTTTGTTATGGATGAAGGAATAAGAGGTATTAATAAAAACAGTAGAGTTTACATTTTCATTAAAGATTCATCAGTCTCTATTAATGAAATAATAAATATCTTAATTAATCATTATAATAATAAAAAATTAAATTTTGAGATAAAATATATAAATAGCAACATTAAATTAGATAATTCTAATAAATACATTATGCAAAAAAACTTTAAAACAATGGAATTAGAATTAAATAATTTTTTAAACTTTAACTCCATCTGTATCCCCAACGATATAAAAATCTCAACTATTGATATAAGTAAAAATATAGATTTAAGAATTGACATACAAAATTCAATTTTTAATTCGAATGATAAAAAAAGAAGACCAATTGATAAAAATTATATATATAAAGAACTAAATAGTAGATATTTCTTAAAAGATTATTGTTATGTTTTATTTGATAATAATATACCAATTGGATATGGACAAATCATAAAAGATAAACGCTTCTACTATTTAGTTAACTTTGGAATAATAGATGAATATAGAGGTAAAGGTTATGGTAATATATTTCTAAATTATATTTTGAATGATATTAAGAAAAAAAACGAAATTAAGATATTACGATTAAATGTGGATAATTATAATATTCCAGCAATAAATTTATATAAAAAAATAGGATTTTATGAAATTTATAATACAATAACACTAAAAAGCATATAGGGTGATTACAAATCTCTATATGCTTTTTAGTGTTCACTATCCATATATGATTATTTCGTAATACAAATCAAAAATTACTTAAAATTTTTTTGTATTTTGTTATGAACATTTGCATAGAACCCAACACCATCATTATGTATAGTTTCGTGTTTAAAATATTTCCTGTCTTCTAAAGTATAAGAAACCTTCCCTTTTAAAGCCTCATTATCCCTATCTTTGGCATTATACATACTATCACCTCTCTTTATTATTATTCCAATATTTTATTCAATTTATTTTAAATAAATTTATTTATGTTTATATGTTTTTTTATCGAATTTTGTAGTATAATATATATTTGCAAAATATCAATATCTAATAAGGAAGGTTGATACATATGAATAATAAAAAATATCTTATAGAAACTTGGGGCTGCCAAATGAATGAAGAAGATTCCGAAAAAATAGCTGGTATGCTTAAAGAAATTGGATATATTGAAGCCGAAAATCGTGAGGATGCAGATATAATTATTTTTAATACGTGTGCAGTAAGAGAAAATGCTGAGCTTAAAGTATACGGTAATATAGGTCATTTAAAAGCTTTAAAGTCTAAAAATCCAGACTTAATAATATGTATAGGTGGTTGTATGATGCAACAAAAGGGTGTACCAGATGAAATTAAAAAGAAATACCCATATGTTGACATTATATTTGGAACTCACAATATACATAGACTACCTGAATTAATCAATAATGTTAAGCAAGGAAATACAAATATCATAGAAGTATGGGATCAAGAAGGAGAAATAATAGAAGGTATACCAGTTGAAAGGAAAAGCGATATAAAGGCCTTTGTAACAATAATGCACGGATGCAACAATTTTTGTACTTATTGTATAGTTCCTTATACGAGAGGAAGAGAAAGAAGTAGAAAACCTGAAGCCATTATTAATGAAATAAAGGATTTAGCATCTAAGGGATATAAAGAAATAACTTTACTTGGACAAAATGTTAATTCATATGGAAAAGATCTTGATAATATGAGTTTTGCAAAATTATTAAGAATGGTAAACGAAATAGATGGAATAGAAAGAGTACGTTTTACTACATCTCATCCTAAGGATTTAACAGAAGATGTAATACTTGCAATTAAAGAATGTGATAAACTTTGCGAACATATACATTTACCTGTACAATCTGGTAGTACAAGAATATTAAATAAAATGAATAGAAAATATACAAAAGAACAATATTTAGAATTGGTTAATTCAATAAAAAAACATATACCTAATGTAGCTATAACTACCGATATAATAGTTGGTTTCCCTGGTGAAACAGAAGAAGATTTTCAAGAAACACTTGACTTAGTCAAAAAAGTTCAATACGATTCAGCCTTTACATTTATATACTCTATTAGAAAAGGTACACCTGCTGCAGAATATGATGATCAAATACCTGAAGATATAAAACATGATAGATTTAATAGGTTAATTGAAGTAGTAAATAAAATAATCGAAGAAAAAAATGCTTCGTATAAAGATAAAATAGTTGAAGTATTAGTAGAAGAAGTAAGCAAAACTGATGAATCTAAACTTACTGGAAGAACAAGAACAGGAAAGTTAGTTCACTTTGATTCTAATGATAAAAACTTAATTGGTAAGCTTGTTAACGTTAAAATCACTGAACCAAGGAATTTTATTTTGATAGGTGAATTCGTTGAATTAATAAGATAACGGCATATTAGTCTATGGCTATATGCCATTTTTTTAAGGAGGTATGTATTTTGGGATTAACTCCAATGATGCAACAATACTTAGAAATAAAACAATCCTGCCAAGATTGCATATTATTTTTTCGTTTAGGTGATTTTTATGAAATGTTTTTTGAAGATGCAAAAATTGTATCTCAGGAATTAGAACTTACTTTGACAGGTCGTGATTGTGGATTAGAAGAAAGAGCACCAATGTGTGGTGTTCCCTATCATTCTGCTGAAACCTATATATCAAAACTAATAGAAAAAGGATATAAAGTGGCAATATGTGAACAAGTAGAAGATCCTAATGAAGCAAAGGGCATTGTTAGAAGAGAAATCGTAAAAATAGTTACTCCTGGAACTTTACTTGAAGGAAATTTGTTAGAGGATGATAAAAATAACTATATATCCTGTATTAAAAGGATTAATACAGGTTTTAGCATATCTATATGTGATGTTTCAACAGGTGATTTTTTAGTTACTTCTATGGAAAATAATAATATCTATATAATTATTGATGAGTTATTTAAATATAAGCCATCAGAAATATTAATAATAGATGTAAAAAATAATGATATCTTAATAAATTCTATAAAAGAAAAATTTAATTCACTGATAGAATTAGTTGATGAAAGCCAAAATTTCACAGAATTTAAAAACCATTTTGGTGAAAAAATAAGTATTTTAAATGAATTAGAGTTAGGCAGTAGTTTAACACTATTTGAATATCTAAAAAATACTCAAAAGTCGATGTTAGGTAATATAAATGACATTATAAAATATCAAATAAATAATTATATGTTATTAGATAGCAGCACTCGAAGAAATCTTGAGCTAACTGAAACAATTATTAATAAAACTAAAAAAGGATCACTATTTTGGATATTAGATAAAACTCAAACTTCAATGGGAGCTCGAAATTTAAGAAGATGGATTGAAGCACCACTTACTGACATCACAGAAATAAAAAATAGAATTGATGCCGTTGAAGAACTAATTAATAATATATACCATTTAGATAATTTAAGAGAATCCTTAAAAAAGATATATGATATAGAACGACTTGTTTCAAAAATAGTTTATGGTTCTGCCAACGCACGCGATCTTGTTTCTTTAAAAAATTCAATATCTGAATTACCTAATATTAAAATAACTCTTCAAAGTTTTAAGTCAAACTTACTTAAAGGTATATATACTGATTTTGATATATTAGAAGATATCTATAACTTAATTGATATATCAATAGATGATAACCCACCAATTAGTATAAAAGAAGGCAATATAATTAAAAAAGGTTATAATCAAGAAGTTGATAAATATAGATTAGCATCAACAGAAGGTAAAAATTGGATAGCAAGTTTGGAGCAAAAAGAAAAAGAAGCGACTGGAATAAAATCATTAAAGGTAGGATATAATAAAGTTTTTGGATATTATATAGAGGTAACTAAGGCAAATCTATCTAATATACCAGAAGATAGATATATAAGAAAACAAACTTTAGCAAACGCAGAAAGGTTTATTACTCCAGAGTTAAAAGAAATAGAAAATACAATTTTAAACGCTGAGGATAACCTCCTTAAATTAGAATATGAACTTTTTGTAGATATTAGAAACAAAATTTCTAATCAATCAAGTAGAATTCAAAAAGTTGCTAAACAATTGGCTATATTAGATACTATTCAATCCTTCGCAAAAGTTTCAATAGAAAACAATTATACCAAACCATCTCTAAATAATGATGGTATTATATCTTTAAAGGAAGCAAGGCATCCCGTTATAGAAAAAATGATAAATGAACCTTTTGTACCAAATGATTGTTTTATTGATAAAAGTAATAATATGATTTTAATAATCACTGGACCTAATATGGCAGGTAAATCTACTTTTATGAGACAAGTAGCTATTATAAGCCTCATGGCACAGATAGGTTGTTATGTTCCAGCTAAAAGTGCAAATTTACCAATTGTAGATAAGATATTTACTCGTATTGGAGCTTCTGATGATATATCTTCTGGTAAAAGTACATTTATGGTAGAAATGAGTGAAGTATCATATATTTTGAAAAATGCAACCTCAAATAGTTTGCTAATTTTAGATGAAGTGGGTAGAGGAACTAGTACATTTGATGGATTAAGCATTGCTTGGTCTGTTGTTGAATATATTGCAAATAAAATTAAAGCAAAAACTCTTTTTGCAACCCACTACCACGAATTAACTGAACTTGAAGATAAATATAGTTGTATTAAAAACTATTCAATTGAAGTTAAAGAATTTGATAATAAGGTTATATTTCTACACAAAATCAAACGCGGTAAAGTAGATCAAAGTTATGGAATAGAAGTTGCCAAACTTGCAGGCCTACCTGATGAAGTAATCCAAAAAGCTAAGGAAATATTATCAGAATTAGAAAATTCTAAGGAAATTCACATTTCAAAAAATATTTTAAATGATAAGCTTAATTATAATAATAAAATAAAAGAAAATGAAAAAGAAATTGCGGCAGAAAAAGTGGAGTTAACGCTATTTAATTATAAAGAAAATGAAATTATAAACGAAATCAAAGAATTAGATATATTAAATATGACTCCTATGCAAGCATTTAATTATATTTACGATTTAGTTAATAGAGTAAAAAAAATTAGGAGCTGATTAAATGGGTGATATAAATATATTAAGCAATGATTTAATTAATAAAATTGCTGCTGGAGAAGTAATTGAAAGACCTGCATCTATCGTTAAAGAGTTAATCGAAAATTCTATAGATGCTGGAGCTTCTGAAATAATTGTAGAGATAGAAAATGGCGGTATATCCCTCATTCGTGTATCTGATAACGGTAAAGGAATAAAAGAAGACGATATAGAAAAAGCATTTATGAGGCATGCTACAAGTAAAATTAAAGATGAACACGATTTATTTAAAATAACTTCTCTTGGTTTTAGAGGAGAAGCTCTTGCAAGTATTGCAGCTGTATCTAAAGTAGAATTAATTACTAAAACAAATATATCTGATTTTGGTATAAAGGCTTACTTAGAAAACGGTAAAATTGTATTGAAGGAATATTGTGGCAGCACTGATGGTACAACAATTACAATAAAAGATATTTTTTATAATGTTCCAGCACGATTAAAATTTTTAAAATCTCCATCCAGAGAACAAGCATATATAACAGAAATAATGCAAAATTTGGCTTTATCTCATCCTCAAATATCTTTTAAATATATAGCCAATAAAAAAAACGTATTTATTACAACTGGGGATGGAAGCTTAAAAAATGTTATTTATATAATTTGGGGTAAAAATGTATTTGATAATTTAATTGAAGTTAATTCAACTAAAGAAACAATAACTTTAAAAGGTTTTATAGGTAATAGTAAACTTGAAAAAAGTAATAGAAACTATCAGTCTATATTCGTAAATGGAAGACACGTTAGAAATAAGACCATTACCGCTGCAGTTGAGAATGCCTACAAGTCTATGTTATCAATAAATAAATTTCCTTTATTTGTTCTTAATATCTTTATTAATCCGGAACTTATTGATGTTAATGTTCATCCTACTAAAGCAGAAATAAAGTTTTCTGATGAGCAAAAAATATTTAAAGAAGTATACTCTTGTATAAAGGAATCCCTGCTAAAAAAAGACTTTATTCCTTCCTATAAAATTGAAGATAATATATTAAATAGTAAATTTCAGTTTTCATTAGATAATAATTATAAAAATAGCTTAAATGAAAAAAATAGTATATTTAGAGAAAATATTGATAATAATTATAATGTCCAGACATCTTTTAATATAGAAAAAATAGATAAGTTCAAAAAGATTAATTTTGATATAGATGAATTAGATTCATCAAAAGAAGAGTCTAATATAGATGAAAAACAAAGTGTTATTTCAACTAACATAAAAACTGACACCAAAATAGATGTAGATAATAATCATCAGCATTCTATAAAAACTAATACATCCTTCCCATTGTTAACTGTTGTTGGGCAATTGCATTTTACTTACATTATCGCAGAAGCATCTGAAGGTTTTTATTTAATTGATCAGCATGCAGCACATGAAAGAATTCTATTTGAAAAGTATTTAAATGAATATAATTGTGGTAATTTAAATAAACAAATACTATTATCACCTATTATACTTGAATTTTCACCGAGTGATAAAGAAAAAATATTCGATAATACATCATTATTAAATAGATTAGGATTTGACTTCGAAGATTTTGGTGGAACTACAATATCCTTAAGAACAGTTCCTAATAATATAAAAATTAAAAATTATAAGCAACTTATAGAAGAAATACTTTTAAATATTAATAATGGAATAGAGTTAAATACAAATGCAATAGAAAAAATTATATATACTATGGCTTGTAAAAACGCAATTAAAGCAGGAGATAAATTAAATTATCAAGAAATATTAAATCTAATTAAAGAACTTAGTAAATGCCAAAACCCATTTACTTGCCCACATGGAAGGCCAACAATGATAAAATTCGAATATATAGACTTAGAAAAGAAGTTTAAAAGAATAATGTAGGTGATATTATGAAAGAAAAGAAAAAAATAATAATTATAGCTGGTCCTACTGCGTCAGGCAAAACAAACCTTGGGATAGAATTAGCAAAAAAAATAAATGGAGAAATTATATCCGCAGATTCAATGCAGATATATAAATATATGGATATTGGAACAGCAAAACCAACTAAAGAAGAAATGCAGGGTATAAAACATCACCTTATTGATATAATATACCCTGATGAAGAATTTAGTGTTGCCCTTTTTAAACAATATGCAGATAACGCCATCGAACAAATATATTCAAAGGGTAAAATACCTATAGTTGTCGGTGGTACTGGTTTATATATAAATTCCCTAACATATAGTTTAAATTTCAGTGATAGTGCACCGGATAAAGAGTATAGAGAATATCTTGAAAATATATCAAAAGAATATGGTCCAAAATATTTACACGATATGCTTAAAAGTATAGACCCTGATGCAGCAAACAATATACACCCTAATAATGTAAAAAGAGTAATTAGAGCATTAGAAGTATTTAAAAACACAGGCAAAAGAATATCAGATTATCAAAGTACAACAAAACAAAATGAACCTGACTATGATTTTGCTTATTTTTGTCTTGATATGCCAAGAGATGTATTATATGATAGAATAAATAAAAGAGTAGATATAATGTTCGATAAGGGATTAATAGAAGAAGTTAAGTTACTTCTAAGCCTTGGTTATTCAAGAGATTTACAATCAATGCAGGCAATAGGGTACAAAGAAGTTTTTGATTATTTAGACGGTAAGATTTCATTAGAAGATGTTAAAAATATTATAAAACAAAATTCAAGAAGATATGCTAAACGACAATTGACGTGGTTTAGAAAAGATACTCGCATATATTGGATAGATGTATACAACAAGCAACTCGACGAAATACTCTCAAATATGTTAGGATATATAGAAGGAAAATTAAAATTCTTATAGAATATATTAATTAAAATTATATTGGAGGATGATAGTATGGCAAAAAGTGTTAATAATCTACAAGATGTATTTTTAAACAATGCAAGAAAGGGGAAAATTCCAGTATCAATTCATTTAGTTAATGGTTTTCAATTAAAGGGTTTAGTAAGAGGATTTGATAGCTTTACAATAATATTAGAATCAGAAGGAAAGCAAATATTAGTATATAAACATTCTGTTACAACAGTAACACCAGCTAAACCTATATTGTATAATCAAGATGAATTAAATAGCAATCTAAATAAATAACAAAGCTTAAAAGGCTTTGTTATTTATTTAGATTATTGTTTACATAATATTTATTATGTTGATTATTTGAGTTTTTAGTAAATTAATGATAGAATATCTATGTTTAAAGGAGGGAGGATAATATAATGCTTGAAGAACTATACATATTAAATGGAATAAAAAAGGAAGTTCTTGAATTATCAACAAAGGCTGAGGAGATAATTTCTCCAATTTTTAAGGAATTAGATAAAATAAAAGAATACAATCAACTTAAAGTATTAAATGCAATGCAAAAAGAAAAATTAAGCGATTCTCATTTCACCTTTAGTACAGGTTATGGATACGGTGATATAGGAAGAGATATAGTAGATAAAATTTACGCTGATATTTTTAATGCTGAAGATGCAATTGTAAGACCTCATATAGTTTCAGGAACGCATGCAATTGCTGCAGCACTACAAGCCGTATTAAGACCTGGTGATACTTTAATGTCCATTACAGGAACACCATATGATACGTTATTAAAAGTGATAGGTTTGAAGGGAAGTGGTATGGGCTCTTTAAGAGAATATGGCATAAACTATAAACAAATTGATTTAAATAAAGATTTCAAAATTGATATAAATAAGGTTATAGAAGAAATAAAAAAAGATAAAACAATAAAAGTAATTTCAATGCAGCGTTCCACTGGATATGGATGGAGGCCAGCCCTAACTATTACTGATATTGAATTTGCTATAAAAGAAATAAAGAAAGTCAATACAAATATTATTATATTTGTAGACAATTGTTATGGCGAGTTTTTAGATTTAAAAGAACCAACTGATGTTGGAGCTGATTTGGTTGCCGGTTCATTAATTAAGAATATAGGTGGAGGAATTGCACCTACTGGAGGTTATATTGTAGGAAGAAAAGATTTAATTGAATTAGTTTCTTATAGATTAACTGCACCAGGCCTTGGAAGAGACTGTGGTTCTACATTTGGTGTTATTAGACAAATATTACAGGGATTATTTTTAGCACCACATATAACAATAGAAGCTTTAAAAGGTGCAATTTTTTGTTCTAAGTTAATGGAATTAGCCGGATATGAAGTTTCTCCTAAATATAACGAAAAAAGAAGCGATATAATTCAGGCTATTAAATTTAATGATGCTAATTTATTAATAAATTTTTGCAAAGGTATTCAAAAGGGATCCCCTGTTGATTCATTTGTAGAATGTGAACCCTGGGATATGCCGGGATATTCAGATCCAGTTATAATGGCTGCTGGAGCGTTTATACAAGGTTCATCTATTGAATTAAGTGCAGATGCACCTATAAGACCACCATACATTGCTTATGTTCAAGGTGGACTAACTTACGAACACTCAAAAATAGGAGTTATGAAGGCATTATCAAATATATATAAATAGGCCAACAAATTTGTTGGCCTATTTATATCTTCTAAAAACACCTATTACCTTACCAAGAATAGTACAATTATCAACTATTATTGGCTCCATATGTGAATTTTCAGGCTGCAATCTAATATAACCATCCTCTTTAAAAAATCTTTTAACAGTAGCAGAATCTTCAATTAGTGCAACAACAATATCTCCATTTTTTGCAACCGGCTGTCTTTCTACTATAACATAATCGCCATCTAATATACCCGCATTAATCATACTTTCCCCTTCAATTTTTAATAAAAAAACCTCTGTATTTTTATTAAAATAATTTAATGGTAATGGAAAATAATCTTCAACTTCTTCGAAGGCTAATATAGGATTTCCAGCCGATACACTACCAACTATAGGTACCTTCATTATATCACTATTATCTTCAAGTAGATTTTCATTTAGAATCTCAATAGCTCTTGGTTTTGTAGGATCACGTCTTATAAGTCCTTTTTTTTCAAGTTTTTCAAGATGTGCATGTACAGTAGAAGTTGATCTTAATCCAACTGCTAAGCCAATTTCTCTAACAGAAGGGGGATATCCTCTTGTTGCAATTTCCTGCTTTATAAATTCTAATATCTTTTGCTGTTTATCACTTAAACCATTAATTAGCATTTATTCTACACCCCTTAAATTTTGTCTTTATCTTATTATATCATTAAACCAAAAAAGTTTCAAACTGATGTTCGATAATATTGACAACGAACATATGTTTGTATTAAAATTTATGTAGAACATATGTTTGGAGGGTGTTGTTTATGAAAAAACATTTAAAAACATCGATATCTTTATTATTATTCCTTTTAATAATTTCAATATCCATTTCAAAGGTTTCAAGTTATTATAAAAACAAAACACAAAACAAAACTATCTCATACGAAGAAGTTGTAGTTAAAAAAGGCGATACAATATGGAATATTTCAATTAAATATACACCAAAAGATAAAGATGTAAGAAAAACAGTTTATGAAATAAGAAAAATTAATAATTTAAACGATTGTATTATTTTCCCTGGGCAAACATTAAAAGTTCCTATTGACAAATAGATAATTATATATAAAAATATAAAATTAGATTTTATATTTTTTATAAAAAAGGAGTTAATCAATTATGCTAAAAAAATGTATTATTGAAAAAAGTAAACAATGTATAAACTGCAATGAATGTAATATATGTGATTTAGCACCAAATAAAATTTGTGATAATTGTATGCAGTGTCTTGATGTTAACAAATACGATTACAAGGAGATACATATTGATGGAATAATTGAAGAAGAGGATTATGACGATTATATCTACGATGAAGAAATATTGGAACAAGAAGATGATTATTCTATTTTAAAAGACAGTATATACATAGATGAAATAGAATAGAGTAGAAAAGGAAGAGTAATTTTACTCTTCCTTTTTTTCAACCGTAATATTTGACAAAGGATTTGCATTAACAGCCATCCTTAATTTTTCATCGTCTATATGTGTGTATATTTGTGTTGTTGAAACGCTTTCGTGACCTAATATTTGCTGTAGTGCCCTTATATCAACATTACCATACTTATACATTAAGGTTGCAGCAGTATGTCTTAATTTATGTGGAGTATATTTTTCATTTCCTAAACCAGCCTTTTCGATATATTTTTTAACAATAATTTCTACTGTTCTTTTATTTATTCTTGTTTTTCTCTCACTTAAAAACAAAGCTTTTTCATCTTTAGCATCAACGGGTCTTACTGCTAAATATCTGTTTATAGCTTCTATACAAGCTTGATTAAGATAAACTGTTCTTTCTTTATTACCTTTACCTATAACAGTTAATATATCGCCCTTTATCTTATCAATATCAATTCCAACCAATTCTGATAATCTTAATCCACAATTTAAAAATAGCATTATCATTGCATAATCTCTCTCTTTATGTTTACCATCAATAACGTTTATTAACTTTTTACTTTGTTCTAAAGTCAAATAAACAGGATGTCTTTTTGATATCTTAGGGCTTTCAAGCTCCTTTGCAGGATTTTCACTTATTAATTTAACCTTGGTCTCAAGATAATTAAAAAAAGCTCTAATAGCTGCTGTTTTTCTGGCCCTTGCATAGCTGCTATTTTGTCTCTCTAAAGTTATGTAATTAATAAAAGAGTATATGTCATATAATGTTATGCTTTTTATGAATTCAACATCTATATCATTAATAATAACTTCATCAACTGTTATTTCAGTGTTATTTGGTATATTTTTAATATACTTTATATACTTTAAGAACAATTTTAAATCTACTTTATATCCTAAAACAGTATTATAGGATTTTGCCTTAACATTAATCAAATATGCCAGAAAATCATTCAAAATAATTGGGCATTCTTTATCATAAATTGACCAAATATTCATTTCAACCCCCCTCAAAAAACATTATTATAATTTCGCTAAATATCAATTTAGCGAAATTGTAATTTAGATTTTATTATTAATAAGCAACTATTTGTTTTTAGACTTATTCTTTTTTCCTAATGTTAATATAAATTCCTTTTGAATCCATAAATAAAATAAAATAAATAATATAAATAATATTATTCTAATCATAACATCACCTTAAATTGCAATTTTTGTTATATGTATTTATAACAGCTTCAATTACAGCAGATTTAAAACCTTCATTTTGCAATGTTCTAATACCTTCAATAGTAGTGCCTCCCGGAGAACAAACCATATATTTTAAATCGCAAGTATTTATTCCGTTATTTTGTAACATTTTTGTAGTACCAATGATAGTATCACAAATTGCATTTAAAGCTTCCTTGTAAGGAACACCAATATAAACTCCTGCATCAACTAAAGCTTCAATAAATTCAGCCACAAACGCAGGACCACTTCCGCACAAAACCGAGTATTTATTTATATCTTTTTCATCCATTTCTACAACCTTACCAATCGCATTTAAAATATTTATAATTTCTTTTCTTTCATCTTCACATATGTTTAAAAATGTTGCTGCAGTAACACCCTCATTAATAAGTGCTACAACATTAGGCATTATCCTAACAATTTTATTACAATTAGTATTTTTATTAATTTCATCAATGGTTACGCCTGCTGCCATTGAAATTAAAATTGTATTGTCAGAATAATTTTCTTTTATTATTTTATAAATATCTTTATAAACATTTGGTTTAACGGCCAAAAATATGTATTTACATTTTTTAAACAAATCACTATAATCTGCACATATATTAACCTTAAACGTTTTGTATGCATTTTGCAATTTAGTTTTATCTACATCATAAATGTAGATTTTATTATTAATGTCTGCATCTTTATTAATCAAACCTTTAGTTATAGCAGTCGCCATATTACCAAAACCTATAAATCCTATCATTTTACACCTCCGTATATATAAACTTTCTTATTTTAATTATAATAAAAAGCAATTCAAATTAAAAGAAATAAAAATAAGCGACTTTATTAGTCGCTTAAACAGTTATTTCCGCCTCTATTTTTTCTATATTTTCATATTTTTTTATTATTGGTTCAACTACTTCACAAATAAATTCATCTACCTGTTCTTTAGAACGTCCAATATAGTTATTTTCGTTCATTATATCGTCTAAATCATCTTTATCTAAATTAAAAACAGGGTCATTTATAATCCTCTCTAATAAATCATTCTCTCCACCATAAGTCTTTATATTTTTAGAAGCATCCATAGAATGCACTCTTATCCTCTCATGCAATTCTTGTCTGTCTCCTCCTTTTTTAACACATTCCATCAAAATATTTTCTGTTGCCATAAACGGCAATTCTTCCCTTACTCTTTTTAATATTATTTTTTCATTAACAACCAAATTAGAAGTAACATTTATATACAAGTTTAATATTCCATCTACAGCTAAGAAGGATTCTGCTAATACTAATCTTCTATTTGCTGAATCATCTAACGTTCTTTCAAACCATTGCGTTGATGCTGTTATATCAGCATTTGTTGAATTAACTATCACATACCTTGCCAATGCTGATATTCTTTCTGACCTCATTGGATTTCTTTTATATGGCATTGCCGAAGATCCTATTTGATTTTTTTCAAAAGGTTCCTCTATCTCTTTAAAACTTTGAAGTATACGTATATCATTACTAAATTTATAGGCACTTTGTGCTATGCTTGATAAGACATTTAAAACAAAAACATCCTGTTTTCTCGGATAAGTTTGTCCTGTTACCTTAAAATATTTTTTATCAAAACCCAATTTTTTACATACTATTTCATCAAGTTGTTTTACTTTGTTATGATCACCATTAAACAACTTTAAAAAACTTGCCTGTGTTCCAGTAGTACCTTTAACCCCTAAAAGTTTAAGATTTTCTATACAATACTCTATTTGTTCTAAATCCATAACCAAGTCCTGTAACCATAAGCAAGCCCTTTTACCTACAGTAGAAAGCTGTGCTGGTTGTAAATGAGTGTATGACAATGTAGGTAATCCCTTATATTGTAAAGCAAACTCTTTTAAATTTTTAATACAGGCAATTAATTTCTTTTTTATAAACTCCAATGCTTCCTTCATTATTATAACATCTGTGTTATCGCCAACATAACAACTTGTTGCACCTAAATGAATTATTGGTTTTGCCTTTGGACATTGCTCCCCATAAGCATATACATGAGACATAACATCATGTCTATTTTCTCTTTCCTTCTGTTCAGCCACCTCATAATTTAAATTATCAATATTTGCCTTTAATTCATCTATCTGTTCTTGAGTAATTGAAAGTCCAAGCTCCTTTTCAGCTTCAGCCAATACAACCCATAATTTTCTCCAAGTCTTAAACTTCTTTTCATCTGAAAATAAATAAGACATTTCTTTACTTGCATATCTTTTTGTTAAAGGACTAATATATAACTGTCTTTCATCCATAATTTACGCCTCCTTACGAATGTTATCATTTATATTGATATTTTATTTCGTATTTCTATTATAACATAATTAATAAAATATAAAAAGTAGGAGTATTTCTCCTACTTTATTTTTTGAATAAAACTATCAATCCTATCCAATCCCTCTTTAATTTGTTCTAACGATGTTGCAAATGATAATCTGATATAATTATCATCACCAAAGGCATCACCAGGAATTACTGCAACCTTTTCTTCTTCTAATAATACATTTGCAAAGTCTAAAGATGTTAATATACTTTTACCATTAAACATTTTTCCCTTTAAATTCGTTATATTAACCATCACATAAAAGGCACCTAATGGATTCACACAAGTTAAACCAGAAATTTTGTTTATTCTATCAACCATAAAATTTCTTCTCTTTTCAAATTCTTTTCTCATAATTTCAATTTCTTTTTGATTTCCCCTTAATGCCTCAACACTCGCATACTGAGCTATTGTATTTGGATTAGAAGTAGCATGACTTTGTATATTAGCCATCAATGAAGCAATTTCCTTATTTGATGCAGTATAACCTATTCTCCATCCTGTCATTGCATATGCCTTTGACATACCGTTAATAACTATAGTTCTTTCTTTTATATCTTTATTTAAATAAGCAATACTAATATGTTTATATCCATCATAAATTAACTTCTCATATATTTCATCAGATATAACTATCAAATCATTTTCGACTACTATCTCTGCAATTTTGCTTAGTTCTTCTTCTGTATAAACTGTTCCAGTAGGATTACTTGGGCTATTTATAATAATTGCTTTAGTTTTAGGTGTTATTTTATTTTTTAATTCTTCAATATTAATTTTAAACTGATTTTTTTCGTCTGTATGTATAAAAACAGGTATTGCATCAACCAATTTTGCAAGTTCAGGATAACTTACCCAATACGGTACTGGTATTATTACTTCATCTCCAGGATTACATATAGCCATAAGTGCATTATATATTGAATGTTTTGCTCCATTAGAAATCACAATCTCATTAGCACTATATTCTAATCCGTTTTCTTTTCTTAGTTTATTGCATATAGCTTCTTTTAATTCTATTATACCTGAAGCTGGAGTATATCTTGTTAATCCATTATTAATTGCATCAATTGCTGCATCTTTAATATATTGTGGTGTATCAAAATCTGGTTCACCTGCACCAAAACTAATAACATTTATTCCTTCACTCTTCATCTTTTTTGCTTTGGCTGTAATTGCTAAAGTTGTAGATGGGGCAATTTGTTTTGCTTTTTTTGATAACTCCATAATATCCCTCCCAAAATCACTCATATATAGTCTTTAATGTATATTTTAAAATATACATTGACTCTTCAATCAATGGCTTATTTATGTTTTTTATAATCTCATAATGTTTTTTACCGTTATCAGTTATTCTATAAATTCTCTTTGTTTTCTTGTCAGGCTCCTCCCACCATCCTTCAATTAATAGATTCTCTTCCATATCTCTAAGTAATGGATATATCATCCCTGGACTTGGCTTCCATATGTAATTCAAACTATTTTCTATTAAATCAATAAGTTCATTGCCATAACAATTTTTATTATTCAAAAAATGCAAGATAAATAACTTAACTATAGTAGTAGTATTAAATTTACTTGGTAACTGTCTATTTCTTGCTTGACCATTAGACATTAATTTCCACCTCTTTAATTATACAATTCCTATTTTCTATATAATAAATATAACATTAATATCGCAAGTTGTCTATAAATTTTGCAATTTTTCATTCATTTTTTGTACAAAATAAAAATGGAGAGCTAAACTCTCCATCTAAAAATATTATCTTGGTTGAATTATGAATTTTATTGCTGTTCTTTCTTCTCCATCAATATTGACATCAGTAAATGCAGGTATACATATTAAATCAATTCCACTTGGTGCAACAAATCCTCTTGCAATTGCAACCGCCTTTATTGCTTGATTAATTGCTCCTGCACCAATTGCCTGCATTTCAGCAATTCCCTTTTCCCTAACAACACCTGCTAAAGCACCTGCTACAGAATTTGGATTTGATTTTGCTGAAACCTTTAATACTTCCATTTTAGTACCTCCTTAATGTTGCATATTGTTTTTCTAATATTCTATATTCTACACGTAATTAAAAAATCCTTCTTAAATTTACAAATTATTTTACTATTTACAAATAAAAAATAATAAGGACAGTTTAAAACTATCCTTATTATTTTGCATATTCTATTGCTCTTATTTCTCTTATAACGTTAACCTTTATTTGACCTGGATACTCCAATTCACTTTCTATCCTCTTTACAATATCTCTTGCTATCTGTATTACATCAGCATCGGATATTTGTTCAGGTTTAACCATAATTCTAATTTCCCTACCAGCTTGAATAGCATAGGATTTTTCTACCCCTTCAAAGGAATCTGCTATTTCTTCTAATTTTTCTAATCTCTTTATATATGCCTCAAGTGTTTCTCTTCTTGCTCCAGGTCTTGCTGCTGAAATTGCATCTGCAGCTTGAACTAATATGGCCTCTATGGTCTGTGGTTCTAAATCACCATGATGTGCGGATACCGCATGTATAACTGCTGGAGATTCGTTATATTTCTTTAATATATCTCCACCAATCAATGCATGTGGTCCCTCTATTTCATGATCTAAGGCCTTACCAATATCATGTAATAGACCAGCTCTCTTTGCTAATGCAACATCAGCTCCAAGTTCAGAAGCCATTAATCCAGCTAAATAAGAAACCTCTATAGAATGTTTTAAAACATTTTGTCCATAGCTTGTTCTGTACTTCAGTCTACCAAGCAATCTAATTAATTCACTATGTAAACCATGTACACCTGTTTCAAAAGTAGCTTGTTCGCCTTGTTCACGAATATCATTTTCAACTTCTTTCTTAGCCTTTTCAACCATCTCTTCAATTCTTGCAGGATGAATTCTACCATCTGCTATAAGTTTTTCTAATGCAAGTCTTGCAACTTCTCTTCTTATTGGGTCAAAACCTGATAATATTACTGCTTCAGGCGTATCGTCAATTATCAAGTCTATACCTGTTAATGTTTCTAATGTTCTAATATTTCTACCTTCTCTTCCAATTATTCTACCCTTCATTTCATCATTTGGTAAACTTACAACTGAAACAGTAGTTTCAGCAACGTGATCTGCAGCACATCGTTGTATTGCACAAGCAATTATTTCTCTTGCCTTTTTATCAGCTTCTTCTTTTGCCTTTGTTTCTATTTCCTTTATTAACATTGCTGCATCATGTTTAACTTCTTCTCTAACATTATTTAGAATTATTTCCTTAGCTTCTTCTGTTGTTAGATTAGCAATTCTCTCAAGTTCCTGAACTTGTTTTTTATAAATTTCATTCATCTGTTCTTGTAATTCTTGAATTTCTTGTTGTTTTTTTACTAAACTTTCTTCTCTTGCTTCTAAAGTTTCTACCTTTTTATCGAGAGTCTCCTCTCTTAAAATTAATCTTCTTTCCATCCTTTGAATTTCATTTCTTCTTTCTCTCACTTCTTTTTCAAATTCATTTCTTAACCTATGAACTTCTTCTTTCGCTTCAAGCATAGCCTCTTTTTTCTTTGATTCTGCTTCTTTTTCTGCATCTGATACAATTTTTTTAGCCAATTCCTCAGCTGATTGAATCTTTTTTTCTGATATATTCTTTCTAATAAAATAGCCTAAAAAGAAGGCTATCACTCCTGTAGCCCCAATTAATAAAAGCCAAACAAGCGTATCTATACACAACACCTCCCTCTACAGTCAAACAATATTTATTGTATAACAAATAGTTATTTTTTAATTAATAAGGTTTAATCAACAAGAGACTCTTTAATTAATTTAAAATAGAAGCAAGAATTAAGGAAAAATTAAACCATTATTTGTATTTATTTTATTATAGTTTTAATTTTATGTCAAGTTACAGGGGTAACACTACTAACTGTATCTATCAACTCAACTCTATATTTCTTATCAGCAGACTCTAATAGGTGTGTATTGTGTGTTACCATAATAATTTGCCTATTAAACATCTTAGAAACTTGTTTTAAAAATTCAGCAACGTTTATTACAAAATCTTCACTAACATGTTTTGCTGGTTCATCCAATATTAATGGCCCATTTATCTTTGGATTATGTGCTTCTAATAGCGCTACCCTAAGTGCTAAAGAAACTATATCAACAACCCCTCCACCCCTTGATACCTCAGGTTTAGTTGTTACACTTTGTCCATTTTCTAAAGGAGTTACGACAAAAAAATCTGCTTCATTCCTATTTGCTTTTTCGTTTAACTCTATTTTAAACTCAATATTTGAATTAAATATATACTGCAAACAATTTGTAACAATATATTCTATTTGTTGTTTGGATTGATTTCTTGCATATTCAGATACATTATGAAGTAATCTTCTTGATTCTAATAATGTAACCTCGCGTTTTTCCAGTACTTTTAATTTTTCTTCTAAAGCTTTTTTTTCATTATTTAAGGCTTGTAGCTGTCCTTTAAGTTCATAATAATTTTTCTTCTCTTCTTCGAATTTATTGCTTATATCCTTTAATTTTTCTAACCACATATTATCACCCTTATATATCCTTCGGCATTAAGCTTTCAGCTTCATTAATTAAATTCATTATTTCACTTTCTAAATTTATTATTTCTTGTTCTAAATTATCAGGTTCAAATCCTAACTTTTTAATTTCATTCATTAATTCTTTTTTTTGTATCTGAAGCTGTTCTAATCTTGTCTCTGCCTTTATTCTTTTATTTTTCGCATACTCAAGTCTGCGTTTTAAATCGTTTAACTTCTCTTCGTAGTTATGCATATATTATTCCTCCTCAATTATACTTAAAATTTTATCAATCCTTGACTCGTCAACTTCACTTCCACACACAGGACAAACATTTATATCTTTTAATATACTTTTATAACTATTTATAAAATTTGAAATTTCAACATTACATCTTTTATAATCTAAAGATAAATCTATGATTTCTTTTTTAATAGCGTTATAATTCTCGCCATATGCTAAAATATTTTTAAATTTTAATATTTTTTCTTCGATATAATTTATAGTATCGCTTAATTTATCTATTTTATCAAACTTTCTCATATATTCATTTCCTTTAGCAATAGACATCATGCAAGCATTGTATTTATTATACTTATCTATTATTTGATTATATTTAATCAATATATGATCTATTTTTTGTACTATTTCATTTATTACTGAAACATTCCTTGTATTAAGTTCAATTTTCTCATTTAATTTTATTTCATCATTTAATACAATAGTCTTTTCTTTTATCTGATATAAAACAACATATTTTTGTATTAATTCAACTAATTTTGTTATATGCAAATTTGCTACATCTATATTAGTTGTTTTTTGTATTATTTCCTGTTGTTTTAAAATATCATTATTGATTAAGGTTATATTACAATCTATATTTTTTAGTTTTATAAAATCAGACATTTTTTTCTCTAAAAGATTTAAATCGTAATTTTCTATTAATTTAAGTTTTTCAATTATTTTTTTCTCTTCAGTAATCTCAATATTTAATTGATTTAATGTTTCATAATGTTTTTTAATTTTATCTAATAAGTCTACCTTTTCTTTTAATTGGTTCAATATTTTTTCTTTTTTAATTATATATCTCTCTAACTCATTTACATAACTTAAAGAATCTATCTTTTTATTAATTTCACTTAAATTGTCCTTTATAACTTTTGAATCACTTTGAATTAAATTTATGTCTTTATTTATATCTTTAATAGCTTCATCTATTATATTAAGCCCTACAATCTTACCTATTGCCTTTGATTTAAAAGAATTAGGTTGACTCAATAAAAATGGTCCCTCTAATTGTTCTGATAAATTCAAACACAAGTCGTTATCTTTATCAATTTTTATTTTTCTTATCCTATGAGCCTCTAAAATTTCTAATGGTATATCATTACCAAATCCTTCAAAAACCGATTCTTCTCCATTCTTTATTAATCTATATGAATTTTTAGTTTTTGTTCTTTCTCTTATTATTTTAACCCCATCCGATAAAGTTAAAGTTACTCTACAATAATTAGAATCAAATCTTATAAACTCTGAACCCTTTGGTTCATTAAAAAGGCACCATTTTAACGCCCTTATAATAGCTGATTTACCATTGTCAGAAGGACCTACAATAACATTTAAGTTCTCACTTAAATCAAGTTTTGAGTACTTATGTGATTGAAAATTTTCAATTTCAATTGATTTTATATAAATCAATCTACCACCTCTTTTGATAAAATTATATGGGCCCTTGTTAATCTATCCAAAACCTCTTTTTTTATTTCGTCAGGAATAGATTCCTTCTTTGCGACTTCCTCAACTATCTGATTAATACTTAACATTTCAAATTCACCATAAGTATTAACTGTTTGAATTATATTATTGAACAATATCTCCCTTTGTTCCTGTATTTTTATAAAACTTCTATCAAGTATATCTTCACCCCTTGGTGCTGACTTTAATTTTTCAATATATACGGATATATTTTCATTGATATCTATTACTGCAAAACTGGGCTGTCTCTTTATTTCTGCTATACTATTATTTATTCTAACAATTGCTCCAGGGTTAACAATATATTTATTTTCAATCTTTATTATTCCATAGCCCGTATGATAATGACCACATAATGTAATATCTGCTTCTGTTCTTTGAATAATTTCATCTATTGTTGTGTGGGGAACTTCCTTTATAAATGGTTTTTCCATTAACATTCCATGTGCAATATGTATTAGATAATCACATTCTCCTTTATTAGTAATATATTTGCTCTTAGATGAATCTACATCAATATCATATGTAAAGCTTGAACCAGTAATTTTTATCTTTACTTTACCATCATTCAATTCCACGGGTTTATCATCTAAAATCCATACTATACCTAAAGTTTCAAGAATTCCAATAATTGTTCTATTTACAGTGTTAGGATTTTGTCCATATATATCGTGATTTCCTAATACCATATAAATAGGCTTTGGAAATTTATTTAATACATCTATAAATTTTTGCATAACAGAAAGTGAAACATCAGGCCTATCTAATAAATCTCCACCAAATAAAACATAATCTATATTATTTAATCTAACATAACTAAGTAATTCCTCAAACTTATTATATAAAGTTTTCTCAAAATCATCTAATCTGGCTCTTGGATTGGTTCCCCTTATATGTGTGTCTGTAAAAAACAAAAACTTCATTAACATCTACTCCCATTCTATATCTTTATCTATTTTTTTCAATACTTTCTTTATTTCTTCATTTGTATATCCTTTATAATATAGAAACCTTGCTACTTTCGTTAAGTCTTCATTTTCGTTTTTATTTCCTTTTAATTTCTTAATAGCTAAATTATATGCATTGTTTAACATTTTATCTTCATCAAAATTAATCTTTTCAACTATATTATTATTTACCCCCTTTAATTTTAACTCATTTATTATTCTTAATTTACCTAACTTATTCATATTTATTTTCTTTCTGACATATTTATTGGCATATTTAAAATCATCAATCAACCCATACTCCTCAAGTTTATTAATAATAATATCTATACTTTTTTCACTATACCCTTTTTGTTTTAATTTATCAATAAATTCTTTTTTTGAATAATCCTTTACATTCAACAAATTTAAAGCATATCTATATCCTTTATTTATTTCACATTTCTGTATTAATATTGATAATTCATTCTCACTTATGTTTCTATCAATTTTTATATCATACTTTATTATATCCTCCAATTCAGCCGAAAAACTATATGTTCCATCTATGTATATATTATATCTTTCACTATTTTTCTTTTGTTTTTCAATCCCTGTTATTTGCATTCTAACAACTCCTTTATAATCGAAAATAAACATCCCAAAAGGGATGTTTATCAGATACTACTCTTCACTTTTATTATCTAAATTTGAATTAATTGCTGAATTTGCTAAAGGTAGATTATATTTTTGTCTTATTGTATTTTCAATTTCTAAAGCTACTTGAGGATTTTCCTTTAAATAATTCTTAGCATTTTCTCTTCCTTGACCAAGCTTTATATCTTTATACGAGAACCAAGCACCACTCTTTTGTATTATGTTGTTATTTACTGCCACATCTAAAATATTTCCTTCTTTTGATATACCTTCACCATACATTATATCAAATTCTGCTTGCTTAAAAGGAGGTGCTACTTTATTTTTTACAACCTTAACTCTTGTTCTACTTCCTAAAACATCTTCACCTTGCTTTATTGAATCCACTTTTCTAACATCTAACCTTACAGATGCATAAAATTTTAGTGCTCTACCTCCTGGAGTGGTCTCTGGACTACCAAACATTACACCTACTTTTTCTCTTAATTGATTTATAAAAATAGCTACACACTTTGACTTATTTATTGCCCCCGCTAATTTTCTTAATGCCTGTGACATTAGCCTTGCTTGTAATCCTACAAAGGCATCTCCCATTTCGCCTTCAATCTCTGCCTTTGGTACTAATGCAGCAACAGAGTCAATAACAATGACATCAATTGCACCTGATCTTACTAATGCTTCAGCTATTTCAAGTGCTTGCTCTCCAGTATCTGGTTGAGATACCACTAAATTTGATACATCTACACCAAGCTTTGTTGCATATGTAGGATCCAATGCGTGTTCTGCATCTATAAAAGCTGCAGTCCCTCCATTTTTTTGTGCTTCAGCAACTATATGAAGAGCTACTGTTGTTTTACCTGATGATTCTGGTCCATATATTTCTACTATTCTTCCTCTTGGAACTCCTCCAATTCCTAATGCTATATCTAAATCAAGAGAACCTGTTGAAATTGCTTCAACATTTAACTTTGAATTTTCACCTAACTTCATTATTGAACCTTTTCCAAATTGTTTTTCAATTTGGCTTAACGCTAATTCCAATGCTTTTTGTTTTTCATTCATATTTTATCCTTCCTTTCCCGAACATCTGTTCTTATTATATAACATTTTTTTCTGCTGGTCAATATTATTATTTTTGTATTCATTATCACTTTTGATATTGTCATATATTACATAATAACATTTTAATAATAAAAGGAATAAGAGTAAAATAAGGTTACTCTTATTCCTTTGAATTTATAAATTTTCTATTTTTTTTAATATAATCTATACCCGAAATAATTGTTATAATGGTTGCTATATACATCAAATATATGTATATATTAAATTCTTTATATTTTAACTCAATTAGAGCAGCAATTATTGCTATGATTTGAGTGACAGTCTTAAGTTTTCCCCAGTTGCTTGCAGCAATAACATTCCCTTCAGAAGCAGCCACCGCTCTTAATCCTGTTATTGCAAATTCACGAGCAAGAATTATCACAACAAGCCATGACGGTATTATCTGACGTTCTACTAAAGCAACTAATGCGGCAGTAACTATAAGTTTATCAGCTAATGGATCTAAGAATTTTCCAAATTTAGTTATTTGATTTCTATTTCTTGCTATATACCCATCTAAACTATCAGTTAAAGCTGCTATTATAAATATTATTGTTGCAATCCAATTACCATATGGTATTTTAACTAATAGAAAAAATAAAAATAGTGGAACTAAAAATATTCTTGATATTGTTATCTTATTTGCTAAATTCATTAACATCAACTCCTAATAAATCATAATTATAAGCCTTTGTTATTTTTACACTAACAATATCACCTCTATTATAATCTTTACTTGCATCAAAATAAACTGTTTGGTCAATCTCTGGAGCATCAGCATATGTTCTTCCAAAATACATTCCTTCATTTGTTTTACCATCAATAATTACATTAACTTCATTTCCAATTAATTTCATATTTTTCTCTAAAGCAATTTTGCTTTGGATTTTCATTAATTTTTCTTTTCTATAAGTTTTAACTTCATCACTTATTTGATTATCAAGCAATGCTGCTCTTGTACCTTCTTCCTGTGAATATTCAAAAATACCCACTCTATCTAATTTATATTCCTTTATAAATTCAACTAATTCATTAAAATCATCATCAGTTTCATTTGGAAAACCTACTATCAATGAAGTTCTAATTACTGCATCAGGAATGTTTTTTCTTATATTATCTATTACATTTAATATTTTTTGCTTTGTTGTCCTTCTATTCATTAACTTTAATATTTTATCGCTTATATGTTGTATTGGCATATCAAAATATCTACATATTTTTTGACTATTTTTTATAGTTTCTATAAGTTCATCATCTATCTCCTCTGGATATGAGTACATTACCCTTATCCATTCTATGCCTTCAATTTTCTCAATTTCCTTTAATAACATTGACAATGATTTCTTTTTATATATATCTATTCCATACATAGTTGTATCTTGTGCAACTATAATTAGTTCCTTAACACCTATATTTGCTAATTGTTTTGCCTCTTTTATTATATCTTCAATTTTTCTGCTTCTATATCTGCCTCTTAATTGAGGAATTATACAGTAACTACAATTATTATTGCATCCTTCAGCAATTTTTAAATATGCATAGTGATTAGGTGTAGATAAAATCCTTTCATTATATTCTAAATTATAATTTATATTTCCTACTTTTACAATCTTATTATTTCCTTTTAATATATTATTAACAACTTCAACTATATTTTGATAATTACCTGTACCAACCACAGCATCTAATTCTGGCATTTCATTAAGTAAATCTTGCTTATATCTTTCTGCCATACATCCAGTTGCTATAACAGCTTTACAATTACCCTCTTGTTTGTTTTGTGCCATTTCCAATATTGTTTCTATTGATTCCATCTTAGCAGATTCTATAAAACCACAGGTATTTACTATAATAATATCTGCAATCTTTTCATCATTTACAATCTCAAATCCATTTTGCTTCAATTCGTGTAACATAACCTCTGCGTCAACTCTATTCTTATCACAGCCTAACGAAATCAATCCGACTTTATATTTCATCAAAATCAACTCCTTTTCTATTTCCTGGGCAATTATTGCTAATTATTTAATATTATCTCCTTTTTACTCATTTTTACTCCATTTTTATTAATTTTACTTCTTTTATTATATTTTGATTTTATACGACAAAAATCAACCTCATATATTTTATAATATATGAGGTTGATTTACAATATATATTAATATTTTTCTACATCTTGTTTAGAAATTAGTACTTGTCTTGGTTTACTTCCTTCTTGTTTACCTATTATTCCCCGCAATTCCATTTCCTCAATTAACCTTGCTGCTCTATTAAATCCTATTCTAAGTCTTCTTTGTAACATTGATGCTGATACCTGACCACTTTCAACCGCAATATTTATTGCTTCGTCTAAAAGTTCATCTTCAAATTCTCCATTACCATCTGATGAACTATTAATATTTTTTTCAATATCATCTATTATCTCTTCTTTATAGTCTGTACTACTATTATTCTTTAGATACGATACAATATTTTCAACTTCTTTATCAGAAATAAAAGCACCTTGAATTCTTATTGGTTTACTTTCACCAATTGGCATAAAGAGCATATCTCCTCTTCCCAATAATTTTTCAGCACCAGCCATATCTAATATAGTTCTTGAATCAACTTGGCTTGATACTGCAAAGGCAATTCTTGATGGAATGTTGGCTTTAATAACACCAGTTATTACATCAACAGATGGTCTTTGTGTAGCAATTACTAAATGCATACCTGCTGCTCTTGCCATTTGAGCCAGTCTACATATTGCGTCTTCTACATCATTAGGGGATACCATCATTAAATCTGCTAATTCATCAATTATTATAACAATTTGTGGTAACTTTTTAGTCGAATCAATATCTTCCATTAGTTTATTATATCCTTCAATATTCCTTACATTATTTTCAGCAAACAATTTATATCGCTGGGTCATTTCATTTACTGCCCAATAAAGTGCAGAAGCTGCTTTTTTAGGTTCTGTTACTACCGGTATCAATAAATGCGGTATTCCATTATAAACTGATAATTCAACAACCTTAGGATCAATAAGTAACATCTTTACATCATTAGGAGATGATTTATATATAATACTTGTAATTAAAGTATTTATACAAACACTCTTTCCTGAACCAGTTGCACCTGCTATTAGTAAGTGAGGCATCTTAGATAAATCTGTTACGATGCATTTACCTGTTATATCTTTTCCTAATGCAAAAGATAGATTTGATTTGAATTCTATAAATTCCCTTGATTCTAATACCTCTCGTAATGTTACTGGGACAACTTCCTTATTAGGAACTTCTATTCCAACTGCAGATTTACCTGGAATAGGTGCTTCTATTCTTACCGATGATGCTGCTAAATTTAAAGCTATATCATCCGCTAAATTTACTATCCTGCTAACTTTAACACCTGCATTTGGTTGTATCTCATATCTTGTTACAGACGGTCCTCTATTTACCTGAATTACCTTTGCATCAACTCCAAAGCTATTTAATGTATCCTCTAATAGTTTTGCATTTTGTAATAATTCCTTCTTATCCTGTAGTTGCCCTTTATATTTATTTTCACAAAGAAGCTCTAATGGTGGAAATTTATAATCAATTATATTATTTTTTCCTTTACTTATTTCTTCATTAAGATTATCGACTGCTGTTTCCTTCTCTTTTTTATCATTTTGTTCTTGTTTTGAATCTTTAGTATCCTTTAAAAAATCAACTATTTTTATCTTTTTATCAATTTTTTCTATATTTTCTTTAATGTCTTTTACATCAATACTATCTTTATTATCATATTTTTTATTTTCATTTTTATCAGCTTCATCTATAACTATTTCTTTTTTATTTTTCATTTTTATAAACATCAATTTAATATTAGTAATTAAAGGTATTAATATAGATCTCTCTGTTATTAATAAAATAAGTACAATTGATATGCATACTAATATGATGTATGTACCTACTTCTCCAAAAGCATATATCATCGGTGTTGCCAATAATTCACCAATAATTCCGCCACCTTTATTATCAATTCCGTTCAAATATGAATCTTTTAATTTATTTAAAAACTTCCCATTAGTGTTTTCTGAAGAATATGGTACTGTTAACATAACATTTATTATGTATAATAATAATGATATATAGTAAAATTTGTTATTAACCTTAATCTTACCCCTCTTTACTATAAATATAAGGCCTACAAATAAAAAATATAACGGAAATATGTAGGCACCAAGTCCAAACATTCCCAATACAAAATCTCTAATAATTATTCCTGCAATACCTGAAGGTTTAATATAGATGCTTAAGCCAATAATTAAAGAAATACCAAAAATCACAACACCATATATTTCTTTTTTAACATTATTGTTATTATTGCTTACCATTCTTTTATTTTTCCTTGCCATCCTATCACCTCTTAAACTTTCTCCTATTTAGAAATATAACATATTAACAAAAAAAAGCAAATGCTATTTTATGCATTTGCTCTATCAACCATATCTCTCAGTTTTTTATATGCTTCACCTATTCCACCAACTTCATCTATTAAACCTAATTCAACTGCCTGATTACCTATTAGTATGGTACCCATATCATTTAAAAGCTCATCTGTCTCAAGCATTAACTCTCTTAACTTTTCTTTAGAAACTTTACTATTTCTTGTGATAAAACTTAATATCCTATCCTGCATTTTTTGAAAATAGGCAAATGTTTGTGGAACTCCTATTACTAAACCATTCATTCTTATAGGATGTATTATCATTGTAGCTGTTGGTGATATAAATGAATAGTCGGTCGCTACTGCAAGAGGAACACCTATACTATGTCCACCACCAACTACAAGTGAAACAGTTGGTTTTGTAATACTGTTTATCATTTCAGCTATCGCAAGTCCTGCTTCAACATCCCCTCCCACAGTATTCAAAATAACCAAAAGTCCTTTTATATTAGGGTTCTCCTCAACATTAACAAGTTGAGGAAATATATGTTCGTATTTTGTTGATTTAGTTTGAGGAGGTAATACTGTATGTCCTTCTATCTGTCCTATAATCGTCATAGTAAAAATGTCAGAAGTAAATGGTGCTGGAGGATAATTTCCTAATTCTTTTATATTTTCAACTTCATTAGCGTCCTTTTTGTTTTTATTATCATCAGGCTCTTCATTTTTTATTATAAAACTCATACCATCACCTCTTTATTAGTCTAACCAACATAAAATTAATTTATAATCCTTTAAACTAACAAGTGATAAAAATTATCCTCTTTTATTAGTAGATAGTAGACAATAAATATAAATTGACTAAATATTTATATACAAAAATTATACGCTTTGAAGAAATTCACTGAAAAATGAATAACAATAGTAAAGGTCCCTACAATTCAATGTAGAGACCTCTTAAATATTATTACAAATCAAATGCCTCGTGTAGAGCTTTTATAGCTGATTCAGTATCTTCTTCCTTAACTAAGCACCATATAGTTGTATGTGAATCCGCAGTTTGTAATACCTTTATATTTCTCTCCTTCAATGCCTTTAGTATTTTTGCCATAATTCCAGGTGTACCACGCATTCCATTTCCTATAACTGCTATTTTACTACAATTTGACACTACTTTATATTTTATTTTTAGCATTTCTAATATCTTTATGACACTTTCTTCTTGTTTTGAATTTACTGTAAACACTCTATAATCTGGAAATACATTTATTAAGTCAATACTTATTTTATTGTTTGCCAATACTTCAAAAATATCATCAGCATTTTGGCAACTTTCATCATATTCTATACTAATTTGTGTTCTTGATGACATATGTGTTATGCCAGTTATAATTCTTCCAATATTTTCACGTGAAATTGTAATTAGGGTTCCTCTACTATTACTCATCGTATTTTTTATATATACAGGTATATTTGACTTCATAGCATACTCAACAGCTCTTGGATGAATAACTTTAGCTCCTTGATCTGCAAACTGAAAGACTTCATTATAGCTCATAGTTTCAATTAAATGTGCGTTGCTAACTATTCTTGGATCAGCAGTCATAATACCATCTACATCTGTATATATCTCTACAAAATCAGCTTTTAATGCAGCACCAAGTGCTGTACCTGTTATGTCACTACCTCCTCTACCCAATGTTGTAATTTCACCACTTTGAGTCATACCTTGAAAACCAGCCACAACAGGAATATAACCATCATTTATAGTGTTAATAATTCTATTTGTATCTATTCTTAAAATTTCAGCATTTCCAAAGTTATCATTTGTTACAATTCCAGCCTGTCCCCCAGTTAAAACCCTTACCTTTAACCCTCTTTTTGATAAAACTTCTGATAACACAACGCAAGAAATAATCTCACCACAAGACATCAATATATCATATTCTCTCTTTTCTAAATATGTTTTTTCATTATCAAGCAATGATAGTAGTGTATCAGTTGCATAGGGATCACCCTTTCTACCTATCGCTGAAACAACTACAACAGGCTTATACCCCCTTTTTATTGCATCTAATACTTTGTCTGCAACCATTTCTCTTCTTTGATGTGTTGAAACTGAAGTGCCTCCAAACTTTTGAACAATAATTTTCATAGCAGGGCCTCCTCTAGCCATTTGATAACACTACTATATAATACTAATTATATTTAAAATCTGTTATCAAAATTTAGTCTTTAAATCAAAAAGAATTGTTTTAGCGAATACATTTATTCTCTTATTCCAAGGAATCTCCATATAATCTCTATTCTTAAATGAAAATAGTGAAAAATTTGATGCTGTAATTAAGCTTTCAATCTCACCTGTTAACCTATTAAAAACAATATCACAGTCACCAATTGTGCCAAATTTACTTCCTTCCGATACATCAATAATTTCAAGTTCCATCAAATCTGAAAATCTTTTACTCATATACTCATCCCCCTTTACTATATAATTATATGAAAAAAGATGGTTTATAGACCTGTTGATCCAAAACCATCTTCTCCTCTTAAAGTACAATCTAAATTTTCTAATTCCTCTATCTCTGGAATAACGACTTGATTTATTACCATTTGAGCAATTCTATCTCCCCTTTTTACTACAAAGGGTTCCCTGCCTAAATTTATTATAATCACACCTATTTCGCCTCTATAGTCACTATCAATTGTACCAGGTGAATTAACTAATGCTATACCATTCTTTAGAGCCAAGCCACTTCTTGGTCTAATTTGTGCTTCATATCCCTTTGGTAAACTTATTGAAATTCCTGTTGGTATAAGATTTATTTCCATAGGCTTAATAACCAAATCCTCTTCTACATTTGCATATAAATCCATACCACAGGATCCTTCAGTCATAAACTTTGGAAGTGGCAAATCTTTAGCATTTTCAAGTCTTTTTATCTTAAGCTTCATTTTCTACCCCCAAATCAACTTTTTATATTTTTCTTCTTCAACATTTTTGCCAACTATTGCAGCTGACTTAATTCCATTAGAGAATATTTTATCAATTATTCTTCTAATATCTTCTTCTGTTATTTTATCTATTTTGCTTAGAACTTCAGAAGGTTCGTATACCTTATTTTGTAATAAAAGTGACTTACCCATACTAAACATTCTATTTGCAACACTTTCTAAACCTAAAATATAATTGCCCTTGAGTTGTTCTTTTGCTTTAAGTATTTGTTCTTTATCTATACCTAATTTACATAAATTGTTTATTTCCTCTTTAATATATGAAATTGCTCTTTCTACATTATTCTCATTTAATGCAAAATATATGTTGAAGGAACCACAATTTATATATGATGAAGGGAAAGAATATATAGTGTATACTAAACCATTTTCCTCCCTTAATCTTTGGAATAAACGCGAACTTGTTCCTCCTCCAAAATAATTATTTATTGCTGACAATGTATATATCTCTTCATTTCCAAGCTCAATTCCATCTAAAGACAATCCAATATGTACCTGTTCAATATCCTTTTGTTTTACCAATATACTATTATTAACCTTTGGAGAAGAAATACTTAAGTCTTGTAGTTCATCTAAATCATTTTTGTTAAAATAACTTTCTAATTTTTCTATAACTTTATCTTTTTCAAAATTACCCGCAATTGCAATGACAATGTTTTTATAATTGTAGGTTCTTCTCATATAACTTACTATTTTTTCTTTAGACATATTATCAATTGTATAATGTGTTCCTAAAATTGTATATGATAAGCTATCTCCATCCCAAGTAGCCTTAGATAATAAATCACCAACTAAATCCTCTGGAGAGTCTTCATACATATTTATTTCTTCTTTAATTACACCTTTTTCCTTCTCTATATCATCTTTATTCATATTTGCATTTAACAACATATCCATTAAAACATCGATTGCTATATCTATATGTTGGTCTATCATCTTTACATAATAGCAGGTTGCTTCTTTACTTGTAAAAGCGTTTATTTGTCCTCCAAGCCCCTCTATATCCTCTGCAATTTGTTTAGCTGTTCTATTTTGAGTTCCCTTAAACATCATATGTTCTATAAAATGAGATATGCCATTAATTTCTTCACTTTCATATCTTGAACCACTTTTTACCCACACACCAACGCTAACAGAATTAACATAAGGTATATGTTCTAAAACTACGCGTATTCCATTATTTAAATTTAAAACTTGATACATATTAACCTCCTGTATATAACTAAAAATTAGGTTTTAGCTCTTCTACATATATTATGCGGCTTAATTTTAATAAATATCTAACTTTCCAAACTTTAAAAGGATTAATTAACTATACGTTATAAAAAAAGGCTTATAATAAGCCTTATTCTTTGTCCTTATCTTTGGTTTCTTCTTTTTTAATTGCATCTTTTCTTGATAGGTTTATTCTTCCTTGATTATCAATTTCTGTTACCTTAACTAATATTTCATCTCCAACATTTACAACATCTTCTACTTTATTTACTCTCTCGTGAGCTAACTTTGAAATATGTACTAATCCCTCTTTACCTGGAAGAATTTCAACAAATGCACCAAATTGAGTTATTCTATTAACTCTACCTAAGTAAATCTCTCCAACCTGTACATCCTTTGTTATTCCTTCAATTATTTTCTTAGCCCTTTCACCTGATTCAATGTTTGGTGCACAAATATATAATCTACCATCATCTTCTGTATCTATTTTTACACCTGTATCTGCTATTATCTTTTTAATTGTTTTTCCACCTGGTCCTATAACATCTCTTATTTTATCTGGATCTATTAGCATATGTATTATTCTTGGTGCATATTTTGAAAGCTCTTTTCTTGGTTCAGCTATAGTTGATAGCATTGTATCTAATATTTTTAATCTTGCTTCTCTTGCTTGCATAATAGCCCTTTTAATAACATCCTCTGGTAATCCCTTTATTTTTGTATCAACTTGGATAGCTGTAATTCCTTTTTCTGTACCTGCTACTTTAAAGTCCATATCACCAAAGAAATCTTCAATTCCTTGTATATCAGTTAATATCTCTGCTTTTGTTAATTCTTCGTCTGTAACAAGTCCCATAGCTATTCCAGCAACAGGCCTTTTAATTGGAACTCCCGCATCCATTAGAGCAAGTGTACTTGCACAAACACTGGCTTGCGATGTTGAACCATTTGAGCTTAAAACTTCAGATACTAATCTTATAGTATATGGGAATTCCTCTTCTGGTGGTATTACTGGTTCTAATGCTCTTTCTGCTAAGGCACCATGACCAATCTCTCTTCTTCCAGGACCTCTCAAGAATTTAACTTCACCTGTTGAATATGGTGGAAAATTATAATGGTGCATATAACGCTTAAATTCTTCATCACCAAGTCCATCAAGTATTTGTACATCACCAAGTGCTCCTAAAGTTGCTGCTGTCAATACTTGTGTTTGTCCACGTTGGAATAATCCTGAACCGTGTGTTCTTGGTAATATACCTACTTCACAGTATAAAGGCCTTATTTCATTAAACATTCTTCCATCAGGTCTTCTCTTCTCTTCTAAAATCATCTTTCTTACATGTTCCTTCATTATTCTATACATAACATCGTCTATATCTTTTTCAGCATCTTCAAAAACTTCAGCAAAATGAGCAAATACTTCTTCTTTAACTAAATCAACCTTTTCTTGTCTTTCTTGTCTATCTGTATATTGCATTGCTTCCCATAATTTATCAGTAGCATATTCCCTAACAGCAGTTTCAATTTCATCTGGAACTTTATAAAGTTGTGGAATTCTTTTTTCTTTACCACATTTTTGTGTAACTTCTTCTTGGAATTTTATCATTTCCTGACAAGCATTAAAACCAAACATTATAGCATTAAACATATCTTCTTCTGGTATTTCTTGCCCACCAGCTTCTATCATCATTACTCTTTCCTTTGTTGCTGATACTATTAAATGAAGATCACTTTCTTCTCTTTCCTTTGCTGTTGGATTAACGACAAAATTTCCATTAATCCTTCCTACTAAAACTGCTGCACAAGGACCTTCAAAAGGTATGTCTGAAATACATAAAGCAAGAGATGCCCCATTCATTGCAACAATTTCTGGTGGATTGTCAGGGTCTACTGATAGAACAGTACAAATAACTTGAACATCATTTCTATAACCCTTTGGAAATAGTGGTCTTATTGGTCTATCTATCGCTCTTGCTGACAATATTGCCTTTTCTGTTGGCTTTCCCTCTCTCTTTATAAAACCTCCAGGTATCTTACCCACTGCATATAATCTTTCTTCATAATCAACACTTAATGGGAAAAAGTCTACCCCTTCCTTTGGTTCTTCTGATGCATTTGCTGTAACTAAAACAACAGTTTCACCATAGCTAAATAAAACTGCTCCATTTGATAGTAATGCATATTTTCCGATATCTGCTTTTACTTCTCTACCAGCGATGTTTGTTGTAAAAATATTATGCATCTAATAGCCTCCCTTCTTATTCCTCTTTTATTATTATTTCATAAAAATTATAATTTAAACATTTCTTACAATAATATTATACCATATATTGCACATTTAGAAACAGGTTTAAAAAATAGAGCGGATTTTCCGCTCTATTTTTTAAGTTATTATTTTCTAATTCCTAAATCTTGAATTAGTTGACGATACTTTTCAAGGTCAGTCTTCATTAGATAGTTTAATAGACCTCTTCTCTTACCAACCATCTTTAAAAGACCTCTTCTTGAATGGTGGTCTTGCTTATGAACCTTTAAGTGTTCAGTTAAATGATTAATTCTTTCTGTTAAAAGTGCAATTTGTACTTCTGGAGAACCAGTATCTCCTTCATGTCTCTTGTACTTGTTGATAATTTCTTGCTTAATTGTCTTATCCATTGTTACACCTCCTAAATTATTAACCCCTTGTGCAAGGTTAACGCCGGTGCTACGATAACTTTGCACAGGTTACAGACAAATTATATCAAAAGGATTGTTAATTGTAAATACATATTTTTATATGTTTCTTGCTATAATAATATCTTCTTGTATCCTCTTCTTGAGATTAATTATGCTATCAAACTTCTGTTCATCTCTAATAAATTTTAAAAATTTAACCATTATTTCCTTACCATATAAATTTATGTTTGTATTAAATAGGTGAGTCTCTAATACTTTTTGTTTTCCATTAAATGTTGGTTTAATACCTATATTTGATATAGAAGAATACTCCTTACCATTTATTACTGTTTTAGTTGCATAAACACCATTTCTAAGTGCAATTCTGTCATCAACATAGATATTGGCTGTTGGATACCCCATTTCTCTTGCTATTTGGTTTCCTTTTTCAACAGCTCCATAAATACTAAATTCATATCCTAAAAGTTCATTAGCTTCTATTATTAACCCTTTTTCTAACTTTTCTCTAATTGCTGAGCTGGAAACTTTAAATCCATTTATTTTTATTTCATCAACAACTTCTAAAGAATACCCATAATTATTTGCATACATTCTTAATAAATCAATATTACCTTTTGCCTTTTTACCAAATTTATAATCAAAACCACATACAACCTTTTTTATACCAATATTATTTATTAAAAAATTTATAAAATCCTCTGGATTAAGATTAAGCAATTCCTTATTCGTTTTTAATAAAATAAGATAATCTGGTGAAAGTTCTTCAATTAATTTTATTTTTGTCTTGTTTTCAGTTATTATTTTATGCTTTTTATCTGGATATAAAAATTCATCAGGATCTTGTTCAAAAGTCAATACTACACTTTTAGTTTTATTAATTTTTGCATCCAATACTGCTCTTTTTATTATTTCCCTATGTGCAATATGCACCCCATCAAACATCCCCAATGCAACTGTAGTATTATAATCTAATAAAATATTTCTAAAATCTTCATTAATTATCTTCATACAAAACACCTTATATTAATATTTTATCAGGTTTAAGTCTATTTTTTTGAATTATACCTATACCTAAAAAAGTTTCATTATTACTATATATCCTATAGTATTTATCCTCTAAATTCATTTCTAAAAAGGCCCCATTTAAAAACTTTTTAGTTTGATTTTCATTTAATTTAATTATGGGATATTCAAGAACATCGTCGATAGTTAACATAATTTTTTTTATGTTTTCTATTGTTATATCATCTAATAAGACTGAATTATCAATTGTAAATTTTCCAGATTGTGTTCTTAAAAGGAAACTCATATATGCACCATATCCAACTTTTTTACCCAAATCGTTGCATAGGCTTCTAATATATGTTCCCTTTGAACAGTGTATCTTTAATAAAGCACTTTTTTGGTATACTTTTAATATATCTATACTATATATATATACTTTTCTACTGGGAATTGCAAAGGATTCCCCTCTCCTTGCCAATTCATAGGCCCTTTGTCCATTTATTTTTATTGCTGAATATGTTGGAGGAGTTTGTTCTATTTCACCTACAAACTCATCTGTAACCTTTTTTAATTCATTATACTCTAATTCAAAATCATTATTGTACTCTTCTATAATTTTTCCATATTTATCAAATGTATCAGTAACTTTCCCAAACGTTACTTCACATATATAGGTTTTATCTTGTGAAGTTATATACTCAACAATTTTTGTAGCCTTTCCAATACATATAGGCAGCACCCCTGCAGCACCTGGATCTAATGTTCCAGTATGTCCTATTTTTTTTATATTTAATCTTTTTCTTAAGAAGGATACTACATCGTGTGAAGTCATTCCTGGTGGCTTTAGAATATTAATTATTCCATTCATTATATTTCACCCAAGCCTTTTTTATTTCATCAATTAATTCCTTTTCAATTTCATCTATTGATTTATTTTTGATTGTACAGCCTGCTGCCTTTATATGTCCTCCTCCTCCATATTTTAAAGCAATATCTTTTACATCGAAATAATCCTTAGATCTAAAACTAATTTTATAGGTATCTATATCAACTTCTTTTATTAAAATTCCTACCTCAACACTTTCTATATCCCTAACTATATTAACAAGTTCACCAGCTTCATCTTCCTTTGTTTGACATTCTTCTAACATTTGTTTTGTAAGCTTCATTGTTGCTACCTTACCATCTAAATAAATCTTTAATGTAGATGTAACCTTAGAAATTAATTTTATACCGTTTAAAGTTTTTAAATCCATTATCCTGTAATAGATATTTGTAAAATTTATTCCTGTATCTATAAGATCGGCTACTATCCTCATTGTCTTTGATGATGTATTAGAAAATTTAAAGCCTCCTGTATCAGAAACAATAGATGTGTAAAGGCATTCAGCAATTTCTTTTGTAATTTTATAATTAAGATTTTTATACAATTCAAATAAAATTTCTCCAACACTCGATGCCTTTGCATCAATTATATTTATATTACCAAAGCTATTATTTGTTATATGATGGTCAATATTAATTATTATATCCGTTCTATTTAACAAATCTTTGCATTCACCTAATCTATCCTCATCACCACAATCTAAAACAAACAAACAATCATACCTGCTGTTTGACTGACTAATATTTTTTATATTATAAAAGCCGCTTAAATATGAAAATTTATAAGGAGCTTGGCCTTCAACAAAAACATCAACATTTTTATTCAAATCTATTAATAAATTATAAAGACTAAGAATAGACCCCATACTATCACCATCTGGTGAAGTATGGGATACTATTGCAAAGTTATTTAGGGAGTCAATAATTTTTTTTAGTTCTTCAAGCTTATTCATTTTTGTTTATCTCCCTTAATATGTCATTTATTTTCATACTGTATTCAATTGACTCATCAAGCTCAAAAATCAATTCTGGAGTATATCTAATTTTAATCCTATTGCCAAGTTCCTTTCTTAAAAAACCTGATGCACTTTTTAATCCTTCAATGCAGCTTTTTTTAGATTCATTATCAGCAAATACGCTAACATAAACCTTTGCATATCTTAAGTCCTTAGTTACATCTACGTGTGTAATTGATGTTAAAGGTGGAATTCTTGGATCCTTTAACTCATTTTGAACTATATTACTCAAAACCTTTCTTACTTCCTCTGAAAGTCTTGTATTCCTTTCAAATGCCATATAAATGCACCTCTTTACTTTCTTTCAACTTCTTTCATTGTATAAGTTTCAAAAACGTCTCCCTCTTTAATATCATTAAATCTTTCTATAGTTAATCCACATTCATATCCAGCAGCAACTTCCCTAACGTCATCTTTAAATCTCTTTAATGATGATATCTTTCCTTCATAAATCACTATTCCATTTCTTATAACTCTTATGTTATCATTTCTATTAACTTTACCATCTTCAACATAACATCCTGCAATTGTTCCAACTGATGAAACCTTAAATGTTTGTCTAACCTGTAATCTTGCAGTAACAACTTCTGTAAACTCAGGATCTAACATACCCTTCATTGCTGCTGTTATATCATCGATTGCTTCATAAATTATTCTATATGTTTTTATTTCAACACTTTCCTTTTCTGCCAGTTGTCTTGCCATTCCATCTGGTCTTACATTAAACCCAATTATTATCGCATTAGATGCTGAAGCAAGTGATACGTCAGTTTCAGTAATAGCACCTACAGCTCCATGTATAACTTTAACCTTAACTTCATCATTTGATAACTTCTCTAATGATTGTCTAATAGCTTCTACTGAACCCTGTACATCTGCCTTTACAATAATGTTAAGAACTTTAACTTTTCCTTCTTTAATTTGTGAGAAAAGATCCTGTAGTGAAACTTTTGCATTTGCAGCAAACATCTCTTCACGTTGTTTTTCTTTTCTTATTTCTGCAATCTCACGTGCAGTTTTTTCATCGGCAACAACATAGAATTTTTCACCAGCATTTGGTACTTCAGAAAGTCCTAAAATTTCAACAGGCATTGATGGGCCCACTTTAGTAACCTTTCTACCCTTATCATCAATCATCGCTCTAACTTTACCGTATGCTGTTCCTGCAACAACTGCATCTCCAACCTTCAATGTTCCTGCTTGTATAAGAGCAGTTGCAACTGGTCCTCTTCCTTTATCAAGCTTTGATTCAATAATTGTACCCTTTGCTGCTCTGTTTGGATTTGCCTTTAACTCTTGCATTTCGGCAACAAGTAAAATCATTTCAAGTAATGTATCAATTCCTTGATGTGTATGAGCTGAGACAGGTACACATATAGTATCTCCACCCCAGTCCTCAGCAATCAATCCGTATTCTGTTAATTCCTGTTTTACTCTATCTGGGTTAGCACCTGATTTATCAATTTTATTAATAGCAACAATTATTGGAACGTTTGCTGCCTTTGCGTGGTTTATTGCCTCAATAGTTTGTGGCATAACACCATCATCAGCTGCTACAACTAATATAGCAATATCGGTAACCTTTGCACCTCTTGCTCTCATTGCAGTAAAAGCTTCGTGACCTGGTGTATCTAAAAATACTATCTTTTGTCCGTTTACATCAACACTGTAGGCACCTATGTGTTGTGTTATTCCTCCTGCTTCATGAGCAGCAACCCTTGAATTCCTTATCGCATCAAGTAATGAAGTTTTTCCATGGTCAACGTGTCCCATTACTGTTACAACAGGAGGTCTTGGAAGCATATCTTCAGCACTGTCCTCAAAATCATTTATTAATACCTCTTCCTTTTCTTTAACCTGCTCCATCTCAAGTAGTATATTGTATTCTTCTGCTATTTTCTCAGCCACTTCAAAGTCTATTTCGTGATTAATTGAAGCCATAACACCCTTTAAAATTAATTTCTTTATTATTTCCGCAGCTGGCTTCTTAATCTTTTGAGCAAAATCACCAACTTTTATTGTTGGAGGAATAACAACAATTCCTACTTCCTCTTCATCATTTTTATTTTTTTCCTTAACTTGAGTTTGTTTAATTTTTTCACTTCTTGGTTTTTTTCTTATTTTTTCGTTCTTTGTATAATTATCATCCATTAATCCTAAATCATCAAATTCATTTACTTCATTGTGTTCTTCTGTTTTTATTGTTTCATTCTTTTCTTCACTTGATTCTTTTTGTTTTTTACCATTTAACTCTTCAATATACTCTTTTATTATATTAGCATCCTCGCCTTCAATCACGCTCATATGATTTTTAACCTCTATACCAAACTCATTATATAGAAGTTCTATAACTTCCTTACTAGATTTGTTTATTTGCTTTGCTAATTCATAAACTCTAATCTTTGACAATACTGTCACCCCCACTGTTATTTTCTTTAATCTTTTTTATAAAAGCTTCTGCAAAATTATTATCTTTGATCGATAGAACCGATCTCATTGACTTACCTATATAATAACCAATGTTCTCTTTTTCTCCAAAAATTAGATAAGGCACGCCAAAATTTTTTGCCATACTAATAAATTTCTTTTTTGTATTTTCACTTGCATCCTCAGATATAATTAAAAGCTTACACTTACCTTTCTTTATGTCTATTTCAACACCATCATCGCCAGAAGTTAGATTGCCTGACCTTTGAATAAGACCAAGAAAATTATATAATTTATTGTCCACTCTCTAATTCCTCCTTTAGCTTTTCATAAACCTCAGGAGATATTGTTACTTCTAATGCTCTTTCAAACTTTTTTGCCTTATATGCCTTCTCAAAACATTCAACATTTCTACAAATATAAGCCCCTCTACCTGGTGCCTTTCCTGTTAAATCAAGGTTTACTTCACCTTCTTTATTTCTAACAACTCTAATTAATTCCTTTTTAGGTTTCATTTGCATGCACCCAAGACACATTCTTTGAGGAATCTTTTTAACCTTCATTTTTTATTCCTCCTTACTAAATGTTGACTTGAGATTCACTTTTGATATCTATTTTCCATCCTGTAAGTTTTGCAGCAAGTCTTGCGTTTTGTCCTTCTTTACCAATTGCTAATGATAACTGATAATCTGGTACTACAACTCTTGCTATTCTCTCTTTTTCATCTAATATTTCTACACTTAATACCTTTGCTGGGCTTAAAGCATTTTCAATAAATTCTGCAGGATCTTTACTCCATTTTACTATATCTATTTTTTCTCCCTTTAGTTCATTTACAACATTCTGTACTCTAACTCCCTTTGGTCCAACACATGCTCCAGTTGGATCAACATTTTCATCCCTTGAGTAAACAGCAATTTTAGTTCTTGAACCTGCTTCTCTTGCAATACTCTTTATTTCCACTATTCCTTCATATATTTCTGGAACTTCTAATTCAAACAATCTTTTAACAAGCCCTGGATGAGTTCTTGAAATTATTATATTTGGTCCCTTAGTAGTCTTTTTTACTTCAACAACATAAAACTTTAACATATCTCCATGATTGTATGTATCATTTGGCATTTGTTCACTTGGATTTAATAATGTTTCTACCTTGCCAATATCAACAAGAACCTTATCCTTCTCTTTCTTTTGTACAACACCTGTTATAATATCATTTTCCTTTTCAACAAATTCTTCATATATTATCCTTCTCTCTTGTTCTCTTATTTCTTGAATTACACGTTGTTTTGCTACTTGAGCTGCTGCCCTTAAGAAATCCTTTGGAGTAATTTCAATATCAACTACATCATCTAAATTATACCTAACATCTATATTTCTTGCATCTTCCAAACTTATTTCCAATAAGTTATCATAAACATCCTCTACAACTTTCTTTTGTGCATAAACATGTATTTCACCAGTTTCTCTATTTATGGTTACCTTTACATTTTGTGATGTTCCATAATTTTTTCTATAGGCAGCCACTAACGCAGATTCAAGTGCATTAAATATAGTCTCCTCATCAATCCCCTTTTCCTGAACAAGTAATTTTATAGCTTCAATTAACTCAACTGAATTCATTATTATCTCCCCTTTCCACTCAACCTAATGAAATAAATATCATCAAATTTTATATTTTTGTCTTCACCATCAACATTTAAAACTATATTATTTTCACTATAATTTACTAATTTTCCAAATAAGGCTGTATAATTTTCATCGTTAAGCCTTACCTTAACATTTTTGTTAAGGGCTCGCTTTAAAGCCTTTTCTTCTTCAATAAGTTTTAATTCGCCTGGTGATGACACCTCAAAATAATAGCTAAACTCAATTGGATCAATTTTATCTAACTCATCACTTACTCTTCTACTAATTTTAGTACAGTCGTCTAATGTAACACCTTCTTCTTTGTCTATGTAAACTCTTAAATACCATTCACCTGATTCCTTTAAAAACTCTACATCAACAAAATCACAACCAAACTCTTCAACTATAGGCCTTGCTATTTTTTCCACTTCATTCTCAATTTTATTGAACATCTTATCCCTCCTTTATTATTTCTATTTTTTGTATACATCAAAAAATAATTCATTATATACAAAAAACATAAATATAGAGTGGGTTTTGCCCACTCTGTGTCAAATATATTTAGGACAATATTATTATAACACCATAATAAATTTATTTCAAGTTAAAACAGAGAAAGTTGGTTAGTTTCTGGTAATCCCTTTAAACATCCATGGGAATCTAATATCTCAATGACTGTTTTTGTTGCCTTCGCTCTAATTCTTAAATCCTCCTTTGATACAAAAGGACCTTGTTCTCTTGCTGCAACAATATTTCTTGCTGCATTTTCTCCAACACCTTGAAGAGCTCTAAATGGAGGTAATATTCCTTCTTCAGTTATTAAAAACTTTACTGAATCTGATTTATAAAGATCTACAGGTATAAATTTTAAACCTCTCTTATACATTTCAAGTGCTATTTCTAATATAGTCATAAGACCTTTTTCCTTTTGTGAAGCCGAATTTCCTAAAGATTCTATTTCTTTAATTTTGCTGATTATTGCTTTTTCACCCTTTACTATCAAGTCTGCATCAAAATCATCTGCTCTTACAGTAAAGTAAGTAGCATAGTATGCTTCAGGATAGTAAACCTTAAAATATGCTATTCTAACAGCCATCATAACATACGCAACTGCGTGTCCCTTTGGGAACATATATTTTATTTTATTACAAGATTGTATATACCAATCTGGTACATTGTTTTGTTTCATTACTTCAATATCTTCATCCCTTAAACCTTTTCCTTTTCTAACCCTCTCCATAATATTGAAGGCTGTTTTTGGTGGTACCCCACTATAAATTAAATATAACATAATATCGTCTCTGGTACATATAACTTCTTTTAATGTAGCAAGCCCCTGTCTTATTATATCCTGTGCATTATTTAACCAAACATCTGTACCGTGGGATAATCCAGATATTCTAACTAAATCTGAAAAATTTTGTGGTTGTGTATCAATAAGCATTTGTCTAACAAATTTTGTTCCAAATTCCGGCAATCCCAATGTTCCAACTTCACAGTTTATATCTTCCTTGGTTATTCCTAAAGGTTCTGTTGATGTAAATAATTTTATAACATTTTTATCATCTAAAGGAATATCCTTAGGATCTATTCCTGTTAAATCCTGAAGCATTCTTAAAACAGTAGGATCGTCGTGACCAAGAATATCAAGCTTTAATAATCTACCACTTATAGAATGGTAATCAAAATGTGTTGTAGTAACCTCAGAATTAACATCATCTGCAGGTTTTTGTATCGGTGTAAATTCATATATTTCCTTATCTCTCGGAACTACCATTATACCACCAGGGTGTTGTCCTGTAGTTCTTTTTACACCTGTACACCCCTTTACTAATCTTTCCATTTCAGCAGATGTTGCTTTAATTCCTCTCTCCTCTAAATAGTTTTTAACAAAACCATAGGCTGTTTTTTCTGCTATAGTACCAATAGTACCTGCTCTAAATACATGACCTTCACCAAATAACTCTTCTGTATATTTATGTGCAACCGGCTGATATTCTCCAGAGAAATTTAAGTCTATATCTGGCTCCTTATCACCTTCAAAGCCTAAAAAGACTTCAAAAGGTATATCAAAACCATCCTTCTTATATTTTGTATTACATACAGGACAATTTTTATCTGGTAAGTCAACCCCTGCTCCAACACTTCCATCAAGGAAAAACTCGGAATTTTTGCAATTTGGACAAACATAATGTGGTGGCAAAGGATTAACTTCTGTAATTCCACACATTGTAGCAACAAAGGAAGAACCTACAGACCCTCTGGATCCTACCAGGTAACCATCATTTAATGATTTGGCAACCAGCTTATGTGCAATTAAATACAAGACAGCATAACCATTATTAATAATTGAATTTAACTCCTTATCAAGGCGTTTTTCAACAACTTCAGGAAGCTTTTCTCCATAAATGCTATGCGCATTATCCATTGTCATTTTTCTAATTTCTTCATCTGCTCCATCAATCTTAGGTGGGAATGTTTCTTCTGGAATCGGCTTAATCTCTTCAACTAAATCCGCAATCATATTTGGATTTTTAACAACAACTTCATAAGCCTTTTCTTCACCCAAATATTTGAATTCCTCTAACATTTCATCTGTTGTTTTAAAATATAATGGTGCTTGATTATCTGCATCATCAAATCCTTGTCCTGCCATTAGAATTCTTCTAAAATACTCATCATGTGGATCAAGGAAATGAACATCCCCTGTTGCAACAACAGGTTTTTTATACTTCTCACCTAATTCCACTATCCTTTTATTATATTCATATAACTTATCTACACTATCAACCTTTCCATTTTCATATAAAAACATATTATTTCCTATAGGTTGTATCTCTAAATAATCATAAAATTTTATTATTTCTTCTAATTCCCCTTCAGATAAATTATTTAAAATGGCCCTATATAGCTGTCCTGCTTCACAGGCAGTACCTATTATTAGTCCATCCCTCATCTGTTCAAGTAAGCTTTTGGGGATTCTTGGTCTCTTAAAAAAATAATTACAATGGGCCATAGAAATCAATTTGTATAGATTATACAAACCTTGATAGTTTTTAACTAATATAACAATATGATAGGTATCTGCCTTTTTAATATCAAAATTACCGCTATATTGTAAATTTATATCTGAAAGCTTAGAAATTTCCTTTTCCTTAAGCATATCAACAAATTTTAAAAATATATGTGCTGTTGCTTCAGCATCATCAACAGCTCTATGATGATTTTCTAAACTTATGCCTAAATGTTCAGCTATTACATTAAGTTTATGTCTCTTTAAATCAGGTAATAGCCATCTTGCTAAAGGAAGTGTATCTAAAATAGAATAGTTAAACTGTAAATTAAACTTTTTAAACTTTTCTCTTAAAAATCCTGTATCGAATTTTGCATTATGTGCTACTAAAACACCGTCTCCAACGAATTCTGTAAATTTTGGAAGTATATCTATAATTGTTTGTTTATCAATTACCATTTCATTGGTTATACCTGTTAATTTTTGTATTTCTTCAGATATATGCCTTTCCGGATTAATCAATACAGAAAATCTATCTACAATTTGATAATTTTTAATTTTAACAGCACCAATTTCTATTATTTCATCTGTCTGTGGATTAAAACCTGTAGTCTCTATATCAAATACAATAAATTCTCCATCTAAAGAACAATCCCTTGGATTGTAGACTATTGGTTCGCCATCATCTACCAAATATCCTTCAACACCATATATAACCTTTACACCATATTTTTTTGCTGCATCCATAGCCTCTGGGAATGCCTGCACAACTCCATGGTCTGTTATTGCTATTGCCTTATGCCCCCATTCTTTAGCTCTTTGGATTAGTTTTGTGGCTGAACTTACTCCATCCATTCCACTCATTTGTGTATGAAGATGTAACTCTACTCTTTTTTCTTCACAAGTATCTATTCTCTTTGTTTTTTCTTTTTTATCTATAAACTTAGCCATTAATACTATTTCATTTACAAACTTATCATATGTCGCTTCACCAATTACCTTTAAATAACTTCCTTCTGAGATTTGTGATTTAATTTCATCTATTTTTTCTGGCTTTGGAAATAATTTAACTGTAATTGAGCTTGTATAATCTGTAATATAAAATGACATAATATATTTTCCGTTTTTAGTTTCTTTTATATCTACTTTAAATACCTCTCCCTCAATTTCTACTATTCCAGAAGTTTCAGTTATAGAAACTATTTTAGCAAAATCAGCCTTTATAGGTTTTCCATAAATATAAGGATTATCATTATTACTATTATTGCTATTTATATTTTTATCACCAGATTCAATCTTAATTGGTACACTTTTTTCTCTAACTTCTTGTATATATTGATTTATAAGTTTACTATCTTCATCATATTTTAATTTATTATAATCATCAATTATCAATTCATCATATTGGAAGTTTATATTGATATTTTTATTAAAAATATTATATAATTCCTTCTTTAATATTTTATCAATTTGTCTACTTTTTAACATATTTACAGTAAACTCATTATCTATGTTAAATTCAATATTTTCATTATTAATTTTAAACTTACTTGATGTTAAAACAGAACATATTGAGGGATATTGTTTTAAAATATCCCTCAATATTATTCTAAAACTTTCCTCATTTATGTTCTTATAGTCCATATTTTTATTAATATAATCTATATATAGTTCTAAATTATTATCTAGTTTTAGTTTACTTTTAAAGGCTTCAATAAGTTTTGTTTTTAATTCCTGATTAGTCTCAACATAAGACTTTATAAACACCTCATATTTTTTTGTTTTTTTATCTACTATTACCTTCTCTACAAACAATTTCTCCAGTATTTCATTATTATTCAATTCTGCAACATCAATTAGCACTTCACTTAATGCTTTGGACATTATTAAACCTCCTATTTATGTCCTTAGACACTTTAGTATATCATAGTACATCTTTAATCTTGCTTTAAATCCTCTAACGAATCCTAATTTTTCTTCCTTCATTATGTGTGTCATATCCTTCATTTCAACATTTTTAACTTTAAATTGCATTCTTTGTACATGCTTAGTTAATGCAACTTCAACTCCATATTTAGTAATATCCATATTATCCATTGTATCTAAAACAAATCTCTTTAAGGCCCTTTGACCTGAAAGATTTGGAGCAACAAATTGTGCTAAATCAGTTGCAAGCCTTCCACTTGAAAATATACCAACAGACATATCAGCTTCATTACTTAAAACAGGATTTAACAAATCAAGTATATGATTTGGTGTAAGACCAATTAAATCAGCATCTAATAATAAAATTACATCAGCATCTGAATTTTCAAGCCCAATCTTAATAGCTGCTCCCTTTCCCATATTTTTTTTATTATCGACAACCTTTACTCCTTTGCTCTTTGCAATTAGTGAAGTATTATCATTAGAACCATCATTTACTACTATAATATCTCTAATACAATCCACCTTCTTAACAACATCAATTACATCCCCAACGGTTTTTTCCTCATTATAAGCAGGAATAATACAGTCAATAAACACACAAATTCCCCCTTAGTAGCTTTTATAATTTATTTATTTCTTCTATTAATTCACTAATAATATTTTCTTCACTTACCTTCTTAATTATTTTACCTTTTTTAAATATCAAGGCCTCTTTTATTCCTCCTGCTATACCTATATCTGCCTCTTTTGCCTCTCCCGGTCCATTAACAACACAACCCATTACAGCAACTTTTAAAGGTTTATTAATGTTCTTAAGCTCTTCTTCTACTTTTTTTGCAAGTCCTATTAAATCAATTGATGTTCTGCCACACGTTGGGCAAGAAATAATTTCCACTCCAAATCTTCTAACCCCACAAGCCTGTAATATCTCTTTACCTAATTTTATTTCTTCAATAGGATCATCTGTTAATGACACTCTTATTGTATCCCCAATACCGTCTAGCAAAAGAGCTCCTATTCCTATTGCAGACTTTACTGTACCACTGTAGATAGTTCCTGCCTCAGTTACACCTAAGTGGAGAGGATACTCAGTATTTTTTGATAATAATCTATAGCTATCTACCATTTCCTTAACATTTGAGGATTTCACAGAAATTACTATATCATTAAAATTATATTTTTCTAATATCTCAACATTTCTTAAAGCACTTTCCACAAGTGCCTCTGGGCAAGGTCTCTTATATTTTTCTAATATTTCCTTTTCAAGCGAACCAGAATTAACTCCAACTCTTATAGGTACAGAATAATATTTTGCTGCATCTACAACTTCCTTTATTCTTATCTCATTTCCTATATTCCCCGGGTTTATTCTTAAGGCATTCGCTCCATTTTCCACTGACTTTATTGCTAACCTATAGTCAAAGTGTATGTCTGCAACTAACGGTATATCAATTTGCTTTACAATTTCCTTTATTGCATCAGCCGCTTCAAAGTCAGGTACTGCAACCCTAATTATTTCACACCCTTCACTTTCAAGTCTTTTTATCTGTTCAACAGTTTTATTAACATCTCTTGTATCTGTATTAGTCATAGATTGGACAGATATAGGACTATCCCCTCCAACAAATATGTTACCGACTTTTATTTTTTTTGTTCTTCTTCTATTCATAAATTACCACCCTATACCTATAATAATTTGAACCTGAGTATATCTTTATATGTTATAAATATTGCAAACAATATTAGAATAGTAAACCCAATTAAATTGACAAGTCCAATCTTATTTTCATCTATTTTTTTTCTTGTTATTCCTTCAAACAATAATATTATAACCCAACCACCATCTAATGCTGGAAAAGGAATTAAATTTAAAACTCCCAAATTAATGCTAAGTAATGCTGCAAAGGATAAAAGACTCAATATGCCATATTTTGCTGCTTCTCCAGACATTTTAACAATCGCAACTGGTCCTCCGACATCCTCAGATGAAATATTTCCTCTTAGAGCTCTTCCTAAAAATATACCCATTTGTTTTACTGTAAAAACTGTTTTGTTAAATCCCTCAGCTATTGATGTTATTACACCAGCCTTTTGTACAGTTGGGACAATTCCTATAATATATTTACCCCTTTCTTTACTATAAACAGGCGTAACTGTAATTTTTTTTATAACATCATCTCTTTTTATTGTTAAGTCTATAGGTTTTTCCTTATTCTCTGATATTTCTATGATGAAATCCTCCCAAGTTTTAACCTTCTTATTATTAACTTCAATTATTCTATCATTTACCTTAACTCCAGCATTATATGCAGGAAGACCAACTTCTACTTCACTTATAATTGGTCTTACAACCCCTGCATTATAAGCAATAATAGCAAATAATATTATAGCTATAACGAAATTCATAAAAGCACCTGCTATAATAACTATAAGTCTTATCCAAGGACTCTGATTACAAAATGCTCTTGGGTCATTAGAATCTCCCTCTTCACCTAACATTTTTACATATCCCCCAATAGGAAAAAGCCTTAAAGAATAACTCGTTTCTCCCTTTTTAAAGCCAAATATCTTTGGCCCCATCCCTATAGCAAATTCAAGAACCTTTATTCCTGATAACTTCGCAGTAACAAAATGACCAAGTTCATGACTTGTTATCAATAATCCAAATACAAAAATTGTTGCCAATAACGTTTGCATATAAAAACACCACCCTATTTGATTATATTTCTAATATACTCTCTTACTTCCTTTTCTAAATTAATAATGTACTCTAAATCAAATTCATATTTTACCTTAAAATTATTCATAGCCTCTTTAATTATAATTGGAATATCTAAAAATTTAATTTTATTATTAAGAAATAGATCTACCGCTTCTTCATTTGCAATATTACATACAGCTGGCATAGTTCCTCCAACTTTTCCAGCTTCATAGGCTAATTTTAAACACTCAAACGTTTCAATATCTGGTTCTTCAAATGTTAAAGTATTGTATTTAATTAAATCGAGATAACCAATCAATGACTCTGTTCTATTTGGATATTCAAGTGCATATTGAATTGGGTGTCTCATATCAGTATTTGATAGCTGAGCAATTATTGAACCATCTTTATATTCCACCATAGAATGTATAATACTCTGAGGATGTATAACAACCTTTATATTATCATAATCAACATCAAACAAATAGTGTGCTTCTATTACTTCTAATCCTTTATTCATTAATGTTGCCGAATCTATTGATATTTTTCTTCCCATATTCCATCTTGGATGTTTTAAAGCCATCTCTGGAGTAACTTGAGTTAAATCCTCCTTCTTTTTACCTCTAAATGGGCCTCCAGATGCTGTTAAAATCAAATTATTAACTGCACTCCTACTTTCACCATTTAAACACTGAAAAAGAGCACTATGCTCACTATCCACTGGAATAATTCTTGATTTAGATTTTGATAGTTCATCTTTTATTATACTTCCACCAACAACTAAAGTCTCTTTATTAGCAAGTGCAATATCTTTACCTTCCCTAATTGCTGCTATTGTTGGTCTTAAACCTATCATACCAACAACAGAAGTTAAAACTATATCTACATTATGTAATGTACTTATAAATTCTAAACCCTCAACACCTGAGAGTACCTTTGTTCCAATATTAGAAACTCTGTCCTTTAATTCACTTACTAAATTTTCATTCATTATTACAACATATTCAGGGCTGAATTCTTTAACCTGCTCAACTAATTTATTTATATTAGAATGTGCAGACAAAGCTACAACATTAAACTCATCCCTTTTATGACGGACAACATCAAGTGCTTGAGTTCCAATCGAACCTGTAGAACCTAATATAACTAATTGTTTCATATAATTCTCCTTTCTATATCAATAAGTTCTTTTGTAAAAATAATCATAAAGGGTCCAAATATAACTCCCCATAACTTAAATATTATAACCCCTACATACAACGCAAAAAGTGAAATAACAGGATGTATCTTTAAAGAACTTCCTACCATCTTAACCTGTAATATTTCTCTTATTATCTGCAACAATGCATACAATGATATAAGACCTATAGACAAAAAGTACTTTTTATCTATAAAAGCTAATACACTCCAAGGTATAAAAATTAATGCAGGTCCTAAAACAGGTAACAAATCTAGTATACCACAAATTATTCCTATAGTTAATGCATTTTCAATGCCTAATACAAAAAATCCAGCTATTGTAAGTATTGTAGAAATAACTACTAATTTTAATTCAATTAATGCAATGGAAGTTAATTTAATAAATGAACTTATAAATGCAGCTATATATTTATTATCAATGCTTAGAATAATATTTTCAGATATTTTATTAAAGTCTAAACTTAAAATTATACTAATTATAAAAACTATAAATATCTTAAGTAACTCATTTATAGTACCCATTGTTTTATCTAAAAAATTAAAGTCACTATTTTTTAAGGTAGTTATTTTCTCAATTACATAATTTATTTGATCATTATATATTTTATTTGATATCACTATGTATATTTTATTTACTTCGTTAATTATATATTTTATAAAAATATATGTCAAAAAGGCTAAAACTAAAAATATAAAAATATAAGATAAACTAACGGCTATATTTCTATTTATTTTTAAACTTACTATCTTTTTTATAAAAGGTTCCATAAGTAGTGCAATTAAAATTGCAACAAGAAATGGCCATAAAAAAACAAGGCATAACTTAAGAATTATGATAACTATTAAGTCTACCACTATTATCTTAAGTAATGCCTTTATATTAATATTCATATATATCATCCTAAAATAATTGCTATATAATAATATACGACAGGAATGACAAATAGTATGCTATCAAATCTATCTAAAATTCCTCCGTGTCCAGGCATTATATTTCCATAATCTTTTATGCCTACATGTCTTTTTATTAATGAGGCTGAAAGGTCACCTATCTGTGATACAACAGCACCAATTATTCCTAATATAATTAATTGTATATATGTAATTTCAATATTACCATTAAAAATCTTCCAAATAACAAGGCCTACTATACTTCCTAATATTCCTCCAATAGAACCTTCTACTGTTTTTTTAGGACTAACTTCTGGACACAACTTTCTTTTCCCTAAAAACATACCTATAAAATATGCAAAAGTATCACAGCACCAAGCAATTAAGAAAACCATCCATATTAATTTATTTCCATTTTTCATCTCATTTATTTTAACAAGAAGATTAAAAAAGCTAATTATATATATATATCCAACAACAGTAAATGCTGAAGATATAATAGAATACTTTTTATTAAAAATAGGATAGGCCATTGATATTAAAAGTAACGTATAAATTAAAATAGTATTATACTTTGACAAATCAGATGTATAAAATATAAATTGATTTATTAAATAAAATATAATTAATAAAGGAGTAATAACCCTATATTTTTTTTCAAAAGCATTTATATACTCATATACTGCTATAGCAGTTATTATTGATACACCTATCTTTAAAATCAATCCCCCTGATATTACAAAAAAAAGTAATATTGGAATAGCTACTAATGCACTTATAATTCTTGTTTTCATATTTTCACCTTCTCTATTTTATACCACCAAATCTTCTATCTCTATTTTGGTAATCATATATAGCTCTATATAGATGTTCTCTATTAAATTCTGGCCAATATATATTTGAATACCAGAATTCTGTATATGCTACTTGCCATAATAGAAAATTACTCAATCTATATTCACCACTTGGTCTAATTAATAAATCTGGATCTGGCATATTTGCAGTATATAAATTACTACTTATCAATTCTTCATTAATATCTTCAATATCTATTTTATTTTCCTTTATAAGCTGTGCAATTTTAATTACTGCATTTTTTATTTCATCGCGTCCACCATAATTTAATGCAAGATTTAATACTAAACCCGTATTATCTTTGGTTTTTTCATAAGCATTTTTCAACTCTTCCTGACATATCAATGGTAATTTACTTATATCACCAATCGAATTAACCACAACATTATTTTTATGTAGTTCTTGAACTTCAGATCTTAAATATTCAACTAATAAATTCATAAGAGCATTTACTTCTTCACTTGGTCTTTTCCAATTTTCTGTTGAAAAGGCATATAGAGTCAAATATTTTACACCAAGTTCTGAACATGCCTTAACAATTTCTCTTATAGTTTCTACACCTGCTTTGTGCCCAAAAGTTCTTGGTAAATTTCTTTGTTTTGCCCATCTACCATTACCATCCATAATTATAGCAATGTGCTTTGGAATTTTATTTTTATCAATCATTTCTAAAAAATTTTTGGATTCATTCTTTTTTTTCTTATTAAAAAATAACATCGTTACCTCCCTCATAAAAATAAATTTTTTATGCCAAAGCTTAAAGCTTTGGCATTACAGTCTTTATTTATTTTTTATATTTGATTAAAAATATGAATAGTATATTTTTATGGAGGCATCTTCTACTATCTTGATAACCCTTTTTTCATCACCAATTTTAACTCCCTTAGGATTATCTACTTCTATTAACTCATAATCTATTCCACTTTTCTTTAAATATTCTTCTACATCCTCTAATTTATGAGCTAAAAAACTCTTCACTTCCATATTATACAGTTAATATCTCCTTTTCCTTTGCTTCTACTAATTTATCAATCTCTTTTATAAAATTATCAGTTATCTTTTGTACTTCTTCCTCAGTTCTCTTTATTTCGTCCTCTGAGAAATTACCTTCCTTTTTAAGTGCCTTTAATCTATCATTAGCATCTCTTCTTACTGACCTAACTGCAACTTTAGTGTCTTCTCCGTGCTTTTTAACAACTTTAACAAGATTTTTTCTTGTTTCCTCTGTAAGTTCTGGAATAACTAATCTTATTACTTGACCATCATTAGTTGGATTAATACCTAAATCTGACTTTTGAATAGCCTTTTCAATATCCTTGATTGCATTTTTATCCCAAGGTTGTATTACTAAAACTCTTGGTTCAGGAATTGAAATTGAAGCAAGCTGTGCAATATGAGTTGGTGTTCCATAATAATCAACAGTTATTTTGTCAAGCATTGCAGCATTTGCTCTTCCGGCCTTTAGTCCTTGTAATTCCTTCTTAAGAAGCTCAATTGATTTTTTCATTTTTTCTTCAGAAGCAACAATTACTTCTTTAATCATTAAAAAAACCTCCTTTATTAATTTTCAACAACAGTACCTATGTTTTCTCCAAGTACTGCTCTTTTAATATTTCCAGGTTCATCAAGTGCAAAAACTATGATTGGAATATTGTTATCTTTGCATAATGATGTTGCAGTAGAATCCATTACCTTTAGATCTCTTTCTAATACCTGCATAAAAGTCAATTTATCAAACTTCTTGGCATCTTTATTTTTATTTGGATCTGAGTCATATACACCATCTACTTTTTTAGCAAGCAGTATAGCTTCTGCCTCTATCTCTGCAGCTCTAAGTGCTGCTGCAGTATCTGTTGAAAAATATGGATTTCCAGTCCCAGCTGCAAAAATAACAACTCTACCCTTTTCAAGATGTCTTACAGCCCTTCTTCTTACAAATGGTTCTGCAATTTCCCTCATTTCTATTGCAGTTTGAACTCGCGTTTTGACACCTATTGATTCCAATGAATCTTGCAGAGCCATAGCATTTATACAAGTTGCAAGCATCCCCATATAGTCGGCTGTTGTTCTATCCATATCTATTCCGTTTCTACCTCTCCATATATTCCCTCCGCCGACAACACAACCAACTTCAACACCCATATCTACAATATCTTTAATTTCTTCAGATATTCTTTTAATAACATCAAAATCAAAGCCATAGCCCTTTTCACCTGCAAGAGCTTCACCACTTAATTTTATCATAACTCTTTTATATTTTGGAGCTGTCATCTTATTACCTCCAACTTAATATATTCTACCAAAAATTAAAATATCCTTCTTAAAAAAAGAGAACACAGGTGTGTTCTCTTTTTAAATTACGCCCTAGTTTGCTTCATAACTTCTTCAGCAAAGTTTTCTTCTTTCTTTTCTATACCTTCACCCTTTTCAAATCTTACGAACTTCTTAACTGTAAGTTCTGCATTTGCTTCTTTTGACTTTTCTTCAACAAACTTTCTTATAGTCTTGTCTTGATCTCTTATCCATAATTGTTCTATTAGGCATACTTCCTTAAAGTACTTTTGTAATCTACCTTCAACCATCTTTTCAACAACTTTTTCTGGTTTTCCTTCGTTTAGAGCTTGTTGTCTATATATTTCTCTTTCCTTTTCAATTACTTCTTGTGGTACTTCTTCCTTAACAAGGTATAAAGGATTTGCTGCAGCTATTTGTAATGCAAGTTCCTTTGCAACTTCCTTTGCAACTTCATTTGTTGCTCCTTCAACTTGAACCATAACAGCTATTCTTCCACCACCGTGGATGTAGTCCATTATAACACCATTTTCAACATTGAATCTTTCAAATCTTCTAAAAGTCATATTCTCTCCAAGCTTTGCTATTAAAGCTGTTATAGCTTCTTTAACAGTCATATTTTCATCTGCTATGTACTTTTCTTCTAATATTTCTTCAACTGTATTAGCCTTTGAATAAGCTGCTTGCTTAGCAAGATTCTTAGCAAGATTTACAAAGTCATCATTCTTACCAACGAAGTCTGTTTCACAGTTAACTTCAACAACTGCACCTGTCTTACCATCTTCTGTTATGTATGTTTCTACAACACCTTCAGCAGCAACTCTTCCTGCCTTCTTAGCAGCTGCTGCTAATCCCTTTTCTCTAAGGATTTCAATAGCCTTTTCCATATCTCCCTCTGCTTGAACAAGTGCCTTTTTACAATCCATCATTCCAGCACCAGTTCTTTCTCTTAGTTCACTTACCATCTTAGCTGTAATTTGCATAACCGATTCCTCCTTAATGTTATTAAAGGTAAGGGTTAAGATACCCTTTACCCTTACCTTTTAATATTATTCTGCTAATTGTTCACCTTGTCTTCCTTCAAGTACAGCATCAGCTATCTTTGATGCAATTAGCTTAACTGCTCTTATTGCATCATCATTACCTGGTATTACATAATCAACATCATCTGGATCGCAGTTAGTATCTACTATACCAACTACTGGTATACCAAGTATTCTTGCTTCTGCAACAGCATTCTTTTCCTTTCTTGGGTCAACAACGAAAAGAACTATGTTGTCCTTATCGATTTTATTAAGCTTAGCTAATTCCTTGATTCCTCCAAGGTTCTTTTCAAGCTTTTCCATTTCATTCTTTAACTTTATAACTTCCTTCTTTGGAAGAAGATCGAATGTACCATCTTCAGCCATCTTTTGAAGTTCATTTAGTCTTGCTATTCTTGTCTTGATAGTTCTGAAGTTTGTAAGCATTCCACCAAGCCATCTTTCATTTACATAATGCATATTACATCTAATGGCTTCTTCCTTAACTGAATCTTGAGCTTGCTTTTTTGTTCCTACAAATAGAATTTCTTTTCCTTCTGCTGCTGCATTCTTAACGAATTCATATGCTTCTTCTAATTTCTTTGCAGTCTTTTGAAGGTCAATGATGTAAATACCATTTCTTTCAGTGAAGATGTACTGTGACATTTTAGGATTCCATCTTCTTGTTTGATGTCCAAAATGAACACCAGCTTCTAATAATTGCTTCATTTGAATAACTGACATATAGGCACCTCCTGGTTTTATTCCTCCACTCTACTCATTTTTTTAAAAGGCCTTATTACAGGCACCCTTTTAAAAATTGTAGAGTGTGTGTTTTTTTCACGATTGATAGTATAACATAGATTTGTCATATAATCAATAATTATTTTAACAAATAAAGAAAAATTTATTCATATTTTTTACAAAAGAAAGAAGCTAAAAATTAGCTTCTTAGCTTCTTTAATTCATCAAGTAACTTATCGTTAAGTATCTTTATATGAGTACCCTTCATACCAAGTGATCTTGATTCAATTACACCAGCACTTTCAAATTTTCTAAGTGCATTTACTATTACTGATCTTGTTATACCTACTTTATCTGCAATTTTACTTGCTACAAGTAATCCTTCATTTCCATCAAGTTCATTGAAGATATGTTCAACTGCTTCTAATTCAGAATATGAAAGTGTTCCAATTGCAAGTTGAACAACTGCCTTCTTTCTTGCTTCTTCTTCTATTTCATCCTGCTTTGATCTTATTATTTCCATACCAACAATAGCTGCACTGTATTCAGCAAGAACTAAGTCTTCATCTGTAAATTCTTCTCCAAATCTTGCTATTAAAAGTGTTCCTAATCTTTCTCTATTTCCTATAATAGGAACTATAGTTGTTATTTTATCTGCAAAAAGGCAATTAACATCATTTTCAAAAACACAAACACCCTTTGATTTTACATTAGGCTTTGTTTCTGATATTTGCATTATACTATTGTTGTAATCTTCTGGGAATTTTTGTTCTCTAATAACTGTGTTTTTAACTATATCGCATTCAAATTCATCCCTTAATTGATATCCAAGTATTTTTCCCTTTCTACTTACAACATAAACATTGCAGTTCATAACCTCACTTAAAGTTTTGCAAATATCCCCAAATACTACTGGCTCAGTTGCTGATTTTTGTAAAATTTTATTTAACATTCTTGTCTTCTCTAGTAAGCTGTACATAATCATTCTCCTTTCTAAATTATATAATTTTTTTCTGAAGTATCTTTAACCAATTCTGTGGTTCTCTGCTTTACATATTCTCTATTAACAGTTATAACTTTTTCTTCTAAATCTGGTGCTTCGAAAGAAACATCTAAAAGAACTTTTTCTATAATAGTATGAAGTCTTCTTGCACCTATATTTTCACTTGTCATATTCATTTTATATGAAACTTCAGCAATTTCCTCTATACCATCTTCAGTAAATATCAACTCTATTCCTTCAACCTTAAGTAACTCTTTATACTGTTTAATTAAAGCATTTTTTGGTTCCATCAATATCTTAACAAAATCCTCTTTAGTTAAATCATTTAACTTAACTCTAACTGGAAAACGCCCTTGTAGTTCAGGTATTAAATCTGACACCTTTGAAACATGGAAGGCTCCTGCAGCAATAAATAATATATGATCGGTTTTTACTGGACCATACTTTGTATTAACAGTACTTCCCTCTACAATAGGTAATATATCTCTTTGAACACCTTCCCTCGAAACATCAGGACCACTCTTATTATTTTTGCCAGCTATTTTATCTATTTCATCAATAAACACAATTCCATCTTCTTCTGCTCTTTTTACTGCTATTTTATTTATTTCATCTAAATCCAGTAATTTATTTGCTTCTTCATTTTTAAAAATATTAAGTGCATCCTTTACCTTTACTTTTTTAGATTTTTTCTTTTTTGGAAGAATCCCACCTAATAAATCTTCAAAATTTATGTTTAAATCACTTATATTGCCACCAGCTATAACCTCAAATGGAAGTGTTGAACTATCCTCTATTTCTATTTCTATTTCCACATTGTCAAGCAACCCCTGTTCAAGCTGGTGTAATATCTGCTGACGTTTTAAATTAATATCTTCTTCACTTTCATTAAGGCTTACATTTTTATTTTCATTTTGAAATCCAAAAATATAATCGAAGGGATTTTTATTTATTTTCTTATTTGGTAGAGGTGCTATTACATCAACTACCCTCATTTTTGCCATTTCAAGTGCCTTTTCTTCTACCTCTTTAATTTTTTCTTCCTTTACAAGTCTAATAGAATTTTCTACCAAATCTCTAATTATGGAATCAACATCCCTTCCAACATAGCCAACTTCAGTAAATTTAGTTGCCTCTACCTTTACAAAAGGTGCATTAACAAGTTTTGCTAACCTTCTTGCTATTTCTGTCTTACCTACACCAGTTGGACCAATCATCAAAATATTTTTTGGAATTATATCTTCTTTTATATCATCGGATGCCAATCTTCTCCTATATCTATTTCTTAAAGCAACTGCCACCATCTTTTTTGCTTCATTTTGACCTATTATATATTTATCAAGTTCTTGAACTATCTTTTTCGGAGTTAGTTGTTCCATTTATATCCCCCCAATTTAAAGCTCCAATACATTAATGTTTCTGTTTGTATAAACGCATATCTCAGATGCAATTTCTAATGATTTAAATGCTATTTCCTTTGGGGTGAGTGTTGTATTTTGCTTTAAGGCTCTTGCTGCTGCTAATGCATACATACCTCCTGAACCTATTGCAGCAATACCATCATCAGGTTCTATAACCTCTCCACCACCAGATATAATTAGTAGAGTTTCCCTATCTGCTGCAATCATAAGTGCTTCAAGCTTTCTAAGTGCCTTATCACTTCTCCAAAAACCTGCTAGTTCTACAGCGGCCTTTCTTAAATTTCCATTATATTCTGTTAGTTTATCTTCAAATTTTTCAGCAAGTGTAAAGGCATCCGCCACTGAGCCTGCAAAACCAATCAAAACTTTGTTATTATATATTTTACGTATTTTATTTGCAGATGATTTTATAATAGTATTTTCTCCAAAAGTTACTTGTCCATCACCTGCAATTGCTACCATATTATTATTCTTTACAGCAACTATTGTCGTTGCCTTAAACATACTAATAACCCCCAGTACCATTTATAAAATCATTTTTTAAAATTTTTAGAATTGTTTATTTCCCATCAGCAATATAACTATAACATAATGCAAACGATTATGCAACATATTTTTTATTATTTTCGACAAATTTTTTAATTTTTACAATAAGATTTGTGCAATTTTTCTGATTTTATTATTTGCAGTTTTTATTTATACATACAAGCTTTTTTTCTCCCTTAACATTCTTTTCATAAAGTGTTTCTCCGCATTTTGGACATTTTTCGTTTGTAGGTTTATCCCAACTTACGAAGTTACATTTTGGATAATTGCTACATCCATAAAATGTCTTTCCTTTTTTGCTCCTTCTTACAACAACCTTAGCTCCACATAATGGACAATTAACATCAAGCTCATCTAAAATAGGTTTAGTATTTTTACATTCAGGATAACCTGGACAGGCAAGAAATTTACCATACTTACTCTTTTTTATTACCATATTTCTTCCACATTTATCACATTTAATATCTGTAACTTCAACCTTTTCTTCTATTGAAACCTTTTCAATTGTATTCTCAGCTAACTCAATTTGTTTTTTTAATGGTTTAAAGAAGGAATCCACAACTTCAACCCAATTCTCCTGTCCTTCCTCTATCTCATCAAGTTTCTTCTCCATTTCCGCAGTAAATTCAACATCAACTATATCCTTAAAATTTTCGTTTAAAAGTTCTGTTACTATTACACCTAATTCTGTAGGTATAAAATATTTCTTTTCCTTTTCAACATATCCACGCTCTAATATAGTACTAATAATAGGTGCATATGTACTTGGTCTTCCAATTCCTTTTTCCTCAAGAACCTTTACTAATGTAGCTTCAGTATATCTTGCTGGTGGTTGAGTAAAGTGTTGTTTGCTATCTAAATTAATTAACGATAATACGTCATTAATATTTATTTCTGGTAACTTTGCTTCTTTTTCATCTTCATCCTGTTGGTATACGGACAGGTATCCATTAAATTTTAAAATACTTCCTGTAGCTTTAAATTGATAATCACCTGCTGTAATATCAACAGATGTAGTATCATAAACAGCTTCAGACATTTGGCTTGCTATAAATCTATTCCAAATTAGATTATATAATTTGTATTGATCATTTGTTAAAGAATCCTTTATGTTATCAGGATGTCTATTAACTGAAGTAGGTCTTATTGCTTCATGGGCATCTTGAACATTTCCTTTTGTTTTATAATTTTTAGTTGTATTTGATGTATATTCCTTACCGAAATTATTAAGTATATACTCCTTTGCCTCCCTTTGTGCTTCTTCTGATACTCTTACTGAATCTGTTCTCATATAAGTTATTAAACCTACAGTTCCTTCACCTATTATATCTATACCTTCGTATAGCTGTTGAGCTATAGACATAGTCTTTTTAGTTGTAAAATTCAATTTTTTAAAGGCCTCCTGTTGCAATGAACTTGTTGTAAAAGGTGGCATTGGACTCTTTTTCTTTTCTTGTTTCTTAACATTCACAACTTTAAATTCTGTATCTTTTAAATTATTTAAAATTTCATCAACCTGCTCTTTATTTTTAAGTTCTATCTTTTCATTTGCTTTTCCATAAAATTTAGCTTCAAACTGCTTGTTTTTATTCTTTAATTTTGCAGTAATAGACCAGTATTCTTCAGGTATAAAATTATTGATTTCCTGTTCACGTTCACAGATTAACTTTACCGCTACTGATTGTACTCTACCTGCAGAAAGACCCCACTTGACCTTTTTCCACAAAATAGGGCTTATTTCGTAACCTACTAATCTATCTAAAACTCTTCTTGCCTGTTGTGCATTAACTAAATTCATATTTATTTTGCGGGGATTTTTAATAGCCTCATTTAATGCCTTCTTAGTTATTTCATGAAATTCTATTCTACACTCATCGTTAAAATTAAGGCCCAGAATGGTAGCAAGGTGCCAGGATATAGCCTCTCCTTCCCTATCTGGGTCTGTTGCAAGATAAACCTTTTGACATTTTTTTGCTTCCTTTTTTAACTCGTCAATAAGTTTGCCCTTACCTCTAATTGTTATATACTTAGGTTCATAGTTATTATCTATATCAACACCTAATTGACTCTTAGGTAAATCTCTTACATGTCCCATTGAAGCAGCAATCTTATATCCTTTTCCCAAAAATTTTCCTATTGTTTTTGCCTTAGCAGGTGACTCAACTATTACAAGAGATTGAGCCATTCTAACACCTCCAGTAACTATTTAGCAATAACTGTATTATAACAGAAAATTTTATAAAATCAAGATTTTATGATAACATAATTTCCACCATAAACCCTTTTAATTATTCCTTTACATTCAAGAATAGTTAATTTTGACAACAAAAAACTTGTCTCATATTTACATTTTAATTTTATTTGTTCAAAGGTTAAATTTCCTTCATTAATATAATTTATGATATTTTTTTCATACTCATCTAATTCTATATTATATTTCTTGGTGTTATTTCTTATACCAAATTCTTCGAGTATATCATCAGTCGTATCAACTAATTTTGCACCTTCCTTAATCAACTTATTGCACCCCTTACTCTGTTCTTTATATATATCACCTGGAACTGCAAAAACGTCTCTACCTTGTTCTAATGCATAATTTACTGTTATCATTGAACCGCTGCTTATTCCAGCTTCAACTACTAAAACAGCATTAGATAAACCACTTATAATCCTATTTCTTTCTGGAAAATTAAAACTAAATGGTTTAACATCAGGCAAATATTCTGTAAATACACAACCATTATCAATTATTTTATTCATTAATTTTATATTTTCCTTTGGATAAATATTATTAAACCCGGAACCTAAAACAGCAATTGTAAATCCATTAGAGTCTATTGCACCATTATGTGCTTCTGTATCAATTCCCCTTGCCATTCCACTTACTATGCCTATATTATATTTTGATAGTTCTAAACTAATTTTATATGCAATTGTTTTTCCATAGTTAGTTGCCCTTCTTGAACCTACAATAGCTAAAAGCTGTTTTGGTAACATAATATTTCCTATGTAAAATAGACCTATTGGGGCATCTTCAATTGATTTCAAAAGATAAGGATATACTTCATCTGTCATAAATACAAATTTAAAATTTTTCTTATTCATCTGTTTAATTATCTCTTCAACAGGTTTTAAGTCTTTATTTTTAACTATATATTCAGCAGTGATAATATCTATACCCATATAAACTAATTCATCTAAATTTTTATTAAATATTTCTTTTGGCGTAATATTTAAATTCATTATCTCTCTCTTTATCCTTCTATTTATTTTTAACATAAAAAACCATAAATTATATTCTAAACTCATAAATTTCACCTACTTCAACAAAGTACCATCTAATTTTCTATATTGTAATGCCTCTGCAATATGATTTGATTTTATGTTTTCACTCTCATCTAAATCTGCTATTGTTCGTGATATCTTTAATATTTTTGCATAGGATCTTGTTGTCATATTAAATCTTTTATATGCATTTTCTAATAATTTTTCTGCATCACTATCTAACCTACAATATTTCTTAATATGCTTTGATTTCATATTTGAATTGTATAAAATCCCATCATTTTTAAATCTTTTTGCCTGTATTTCTCTTGCCTTTATAACCCTCTTTAATATCTCAAGTGAACTTATCTCATCCTTACTATCCTGCAATTCTTCAAATTTTACAGGTGAAAGCTCAATATGTATATCTATTCTATCTAAAATAGGGCCAGATATCTTTGATAAATAATTTTTTATCTGTAATTCAGTACATTTACACTCTTTAATTTCCGAACCATAATAACCACAAGGGCAAGGATTCATAGCTGCAACAAGCATAAATTTTGCTGGAAAAGTATATTTTGCTTTTACTCTTGAAACTGTAACAATTCCATCCTCAAGAGGTTGTCTTAAAGCCTCGAGAGCATCTCTCTTAAACTCAGTAAATTCATCTAAAAATAGAACTCCATTGTGGGCTAAAGAAACTTCACCTGGAATAGGAACTGTACCTCCTCCTATTAAAGAATTGGTAGACACATTTACATGAGGATTTCTAAAAGGTGGATAAAATATCATACTTTCATCCTTTAAAGCTCCAACAATACTATATACCTTTGATACTTCTAAACTTTCTTCATATGTAAGATATGGTAAAACAGTTGGTATCCTTTGAGCTATCATTGTTTTTCCTGATCCAGGCGGACCGTACATTAATATATTGTGAAAACCTGATGCTGCTATTTCAACAGCTCTTTTAGCAAAACTGTGTCCCTTTACTTCATTAAAATCAATTCCATACTTTACATTTGTAATATCATACTTTATTGTCAATACCTTATCTAATTGTATTTCTCCATTTAAATAATCAATAACTTCACGTAGACTATTTACAGGATATATGTCTATTCCATCTATCATTTTAACTTCATTTATATTATCTATTGGAATAAATACCCTTTTAAATCTCTTTGACCTTGCTTCTATTATCATAGGAAGAAGTCCCCTTACTCTACGAATATCCCCATTTAATGCAAGTTCACCTACAAAAATATCCTTTTCTATATTACCGCGTATATATCCACAGGCCTTTAAAATTGAAATTGCAATAGGTAAATCAAGATGATTACCTTCCTTTTTTATTGAAGCTGGTGCAAAATTAACCAAAACTTTACCCTTTGGAAATTCAAGATTTGAATTTTTAATTGCACTCCTGACTCTTTCTTTGGACTCTTTTATTACCGCATCTGGTAACCCTACCATATTAAAGGCTGGAAGTCCATTTTGAATATCAACTTCTATATCTAAAATATATCCATCCAAACCCATTAAAAAAATAGAGTTTACTCTACTTATCATAAAATCCTCCCCTTATACAATACAATTTATTGTAAATTATATCCTCCTTTTAAATAGTTTAATCATATTAACGACAACAAAAAAACCGTGAATAATATAATTCACGGTTACTAAAAAGCATCTTTTATTATATTAATTTGTTTTATTGTTCTCCTATCCTTATCTAAATAAACCTCAACAACATCAAATCTTATATTATAACCCCTATGTCTATTTTCATTTAGATATCCCAATGCAACCTTTTTTATCTTGTCAATTTTTTTATAATTAACTGCTTCACAAGGTAGTCCATATTTTACAGAGCTTCGAGTTTTAACCTCTATAAAAGAAATGCAATCCTTTTCAATAGCAACTATATCTATTTCTCCAAACTTATTTTTATAGTTTGTTTCAACTACCCTATAGCCATTTTTAATTAAAAAATACTTAGCAGCCTCTTCCCCTAAATTACCCAATACCCTATTGTTCATATAATCACCCTAAACCATATTCTTTATAAAACTTCTTCTATGTATTTCACATGGCCCATACTTCTTAATTGCCTCAATATGTTCCTTTGTACCATATCCTTTGTTTTTTTCAAAGGAATAAACGGGATATTTTAAAGCAATTTCATCCATAAATTCATCTCTTTCCACCTTTGCAATAATAGATGCAGCACCTATAGATACTGATAAATCATCTCCCTTTATTAAAGAATCTGAATCAATTCCCAAATCAATCTTTACAGCATCTATTAATATAAAGTCTGGCTTAACACTAAGTCCCTCTATTGCTCTTTTCATTGCAAGCTTAGTGGCATTCAATATATTTAGTTCATCTATCTCCTTTTCTGTTGCAAAGGCTATCGAATATGATATAGAACTCTCCTTTATTTTTTCAGATATTTCTTTTCTTTTTATATCTGATAATTTTTTCGAATCCCTTATCTCATATATTGGACTATTCAAATCTAAAATAACAGCTGCTGCATATACAGGACCAGCAAGAGGACCTCTACCTACTTCATCAACACCCGCAATAAACCTATAACCTCTATTCAATAAATCCTTTTCATAGGTCAATCTTTTCTGATACTCATCTATTAATTTTTGATGTTTTTTAAATTTATTCTCATATTTTTTAAAAAGATTAACTATAGACTTTTTCTCTTCATCAAAGTAGGATGCCTTTAAATTTAAAAACTCTTCATAGGATGAATTTTTTATTAAATCCTCTAACTCCTTAATCTTCATTTTGCACCTCTTCTTCATATGTTGGAGATTCCAATGTAATTTTTCCTAATTTACCAGACCTATAATCCTCAAAAAGAATAGTTGCAGCACGTAATGTATCTATTTCACCACCCGATACAATACAACCCCTCTTTTTACCTATTTCCTTTAATATCTCTATAGCTGTTTTATCCATATCAACTTTGTATCTCTCTTGTATACACTTTGGAAACTTATCCTTCATCTCATCAATAAATTTCAATGACAATTCTTCTATATCGATGATTTCTTCCTTAATAGATTTGGTATAGGCTAAATGTAGTGCAACCTTCTCATCCTCAAACTTAGGCCATAATATCCCTGGAGTATCTAATAGTTCAAACTCCTTATTTACCTTAATCCATTGTTTTGATCTTGTAACCCCTGGTAAATCACCTGTTTTGGCACTTGACTTATTTGAAATTTTATTTATAAAGGAGGATTTACCTACATTTGGTATACCAACAACAAGTGCACGTATAGGTCTTCCTACAATTCCTTTAGCAGCCTTCCTTTCAAATTTATCCTTTACTGCCTCCTTCAAAACGGGATATACCCTTGATATATTTTTACCAGAAACCGAGTCAATGTCTAAAGCGTATATTCCCTTATCTTTAAAATATTTTATCCATTCTCTTGTTATCTTTTCATCAGCTAAAGTACACTTATTCAACAATACTACCTTAGGTTTATTTTTAATTAATTCATCTATATCAGGGTTTTTACTACTTACAGGTATCCTTGCATCTAAAAGTTCTATAACAACATCAATTATTTTTAAACTCTCTTCTATTTGTCTCTTGGTTTTCACCATATGACCTGGGTACCACTGAATATTCATCATATCCCCTCCTTTTGTAATTATATAAAAACATTCTATAAAAGTAAAATGGGACTGATATTCAGCCCCATTAGTCCATAATTTCCTTAACCTTTGTAGCAGCCTTACCTACTCTCTTTCTTAGGTAGTAAAGCTTAGCTCTTCTTACCTTACCTCTTCTTACAACTTCAATCTTATCAATCATTGGTGAGTGAACTGGGAATGTTCTTTCAACACCTACGCCGTAAGCAATCTTTCTTACTGTGAATGTTTCTCTAAGACCACCATTTTGTCTCTTTAAAACGATTCCTTCGAAAACTTGGATTCTTTCTCTGTTTCCTTCCTTTACCTTTACGTGAACCTTTACAGTATCTCCAGGTCCAAAGTTTGGAATATCACTTCTTAATTGTTCTGCTTCAATAGCTCTAATGATATCCATGTCCTTTACCTCCCTTTTATCCTAGACGTTCATGACGTTGCAGAGGAACGCCCGTTTTTTACACAACGATAATTATAGCATACAAATCAAAATATATCAACAACATTTTTCATATTTTTGACTCTTTACTCTTCTTTTGACTTTATTATTTCATCTAACATATCCTGTTCTTCTTTGGTTAATTTCTTTTTATTTAACAAATCGGGTCTTCTCTCATATGTTATTTTTAATGATTGATATTTTCTCCACCTTCTAATTTTTTCGTGATGACCAGACAACAGTACATCTGGTACCTTCATACCTCTAAAAACTTCCGGTCTTGTATACTGAGGATATTCTAATAGACCATCATAAAAGGACTCATCTTGATAGCTTTCTTCCTTAGGTAAAACTCCTGGAACTAACCTACTTATACAATCGATTATTGCCATACTTGCTATTTCTCCACCAGTTAACACAAAATCTCCTATTGAAATTTCTTCGTCTACAATACTTAAAACTCTTTCATCAATTCCCTCATAATGACCACATAAAATTACAATATGTTCCTTTTGTAAAAATCTTTTAGCATCACTTTGTTCAAACCTTTTACCCCTTGGTGACATCATTATTGTATATGGTTTTTTTCCATACCTATTTATTATATAGTCAACTGCATTAAATATAGGCTCTGCCTGCATAACCATACCTGCACCGCCACCATATGGGTAATCATCAACTTTTTTGTGCTTGTTATTAGAAAAATCCCTTATATTTATAGGGTTAATTTCAATAATACCATTTTCCTGTGCTTTTTTTAATATACTGTGGTTTAATGCTTCAAACATCTCAGGAAATAAAGTTAATACATCAAATTTCATCTTAATCCCTCTAATAAATTAATTTTCATAATAGAATTATTTAAATCAACTTGCTTAATAACATCCTTAATTGCTGGTATAAGTAGGCTATTATCATCGTTTTTTATTTCATACACATCATTGCTACCTGTACTAAAAACATCTGTTATTTTTCCTAAATACTCTCCTTCTAAAGTATAAACATCAAGACCTATTAAGTCTGCAATAAAATAAGCATCCTCTTCAAGCTTAACTGCATTTTCCCTATCTACATATAAATATACCTTCTTATATTTTTCAGCCTCTGTCATATTATTTATACCTTCTAATTTCAAAATCACAAGATTTTTAAAATATTTTACTCCCTCAACATTAACCTTTGTATATGCATCCTTATCCTTTATAAACACGAACTTTAACTTATTAAACCTTTTAACATCATCTGTTAAAGGATAAACCTTAACTTCTCCCTTCACTCCGTGCGTATTTATTATCTGACCAACCTTTAAATAATTTTTCATAATATTACCACCCTTTTATGTTAAAAAGAGTTAGGTAATCCTAACTCTTTTTATTATATTATTTCAACTATAACTCTTTTATTTTCCTTAATTGCAGCGGCCTTAACTACAGTTCTTATAGCCTTTGCAATTCTTCCTTGCTTACCTATAACTTTACCCATATCCTCTGGAGCAACCTTTAATTCTATAATAACTGATTGCTCACCAGATATTTCTTTTACCTGAACTTCATCAGGATTGTCAACAAGTGACTTGGCGATTACCTCAACCAATTCCTTCATGGTAATCCACCTCCATTATTCTATAACACCAGCTTTTTTAAATAGACGCTTAACAGTATCTGATGGTTGAGCTCCATTTGCTAACCACTTCTTTGCATTTTCTACATCAATCTTTATATCAGCTGGCTCAGCAATTGGATTGTAGTATCCTATTTCTTCAATGAATCTACCATCTCTTGGTGATCTTGAATCAGCAACAACTATTCTGTAGAAAGGAGCCTTCTTAGCACCCATTCTTCTTAATCTTATCTTTACTGCCATTATTTTCACCTCCTTACAAAGCACGTTGTCATAATTTATTTAAAGAAAGGAAATTTAAATTTCCCTTTTTTCATATTTTTTTGCATATCTCCAAATTGTTTCATCATCTTTCTTGCCTGTTCAAATCCATTTAGTAACTTATTTACTTCTTGAATTGTTGTTCCTGATCCCTTTGCTATTCTCTTCTTTCTACTTGCATTTATAATTGAAGGATTCCTTCTCTCTTCCTTGGTCATTGATTTAATAATTGCTTCTGCATGTAATAATTCCTTTTCATTTACTTCCATATCACCTAACTTTGATACATCTACACCAGGAATCATTTTAACTAAATCCTTCAATGGACCCATCTTTTTCATTTGCTGCATTTGATCAAGGAAATCTTCAAGTGTAAATTCTTGACTTAATATCTTCTTTTCAAGTTCTGCAGCCTTCTTTTCATCAATAGCCTCTTGAGCTTTTTCAATTAGGCTCAATATATCTCCCATTCCAAGGATTCTTGAGGCCATTCTGTCTGGATGAAATACTTCAAAATCATTTAGTTTTTCTCCAGTTCCTACAAACTTTATTGGTGTATTTGTAACTGCCTTTACTGATATAGCAGCTCCACCTCTTGTATCCCCATCTAACTTTGTTAGTATAACACCAGTTAGATCAAGATTACTATTAAAGTGTTCTGCTACATTTACAGCATCCTGTCCTGTCATAGCATCGACTACCAACAAAATTTCATTTGGTTTTACTTCAGATTTTATATTCTTAAGTTCCTGCATAAGCTCTTCATCTATATGAAGACGTCCTGCAGTATCTATGATAACATAGTCTCTTTCTAACTTTTTTGCATTTTCTATACCAGCTTTAGCTATATCCACCGGATTTACCTTATCACCTAAACTGAAGACTGGAACATCAATTTGGTTACCTAATATTTGTAGCTGTTTTATAGCAGCTGGTCTATACACGTCTGCTGCCACAAGAAGTGGCTTTTTATTGTGCTTTTTTAAATGGAGTGCAAGTTTTGCGGCCATTGTAGTCTTACCTGCACCTTGAAGACCAACCAACATAATTACTGTAGGTGGATTATTAGCTGGTTTTAATTTGCTTTCTGTGCTTCCCATTAATTTAATTAATTCTTCATTAACTATTTTTATAACCTGCTGTGCTGGAGTTAAACTCTCCATTACCTCTTCTCCAACAGCCCTTTCAGAAACACTATTAATAAAATCCTTAACAACTTTATAGTTAACATCAGCTTCAAGAAGGGCTAATTTAACTTCACGCATTGCATCCTTTACGTCCTTTTCAGTTAATTTACCCTTACCCCTTAATTTTTTAAATGTTTCTTGAAGCTTAGACGTAAGCCCTTCAAAAGCCATAAGATGACCTCCTAATCAAATATCTAAAAGCTTGTTTAATATATCCAGTGATTTTTTTATGTCATCATATTCTTGATATTTACTCAAAAGATTTTTTATTTTAATAAGCTCCTGTTTTTGTTTCAAAAACCTGTCAACCAAACCTAATTCTTCTTCGTAATCTAACAGTGCCTTTTCACTTCTTTTTATTATATCATGTACTGCCTGCCTTGAAATGCCATATTCCTCAGCAATCTCAGCAAGGGACATATCCTCTTCAAAATGTCTTGACATTATATCTCGTTGTTTTTCGGTTAAAAGATTTCGATAAAAATCTAACAAAAGAATAATATAACTTAATCTATCCATATCAGCACATCCCTAAATGATAATAACAAAATATATTGAATGTGTCAAGTATTTTTACTTAACATCAAAACAAAGCATCTGCAAATTCTTTTGGATCAAATTCCTGCAGGTCCTCAATCCCCTCTCCTACACCTATCATTGAAACAGGGATATTTAATTCATTGGCAATTGATATTACAACTCCACCCTTTGCTGTTCCATCTAATTTGGTTAAAATTAGTCCATTAACATTTGCCACATTCATAAACTCCTTTGCTTGATTTAATGCATTTTGGCCTGTTGTAGCATCAAGCACAAGGAAGGTTTTTTTGTAGGCATTTTCATATTCTCTTTCAACTATCCTATTTATCTTTCTTAGCTCCTCCATTAAATTCTTCTTATTATGAAGTCTACCGGCAGTATCACAAATTAATATGTCTACTCCTCTCGCCTTTGCTGCTTGAATGGCGTCAAACACAACTGCTGCTGGATCAGCACCCTCTTGATGCTTTATAATATCAACTCCACTTCTTTTAGCCCACACTTCAAGTTGGTCAATAGCAGCTGCTCTAAATGTATCTGCTGCAGCAAGCATAACTTTATAGCCTTTTTGTTTTAAATAGTGTGACATTTTACCAATTGAAGTTGTTTTTCCAACTCCATTTACACCAACAACTATATACACAGCAGGAGTTGATTTAGGAATAACTGAATGTTTTTCATTATCTAAAATATCTGCAATTATTTCCTTTAAAAGTTCTTTTACCTTTGAAGGATCATCTATACGATTTTCCCTAACCTTTTTTCTAAGCATCTCTATTATCTTTGTTGTAGTGCTAACACCAACATCTGATGTTATTAATATCTCCTCTAATTCTTCATATAATTCCTCATCTATTGTCTTTGTAAAGGACAATAGTGCATCAACCTTATCGTTTATTACATCCCTTGTTTTTGTAAGTCCTTGCTTAAGTTTTTCAAACCAAGACATACTATTTTCCTCCCTCTAACTTTAATGAAACAACCTTTGATACTCCCTTTTCCTCCATTGTAACACCATAAAGAGTATCTGCAGCTGCCATAGAACCCTTTCTATGTGTTATTATAATAAATTGTGTCCTTGTTGAATAGTCCTTTAAGAATTCAGCAAATCTATTAACATTGGCATCATCTAATGCTGCTTCTATTTCGTCAAGAACACAAAATGGAGTCGGCTTCATCTTTAATATTGCAAAAATAAGTGCTATCGCAGCAAGACCTCTTTCTCCACCAGATAGTAGTGATAGTGTCTGAAGCTTCTTTCCTGGAGGTTGAACTATAATTTCTATTCCTGCATTTAATACATCATCCCCATCAAGCCTTAAATCTGCATAACCGCCACCAAACAACTCCTTAAAGGTTAAATTAAAGTTTTCCCTTATAATTCTAAAATTATATTTAAATTGTTCTGTCATCTTTTGAACCATCTCATTTATTACACCAACTAAGGATTTTTCAGCATTAATCAAATCTTCCCTTTGTTGTTTTAAGAAAGAATATCTTTCAACAACTCTTTTATATTCTTCAATTGAATTTACATTTACATCTCCAAGAGATCTTATATTCGCTTTAAGCTCATTTACTCTTTTTGATATTTCCCCTACATTTTTGATTTCCTTTTTATACTTTACCGCCTGAGGAATTGACAATTCATACTCTTCCCAAAGTTTATTTATCAGTACCTCAATTTCATTTTCAAGCTTATTTTTCATAATATCAAGTTTATGAATAGAATTTATAACAGATGAAATACTCTCTTCTACTGCTACAATATCCTTTTCTTTGCTCTGTATTATATCTGTAATTTCCCTTTTCTTTCCCTCAAATAAATAATATTCTTCCTTAACTTTTATAATATCTTCTGCATACTTCTGCAATTCTATTAAATTTTTTCTTATATTTTCTTTAGTATGTTCTATCTTTATATTTAAATTTTCTATTTCTAATTCATAATTTTTAATTCTATTTTCATAATTATTTTTTTCCTTTTCTAACTGTTTTCTTCTTTCGCTTATTCCCTCTAAAATTTTGTTTTTTTCTGCATATAATATTCTTTTATCTGTTAGTTCCTTATGAAGAACATCCTTTTTAACCTGTAGATCCTTTATATCTCTTTGAGTATTCTCAACGTATTCTTGAATTGAAGCTTGTTTTTCCTCTAAAAGCTTCAGTTGCTGTTCTCTTTCCTCAAGCTTTTTCTTGACATTTTGAGTTTCTATTTCAATATGTTCTAATTCTACTTCAATATCCTTTATATTTTTATTTATATCTTCAATTTGTTTTTCATAAAATAGCTGTTTTCCAACTAATATCTGTATTTCCTTTTCAATTGATTTTATTTCCTGATCTATCTCATTCTTTTTAATAAAATAATCATTGATCTTTTCATTATTTAAAGCAATATTTTTATTATACTTTAGAGTTGTTTCCTTTAGTATCTTTATATCTGCATTTAATTCTTCAATCTCATTTTTTCTTGATAAAATACCGTGGCTTTTAACTACACTACCACCAGTAAAGCTTCCACCAGCATTTATAACATCTCCCTCTAATGTAACTATCCTTAGAGCATAATCTATTTCCTTTGCTATATTTTTTGCATTCTCTAAATTATCACAAATAATAACCCTTCCTAATATATTTCCAACTACATTTTTATACACTTCATCAAAACTTACAATCTCATTAGCAAGCCCTAAATATCCAGGCATTTGTTTTATCTTTTGGTCTATCATATATGGTTTATATTTAACAGTATTTAATGGATAGAAGGTAACCCTTCCTATATTATTCTTTTTAAGAACATCTATAAGCTGTATTGCTACACTCTCATTTTTAACAACAATATTTTGAATGGCAGCACCAAGTGCAATTTCAACTGCAACTTCATACCCCTTTGGAACTTTTATAATATCTGATACCGCACCTAAAACACCAAAATTCTCTTTATAATTAGTCAAAATGTATTTTGTAGCTTTATTAAATCCCTCTAATTCATTTTCCATAGAAACTAAAGCATTACATCTTGCCTCTTTTGACCTTAGATCTGAAATAATATTATTTTTTTCTGATTGTAATCTCTTTCCTTCCTGTTCTAAAAAACTAATCTGTTGAAGAACTGAATTAAATAAGTCGGTTTTATTTTTCCTTTTTTCACTTAAATTATTATAATTAATATCATTTTTTTCTTTTTCCTTCTTAACTTTTTCTAACTCTTCTTCTTTTTGACTTCTTATAAAATTTATTTGTTCTTTACGTCTATCAAAATTTTGTAATGTTATTTCATAGGAACTAATTTTATTTTTTTCTTGAGATATATCATTAAGAAGCTGAAGCAAATTTGATTTCTTTTCATCTATATCAGACTCTATTGTGATATATTTTTGGTTTAAACTATTATATTCCTTTTCAATTTTATCTATCTCGTTCTTGATTAATTGTATCTCATCTAATACCTCATTATTATCTAATCCTAAGTTTTGTATACTTGATTCTACCTCTAAAATATATTCTTTGTTATTCTCAATTTCATTCTTTAACCTATCTATTTCATTTATAAAGTTTGCATATCTCTCATTTAATACCTTAATTTCACCCTGTTTATTTTCTTGATTCTTTTCAAGTTCCAATCTTTCTGTTGAAACTCTTTCTAATTCCTTTTCTATTTCAACAAGGTTTTGCTTTAAAGAAACTACCTCTTCCTTTAAAATTTGCTTTCTTTTTTCTTCCTGTTCCTTGGTTTGGTTTATTTCATCCGAATCTACTGTAATTTTTTTATATTTTTCTCTTGCCTCATTATAATTGTTTAATATTAAGTTTATTTCCAATTCCTTTAATTCTTCTTTAAATGATAAATATTTTTTAGCAACCTCGGATTGTTCCTTTAATGGTTCAATCTGTGCTTCTAATTCCGAAATGATATCATCAATTCTTAATAGATTTTGTCTTGTATTTTCAAGCTTTCTTTCTGCCTCTAACTTTCTTGTCTTGTATTTTACTATACCAGCAGCTTCTTCAAATAAATTTCTTCTATCCTCTGAACGCGTACTTAAAATTTCATCTACTCTTCCTTGTCCAATTAATGAATATCCATCCTTACCTATCCCTGTATCCATAAAAATCTCTTGAATATCCCTTAATCTACAGGGTGTATTATTAATTAAATATTCACTTTCACCAGAACGGTAAAGTCTTCTTGTAACTGTTATTTCTGTATATTCAATTGGAACAATTCCATCAGAATTATCGATTGTTAAAGAAACCTCTGCACAGCCCAATGGTTTTCTTGTCTCTGTTCCTGCAAAAATAACATCCTCCATTTTTGCTCCTCTTAAAGTTTTAGCACTCTGTTCTCCTAAAACCCATCTTATAGCATCAGATATGTTACTTTTACCACTACCATTTGGACCTACTATTGCAGTAATTCCTCCATTAAAATCAAGTTCAATTTTATCTGCAAATGACTTAAAACCCTTAACTTCAATTCGTTTTAAATACAATCTAAACACCCTCTCTAAATGTAAAAAAATAAAAATGCACTTATGTTCTGGTGTCCCATAAAGAATCTAACATATCTATTTTAATTATATAATTAAACAGGTGTCAAGCTAAGTTAAAAAACAAAGTGCCATAAATAAGTAAAAGCATTAAACACTTCTACTATTTATGGCACTTGTTTATAAACATCATAGTAATTTTAATTATCTTGGTTCCACAATAAATTTGATTGCTGTTCTTTCTTCCCCATCTATTTCAACTTCTGAAAATGCTGGGATGACAACCAAATCAATGCCATTTGGTGCTACAAAACCTCTTGTTATTGCAATAGCCTTTATTGCTTGATTTACTGCACCTGCACCTATAGCTTGTATTTCTGCTGATGCCCTTTCCCTTAAAGTTGCAGCTAAAGCTCCTGCTACAGCCTTTGGTTGTGATTGAGCTGATACCTTTAATACTTCCATATATAACTCCTCCTTCATATAGACTATAATTATTACTCTCCTATTATATATTCTATATAAAGGAGTGTTTTCCTTCTTTATATAATAGAGCTAATATAATCAAATAACGACATTTTATAACATTTTTCTTCGTTTCTTAAGCATATTTCAAATAAATCTAAATCAGTAGATTGGTGTACCTTGACCTTTTTGTCGGAAATTTGTTGTAAAATGTCGTTAAAAAATCTTTTCTTATCTGAATACATTTTTGATAACGTTTTTTGATTAACAATCAAGTCTATTGATTTTGATTCTTTAAAATACGTATTAATATAATATAAAATCATATCATTTAATAAACTTGATTCAACAAGCTCTCTAAAGGCTGGATGAAAAGGCCCCGCAACTACATTTTTGCCAAGAGTAAAGTCATCTGAAACCTGTAGACCTATTTTCATTATATAAATATTGTTTTTATAAAATAGTTTGTAAAGTTCCTTACATATATATACGGCATCCATTAATTCTAAAGGTTTATACATACCTTTTTTATATAATACCTCTAAATAGGTATCCTTAACTACAAGCGTTGGATAAATTCTAACAAAATCAGGTTTTAATTCAATAAATTTTTTTGCAGTATATATATCCTTTTCAAAGGAATCTCCATAAAGCCCCACCATCATTTGAAGCCCCAATTTAAACCCATATTCTTTTATTAATTTTGAGGCATTAACAACATCTTCACTACTATGCCCTCTACACTGTTTCATTAATACATCATCATCCATTGATTGTGCACCAAGCTCTATATTCTTCACACCATATTTTTTAAGATAGTCAAGTATTTCCCTATCTATATAGTCTGGTCTTGTAGACAATCTAATCTCATCAACTAATCCTTTATCTACATACTCCTTGGCTATACTTAAAAATTCCTTCTGTTTTTCTATTTCTATCCCTGTAAAACTTCCTCCAAAAAAAGAAATCTCAATATGTGAATTATTTCTATCTATAGTTTTTAGATGTTCTTCAATTATCTTATAAACATCTTCAGCCTCTACATCATTGTATTGACCTGTAATTCTTTTTTGGTTACAGAAAATACAATCGTGAGGACACCCCTTATGTGGAACAAAAATTGGTATTATAAAATGCTTCATATTACTAATCAACTCCTAATGTTCTCAATGCTTCCCTTGCTGCATTTTGTTCTGCCTCTTTTTTACTCTTTCCTATTCCCTTGCCATATAAAGTATCATCAAGATAAACATTAATTTCAAATGTTTTATTATGATCAGGTCCATATTCATTTGCTACCCTATACACAATTTTTTTATTTATATCTCTTTGAACATACTCCTGTAGTTTAGATTTATAATCATTGTAGTTTATATCATTGCTGAATAGTTCAATTTTTTCCTCTAAATTCTTAATAACAAACTTCTTAGCCTTTTCATATCCCCTATCAAGATATATTGCAGCTATTACTGCTTCACAGCAATCCGCAAGGAGAGAATCCTTTTCTCTCCCTCCAGTAAGTTCTTCACCTTTTCCTATCCTTAAATATTCATTAAACTTTAATCTTCTTGCTATCTCTGCCAAAGAGGACTCACAAACAACTGCTGCTCTAATCCTTGTTAATTTACCTTCGTGCTTATTTTTAAACTTTTTAAATAGATATTCACTTACTATTAAACTTAAAACTGAATCACCTAAAAATTCCAATCTCTCGTTATGGGAATTATATCCTAAATTAAACTGATTTGCATATGAACTATGCGTTAGTGCAATATCTAATAAACCTATATTTTCAAAATCCACATCAATTATTTCTTCCAAATGCTTTAACTGTTTCTTTCTTATTTTATCCATATAAAGCCCCCTAATGGTTTTTTGTCACATTTCATAAGTTAACTTTATATTAATAAAATTAACTTATGAAATATGTTAAAAGCCCCGAATAAATCGGGACTATGTTAAAAATCTGTATTTTCCTTTATGTACTCAACAACATCTCCAACAGTTTGAATTTTTTCTGCCTCTTCATCTGGAATTTCTAAGTCAAACTCATCTTCAAGAGCCATTATTAATTCAACAACATCTAATGAATCAGCACCTAAATCATCCATAAATGATGATTCCATTGTTATATCGTCAGGATCTATTCCTAAAACTTCTGAAATTCTTTCCTTAACTCTTTCAAATATCATAAGTTCACCTCCCTTCAAACTCAACTATATAATATTACATATAATGTAAAGAGTCAACATAAATTATCATTTCTTATTTACAGAGATTTCGCATCTAATTTCCAGTAAAGCTTTTTTCTTTATAGGAAATTAGATTTTTTCTATTTTATTGAAATTTTGGAAGGGAAAAAGGCCGTAGGCCATGTATATAGATACACCTTCCCCCTCCCCATCATAATGAAAAGCTGTATTTCCAATTTTATTATCGACTATGCGGTGTTAAAAATTGGATTAATCCAATTCATAATTATCAACATTTCATCTTTCAAATCTTCTATTATATTTATCTGCAAAAGCCTTTTTTCTCTGAATCCTCGAATGTTTCTAAAAAAGTATAATTGG